>JAIUOX010000191.1 GCA_020160955.1 Pseudomonadota bacterium
TGTCGCGCACCGACAGCGGGAACAGGTAGGTTTCCTGGCCGACGTAGGCGGCGTGCGCGCCGAGCACGTACTCGGGCAGCTGGAAGAAGTCCTGGCCGTCGATCTTGATGGTGCCGGCGCTCGGCAGCACGAGGCGCGCCAGCACCTGGCCCAGCACGTCCTTGCCCGAGCTCGGCGCACCGATCACCGCCACGCGGCTGTCGGTCGGCAGGACCAGCGACACGCTGTCGAGCTGCTTGACCCGGCCGTCCTCCGACACCGTCACGCCGGTCAGCGCCAGCTCGTGACCGAGCGGCGGCGGCGGGCCGTCGGGCAGCGCCTGCAGCTCCGGCGGCATCATGCCCTCGGGCTGGAACTGGTCGATCACCTGCTCGTACTTGATCTGGACGTCCTGGCGCTGCTGGTCCCAGTCGATCAGCTCCTTGATCGGCGACGGCAGGTCCTTGTAGGCGAGCAGCACGCCGACCACGGCGCCGACGTCCATCTGGCCGGTGATCGCGAAGTAGCCGCCGACCAGGTAGATCGCGAACGGCGTCGACTGGCTGAGCAGGTTGTTCCAGAACTTGGCGGCGAACTTCTTCTGGTAGAGGTCGAAGCGGATCTTGTAGATCGCGCCCAGCCGCTCGGAGATGTCGGCGCGCTCGTAGTTGGCGGCGCCGTGGGCGTGGATCTCGTGCACGCCGTCGGCGGTCTCGGCGATCCGGCCGGCCAGCTGGCGGGCCGAGATCTGGCGCTGCCGGCCGAGCACCAGCACCGGCTTGCGCAGCCGCGGGATGATGATCATCTGCGCCGCCAG
Source organism: Pseudomonadota bacterium (assembly GCA_020160955.1). Taxonomy (GTDB): domain Bacteria; phylum Pseudomonadota; class Alphaproteobacteria; order Reyranellales; family Reyranellaceae; genus Reyranella. The sequence goes on from JAIUOX010000191.1 coordinate 797, forward strand.
CAGCGCGATCACGATCAGCCCGAGCAGCCAGTTCTGCAGCATGATGAAGAAGATCGCGGTCAGCGCCTGGCCGCCGAGGAACATCGGCTGGACGAAGGCGTCGCCGATGAAGCCGCCGAGCGGCTCGACCTCGTCCTTCACCATGGTCGCCAGCTCGGCCTGCTTGACCTTGCGGAAGTGGGCCGGCGGGAAGCGCAGGATGCGGTCGTACAGCTCGTAGCGCAGGCGGCGCAGCATGCGCTCGCCCATGCGGCCCTTCTGGGTGTTGATGCTCTTCTTGAACTGGCCGTTGATGACCACCGCGCCCAGGAACACGAAGCTCATCGTCACCAGGTAGCCGAGCTGGTCGACCTGGAAGCCGTCGAAGATGCGCAGCACCTTGCCGGGCAGGATGCGCGACAGGTCGAGCTCCCAGACGAGGAACGGGATCGTCTGCGAATGCTTGAAGGCGTTGCCCTGGATGCCGTTGTTGACGATGTCCTTCGGCACGGTCAGCGACAGGAAGTAGAAGACCTGGGCCAGCATCACGAGGCTCAGGATGACAACCTGCTCGGGCCTCGAGTGCCGCCAGATGTAGGAGAACAGGTTGCGTTGCATGGCTCTGCGCTGCGTCAGTCCGTCCGCTGGACCGTGTCCCCACCTATAGTAGATCAGTCCCTTGATTTCATTTGATATTTTGTGCGGTTCGCCCGTCTGGCCACGATATGCCATACTGGCGCCGTTCACCGGTCGGGGCAGGACGCGCTTCGGCAAGGAGAGAGTGCCCCGATGCCCCACAGCCGGTCCAAGCGTGTGCTGCTCTACAGCCACGACTCCTTCGGCCTTGGCCATGTGAGCCGCTGCCGGACGATCGCCAACGCCCTGGTGGCCGCCGATCCCACCGTTTCGGTGCTGATCGTCTCCGGGTCGCCGGTGATCGGCTCCTACGAATTCCGCTCCGGCATCGACTTCGTGCGCATCCCGGGCGTCGTCAAGCAGATCGACGGCAACTACGATTCGGCCAACCTGCGGGTCGGGGTCGAGCACACGATGGAGATGCGCACCCGCATCATCCGCGACACCGCCGACATCTACCGGCCCGACCTGTTCATCGTCGACAAGGAGCCGACCGGCCTGCGCGGCGAGGTGGTGCCGACCCTGCACCTCCTGAAGGAACGCGGCACGCCGCTGGTGCTGGGCCTGCGCGACGTCATGGACGAGCCCGAGGCGCTGCGCAAGGAATGGGAGCGCAAGAGCGTCGTGCCGGCGCTGCGCGACCTCTACGACGAGATCTGGATCTACGGCCTGCCGCAGATCAACAAGCCGCTGACCGGCATCGAGGTGCCGCCGTCGGTGCGCCACAAGATGGTCTACACCGGCTACCTGCGGCGCGACCTGCCGCTGCACGCCGACGTGCCGCACGAGGTCGACGAGCTCGACGTGCCGTTCATCCTGGTGACGCCGGGCGGCGGCGGCGACGGCGAGGACCTGGTCGACTGGGTGCTGTCGGCCTACGAGAGCGACCCGCACATCCCCTACGGCGCGGTGATCGTGTTCGGCCCGTTCATGTCGGCCGCGGCGCGCGAGAACTTCAAGGAACGCTCGTCGAAGTTCCGCAACATCCGCACCCTGACCTTCACCAACAACCTCGGCGCCCTGATGCAGCGCGCCGCCGGCGTGGTGGCGATGGGCGGCTACAACACGTTCTGCGAGATCCTGTCGTTCGACAAGAAGGCGATCATCGTGCCGCGCACCCGGCCACGCCAGGAACAGCTGATCCGCGCCCGCGCCGCGCGCAACGTCGGGCTGGTCGAGATGCTCGACGCCGACCGCGGCCGCGACCCGCTCGACATGGCGACCGCGCTGCGCCAGCTGCCGCAGCAGGGCCTGCCGAGCGACGTCGTCGTGCCGGGCCTGCTCGACGGCCTGCCCAACGTGTGGCGCCTGGTCGCCAAGCAGTTCGGCCAGCGGCAACGCGGGCCGGCCTCGCTCGAGCAGGCGCCGCCGCCCGTGCCCGCGCCCCCGGCCGCGCCGCCGGCCCGCGCCAGGACCTGATCCCGGCACCGTCATGTCGTCCGCTGGCGCCGCGCGGGTCGCGGTCGTTCTCAAGGGCTGGCCGCGCCTGTCCGAGACCTTCATCGCCCAGGAGATCGCCGGGCTGGAAGCGCGGGGCCTCGCGCTCGAGATCTGGTCGCTGCGCCGGCCGACCGACGCGCATCGCCACCCGGTGCACGACCGCGTGCAGGCGCCCGTCGTCTACCTGCCGGAGTACCTCGAGGACGACCGGCCGCGCGTCCGGCAGGCGTGGCGGATCGCCCGCCGCCTGCCCGGCTACGCCGCCGCCGCCGCCGCGTTCCGCGCCGACTTCCGGCGCGATCCGACCGCCAACCGGCTGCGCCGCTTCGGCCAGGCGCTGGTGCTGGCGGCCGAGCTGCCGGCCGGCGTCGAGCGGCTGTACGCCCACTTCCTCCATACGCCGTGCTCGGTGACACGCTACGCCGCCCTGGTGCGCGGCCTGCCGTGGAGCGTGTCGGCGCACGCCAAGGACATCTGGACCAGCGAACCCTGGGACATCGCGGAAAAGCTGGCCGACTGCGACTGGGCGGTGACCTGCACGGCGCTGGGCGCGGCCCGCCTGCGCGAACTGTCGCCGCGGCCCGACCGCGTGAAGCTGGTCTACCACGGCCTCGACTTCGCCCACCTGCCGCCGCCGCAGCCGGCGCGCTCGCGGCGCGACGGCAGCGACCCGGCCGACCCGGTGGTGGTGCTGTCGATCGGCCGCAAGGTCGAGAAGAAGGGCTTCGACGACCTGCTCGATGCGCTGGCGCGGGTGCCGGACACGCTGCACTGGCGGTTCGAGCATGTCGGCGGCGGCGAGCTGGGCGACGCGCTGAAGGCGCGGGCCGAGCGCCTCGGCATCGCCGGGCGCTGCCGCTGGCTAGGCGCCCAGCCGCAGGCCGAGGTGTTCGCCGCGCTGCGCCGCGCCGACGTCTTCGTGCTGGCCAGCAAGAAGGCGAGCGACGGCGACCAGGACGGCCTGCCCAACGTGCTGATGGAAGCCGCGCACCAGGGCGTGCCGCTGGTCGCGACGCGGGCGGCGGCGATCGCCGAGTTCGTCGACGACGGCGACAACGGCCTGCTGGTGTCGCCCGGCGATCCCGCCGCGCTGGCGGCGGCGCTGGCGCGCATGATCGCCGACCCCGATCTCCGGCTGCGGCTGGCGGCGCGCGCGTCGGACATCGTGCGCACGCGCTTCTCCTACGACACCGGCGTCGACTGGATCGCCGGTGCCCTCGCCGGGAGGCCGGGCGACGGGACGGCGCAACCCGAGGCGCGCGCCGCGGAGTGACCATGCGCGTGCTCCTGCACACGCCGCTCAAGCCGCCCGACAGTGACGTGCCCTCGGGCGATCGCGAGATGGCGCGCGGCCTGCAGCGCCTGCTGCGGCGACTCGGCCACCGCGTCGTCATGCCGGCGTCCAGCCGGGTTCCGCCGGGCGTGCCCGCGACCGACGAGCACCTCGCGTTCGAGCGCCGGGCGCGGCGCCAGGCGGCGCGGCTGGTCGCGCGCTGGCGGGCCCTGCCGGCCGGCCATCCCGAGCGCTACGACCTGTGGCTCACCTACCATTGCTACTACCGCAAGCCCGACTGGCTGGGGCCGCTGGTGACGCGCGCGCTGGGCATCCCCTACGTGCTGGTCGAGGCCTCGCACGCCCACCGGCGCGCCATGGGGCCGACGCGGCTCGGCCACCGCGCGGTCGAACGCGCGCTGGCCGCCGCCGACCTCGTGCTGACCGTCAACCCGCGCGACATGCCGGGCGTCAAGGCGCGGCTGCACCCGGGGGCGCGGCAGGCGTGGCTGCCGCCGTTCATCGACATCGCGCCGTTCGCGGCGGTGGCGCACCACGACAACGATCCTCCCGTGCTGCTGAGCGTCGGCATGATGCGCACGCGCGACAAGCTCGCCTCGTACCGCGTGCTGGCCGACGCGCTCGGCCTGCTGGCCGACCGGCGCTGGCAGGCGATGCTGGTCGGCGACGGCCGCGAGCGCGCCGCGGTCGAGGCGATGATGGCGCCGCTCGGCCCGCGCGTGCGCTTCGCCGGGGCCCAGCGCCACGCCGCGC
>JAIUOX010000026.1 GCA_020160955.1 Pseudomonadota bacterium
GGCCTTGCCCTGCCACGCGGCGATCATCTCCCGGGTGCGGGGACCGAACATGCCGTCGGTCGCGCCGGTCGCGAAGCCGAGCGCGGTGAGCGCCACCTGGAGGCGCTGGCGGTCCGGCTGCCCGAGCCGCAACGCCGTCTCCGCCGCTTCCGCGCCCTTGCGGTCCGCCTCCTCGGCGCGCAGGCGCGCAGCGGCTTCTTCCTGCGCCTTCACGGCGGCGGCCTCGGCGGCCTGCTTGCGCGTGGCTTCCTCCGCCGCGGCCTTGTCCTTGAATTCCTGCTCGATGCGCGCCCGCAGGGCCGCCTCCTCGTCCTGCCTGCGTCGCGCGTCGGCCTCGGCGCGCAACCGGGCCGCCTCGTCCTGCGCGGCCTGCTGGGCGCGGCGGGCCTGCTCGAGTTCCTGCTGCGCGGGGGCCGGTCCCGCGGGCACCGCGGCCGCGACGACCGCTGCGGCGACGGGTGGGGCAACCGAGGATGCGGCGGGAGGAGCGGAACCGCCCGACCCGAGCGCCAGCCATCCGCCGCCCGCCACGAGGACCAGCACGGCGGCGGCCGCGGCGACCTTGACCCCGGCGCCGCTCGCTCTCGCAGGCGCAGGCGCGGCAGCGGGCGCCATGCGCACGGTCTCCACCGGCGCGGGATCGCCGGCCAGGATGCGCCGCCAGGCGGCGACGGATTGCGGACGGTCGGCGGCGCGGACCGCGAGGCCAGCGTCGATCCCGGCCAGCAGGCCGCGCGGGAACGGCCGGCCGCTGGCGGCGAGCGGCGCGCACGTGTCCTCCAGCATGCGGTCGACCGCGTTGGGCGGTGGTGCGCCGGCGATGGCGTGGTGCAGCGTGGCGGCGAGGCCGTAGATGTCCGTCCACGGTCCCTGCGGCGCCGAGGTGAACTGCTCGACCGGCGCATAGCCCGGCGTGAAGATCGCCGTCATGGCGTGGGTGCGGTCGGCGAAGGCGGCGCGCGAGGCGCCGAAATCGATCAGCGTCGGCGCGCCCGCGGCGTCGAGCAGGATGTTGGCCGGCTTGATGTCGCGGTGCAGGAACCCGGTGGCGTGGACCTGCTCGAGCCCCTCGAGCAGCGGCGGCAGCAGCCGATCGATAGCCGCGGCATCGAGCGGGCCCTTGCGCAGCACCCGGTCGAGCAGGGTCTCGCCGTCGACCAGCTCCATCACCAGGTAGGCGGTGCCGTTGGCCTGGAGAAAGTCGTGGACCTTCACGATACCGGGCGCGCGGTGCAGCGCGGCCAGCGTCCGGCCCTCGTCGAGGAAGCGCTCGCGTCCCCAGGCGAGGTCCTCGGCGGCGCCCTGCGAGCGCGGCACGACGGTGACGCCGTCCTTGCGCACCGCCAGCGCCGCCGGCAGGTACTCCTTGATCGCGACCTGTCGGCCGAGCTCGTCATCGACCGCGCGGTAGGTGATGCCGAAGCCGCCCTGGCCCAGCACGGCGACAATGCGGTAGCGGCCGACCGTCTGGCCGGGCTGCAGCGTTACGAGATCGATGTCCGCCGGGGGCGGAGCGTCGACGGCGCGATCCACCATGGAACGGCATCTCCGAGGGCTCGAAAACAATTGCACGCCCCCGGCAACCCGACAATAGAGCGGCCCATCACGACACCGCGAAGGTCCGCTAGAGGATGTCGTGCGGCAGGATGACCGGCGGGGCCGTGTAGGCGCCCGACGCGACGAAGCCGAAGGTGGCGCTGCCGTCGTGGGCCAGCGCGCCGTTCCAGGCGGCCGAGCCGATCACGTAGGCATTGCCGACGTGGCTGACGATGGTCGCGTTCCAGATGTCCGCGATCTGGTTGGCCATGTCGATCTCGATCTGCCAGCCCGACGTCGCGCCGCCAGAGTTGTGGACGGTGACGTTGGCGTTGAAGCCGCTGTTCCACGAATCGACCAGCGCGAAGTGCGCGTCGAGCGAGCCCGGCGAGGTGGCGGGCGGGGAAACCGGCGGGGCGCTGTCGTTGTTGACGATGGTGCCGGTGGCCTGGCCATCCGCGACGGTCGCGCCCGAGGCGCTGCCGAGCGTCACCGTGAAGGTCTCGTTGGCCTCGACCGCGGTGTCGCCGACGATCGCGACGGCGATCGTCTTGCTGGTCTGGCCGGCCGCGAAGGTGAGCGTGCCGCTGGTCGCCAGGAAGTCGGTGCCCGACGTCGCGCTGCCGCCGCCCGTGGCATAGCCGACGGTCACCGGGCCGCTGGCCGCCTGCGACAGGCCGACGGTGAAGGTCATCTGCGCGGTGCCGCTGTCGCCCTCGACGATCGAGGCGTCGGCGATCGACAGCGTCGGCGCCACGATCGGCGCCGCGGCATCGTCGTCGACGATCGTGCCCACTCCCGTGCCATCGGCGATGGTGGCGGCATGCGGATTGCCGAGCGCCACCGTGAAGGTCTCGTTGGCCTCGTGCAGCGTGTCGGGCGACAGCGCGATGGACACGGTCTTGTTCTGCTCGCCCGGCGCGAAGGTCACCGAACCGCTCTGGGCGACGAAATCGGCGCTGCCCGCATCGCCCGGCACGGTGTGGTAGTCGACCGTGACCGCCTCGGTCGCCGGCTGCGACAGCGACACGATGAAGTCGAGGTGCGGTGCCGTCGCGCCGCCGCCGCCCGACGCCGCCGTGCCGAGGTCGAACTCGATCGGCGTCAGGTAGGCCATCTTGGCGGTGTTCACCGTCCGCCAGTCGTCGGCCACGATGCCGCCGGTGTCGCCGGAGTTGGGATTCCACGCGAAGTAGGTCCAGCTCACCCCGGTCTTGCCGGCGGCGATGTCGTGGGTGCCGTTGTTGTCGAGGTCGCCCGAGATGTACGAGGTGATCGCGTCGAGCCACGGCGCGTCCTTGGGATCGACCAGCTTGGTGCCGAACTCGCCGATGTAGACCGGCGCGATATCCTGCTTGTAGATGTAGCCCCACATCTGGTCGAACTTGGCCGGCAGGTTGGCCGGGAAGTCGCTCGCCTTGAACCACGTCTGCTCGTAGATCGAGTTCGGGTAGTCGTGCGCCGAGTAGACCAGCTTGTTGGCGACATCGAGGTCGATCGGCCGATCCTTGACGCCCATCAGGTTGCCACCCCACCAGTAGCTCTGGCCCTGGTAATTCGCGACGCCCTCGACGAAGATCAGCCAGTTCGGGTTGACCGCGCCGATCGCGTTGCCGGCGCGCTCGGCCGCCGCGGCCCAGTCGGTGGCGCCGCCGCCGCCCCACGTCCCCGCGAACGGCTCGTTGTGCAGGTCGGCGCCGACCACCGTGGCGTTGCCGGCGTAGCGCGAGGCCAGCATCTGCCAGTCCGAGATCCACTGCGCCTCGCTGTGCTGCGCGTCGTACCACAGGCCGTTGCCCGAGGTGCCGGACCCGGAATCGTTGCGGTGATGGTCGAGGATGATGCGCAGGCCGATGTCGCCAGCGTAGGACACGATCTTGTCCATGATCTGCAACGCCGACAGGCCCTGCAGGTCGGGATTCTTGGAGAAGTCGATGCCGTTGGGCGCCCCGCCATGGATCGTGTCGTTGGAGAACGGCAGCCGGATGGTGTTGAAGCCCAGATCCTTCATCTGGTCCATCATCTCCTTGTAGCCGCGCGTCCACAGTCCGTGCGGCGCGAGCGTCGAGGATTCGAATCCGAACCAGTTCACGCCGGCCAGCTGCACCGAGTGACCCGCCGCGTCAACGATCTGGTTGCCCGAGGTGCTGAACCATCCCGGACCGTTCCCCGTGCCGCTGCCGGGGTTGCCCTCGACCGCCGAGGCGTCGGAGATCGAAAGCGTCGGCAGGACCACCGGCGCGGTGTCGTCGTTGAGCAGCGTGCCGGTGCCGCTGGCGTCGCCCAGGGTCGCGCCCGAGGCGTTGGACAGCACGACCGTGAAGCTCTCGTTGGCCTCGACCGCGGCGTCGCCGAGCGCGGTGACCGCGATCGTCTTGCTGGTCTCGCCGGCCGCGAAGGTGAGCGTGCCGGCGCGCGCCACGTAGTCGCTGCCCGCCAGCGCCGTGCCGTCGGCCGTGGCGAAGGCGACGCTGACCGGGGTGGTCGCGGCGGCCGACAGCCTGACCGTGAAGGTCGCGATGCCCGGCGTACCGGCGCTGCCCTCGGCCACGCTCGCGTCCGAGATGGCGAGGGTCGGCAACGGCGCCGTGTCGTCGTTGACGATGGTGCCGACCGCCGAGCCGTCGGCCAGCGTCGCGCCGCTGGGCGACGACAGCGTCAAGGTCAACGTCTCGTTGGCCTCGACCGCGGTGTCGCCCGCGACCGTCACGCGCACCACCTTCGACGTCTCGCCGGCCGCGAAGCTCAACGTCCCGCTGGCCGCGGTGTAGTCGCTGCCCGCGGTCGCCGTGCCGTTGCCGGTGGCGTAGTTCACCGTGACCGGTCCGCTGGCCGGCGCCGACAGCGACACCGTGAAGGCGAGATCCTTGGTGCCGCTGTTGCCCTCGAGCACGGTCGCGTCGGCGACCGCCAGTGTCGGGGGAGGCGTCGGAACGGGTGGCGGCGCGGAGGTCGTGCCGTTCAGCGTGAAGCCGGTGGCGGTGGTGCCGCCGCTGCCGGTCGAGGCCTGGAAGCCGAAGCTTGCCTGGGCGCCCGCCGCGACGTCGGCGTTCCACGCGGCATTGCGGATCACGTAGTGGTTGCCGACGTGGCTGACGATCTCGGCGCCCCAGATGTTCGAGATGGCGAAGCCCGCGTCGAACTCGAGCGTCCAGCCGTGCAGGCCCGTCGTACCGCCGGGCACCACCATCGTGCCGATGAAGCCCGAACCCCAGTTGTTTCCCACGGTGTAGCCGACCGTCGCCATCGCCTGCCTCCTGCATGTCCTGCGCCGCTGCCACGCGGCATATGTCATCTCGATCTCAGGACGGCAGGGAGCGCGACCCGACTCTCGGTGAAGCGGGCGGATTATTCGGTGAACGTCACGGGGACGGGGTGACCAACCTGTGGCCGCTGGCTTGCCGCGATGCGGCAAATGTCATTTCATGGCGCCGGGGAATTCCGGAAAGCCAGCCGCCGCGTGTCCACGCCCAACCTCCTGTCCCGCCCGATCGGCGAGGGCCGGCCCGGCCGCCTGTCGCTGTTCTGGCGCGCGCAGCTGGTCGGCTGGAGCCTGTTCTTCTGCCTCGACCTCACCAACCGGCTGTTCACCTATCACAGCGCCACGCTCGCTCTCGCCGTCAGCCTCGTGGTGCTGCCCTGTCTCGTCGCGCTGTCGACCGGGCTGGGCGCGCTCTACGACCGGCTCGGGCTCGTCCATCGCCTGACGCTGCGAACGCTGGCGCTGGTCGTCCTGCTGTCCGCCACGGCCGCCGCGCTCGCCGTCGGCGCCGGTTCCCTGGCGCGCCGTGCCGCCGGCTGGGACATTCCGAACTGGACGCCGATGGAGCAGCTGGCGGTGCCGTGGTTCCACTACGTGCTGGCGCTCGGCGCGTGGAGCCTGTGCTTCTTCTGGATTCGCAGCGACCGCGCGCGGCGTTCCGAGCACGAGCACGCCATCCGGGCCGAGGCCGAGGCGCTGCGGCTCGAACTCGAGGAGCTGCGCCTGCAGCTCGACCCGCACTTCCTTTTCAATGCCCTGAACGGCATCGCCGAGGAAGTCCCCGAGCATCCGCAGGCGGCGCTCGCGATGCTGCGCGATCTCACGGCCTACCTGCGTCACTCTCTCGACGGCATCGGCCGGACCGTGGTGACCGTCGAGGCCGAGGTCGGCGGGCTCGAGGCGTACCTCGGCGTCCAGAAAGCCCGCTTCGGCGAACGCCTGGTGGTCACCGTCACCGTCGACCCCGCGGCGCGATCACGGCCGATCGCCAGCTTCCTGCTGCAGCCGTTGGTCGAGAACGCGGTCAAGCACGGTCGACGCGAGCGCGGGCTGGCGCTCGGGATCGACATCGGCGTCGACGGCGACCGGCTCGTCGTCACGATCGCCAACACCGGCACCCTCGCCCCCGCCGGCACTGTGCGTCGGCACGGCCCCGGCATCGGGCTCGCCAACGTGCGGCGGCGCCTTGCCCTGCACTATCCCGGCCGCCACGTCTTCGACCTGGCTGAACAGGACGGCCGCGTGGTGGCGCGCCTCGCGCTGGAGGGGGCGCCGTGCTCAGGCTCCTGATCGTCGACGACGAGCACCTCGCGCGACAGGCGCTGCGGCGCCTGCTGGCGGCTCATCCCGATGTCGAGATCGTCGGCGAGGCTGAGAGCCTGTCCGACGCGCTCCGCGAGATCGAGCGGCTACGGCCGCAGGCCCTGCTGCTCGACATCGAGCTGGGCGGCGGCGAGGACGGCTTCGACCTGCTGGCGCGCCTCGACTCGCCGCCGGTCGTCGTGTTCGTCACGGCGCATGCCAAGCACGCGGTCGAGGCGTTCGCGGTCCAGGCGGTCGACTTCCTCCTGAAGCCGGTGGCGCCGGAGCGTCTCGCTGACTCGCTGGAACGCGTACGCCGCACGCTCGGTCGTCCCGCTTCGCTCGCGTCGGCGGAACACTCGGCCGGCGTGCTGGCGCTGCGCACGCCGCGCCGCACCCTCGTCGCGCGTCCCGCCGACATCGTCGCGTTGCGCGCCGACGGCGACTTCACCCACGTTCACGTCGAGGGCGAGCCGCCGCTGATGATGGCGCGCACGCTCGCCCACTTCGAGACGCTGCTGCCTGCGCCGCCTTTCCTGCGGCTCGGCCGCTCGCTGATCGTCAACCGCGACCGCATCCGCCGGGTCGAGACGCCGTCGCGCGAGACGGCGCGCGTGACGCTGCACGGCCTCGACGCCCCGCTCGAGCTCGGCCGTGCCGCCGCGGCGCGACTGCGCGAGGCCTTGGGCGACCGGTAGGCCTTCAGGCCAATCGGTACTGGCGCTGGAAGAACGCCGAGGCGATGCCGCCTTCCGGCGGTCGCGCCGCGACATGCTGGGTCGGCAGCGACGCCGGACCGCCGTTACCGGCAACCATCAGCACGACGTGGTTGACCGGGATGGTGCGCAGCACCCGCTGTGCCAGCAGCTCCTCGAAGATCGCCTCCGGTTCGCCCTCGGGGATCGTCGTCCAGTAGCGCAGCGCCTCGAGCTTGCGCCGGGTCGTCGCGTCGTAGGCCGCGGGATCGCCCGCGACGTAGTGGGTGCCGAGCGTCTCGATGCGGGCGATGCAGATCGGTTCGCCGCCCGCCGCCGGGTCCTCGGCGCTGTGGTCGGTGTGCAGCCCGTGCGGCGCCGGCACGGTGAAGCGGCCCCAGGCATAGTGTCCCTTGCGATAGCGGGCCGCGGGCACCAGCACCTGCGTCAACCGGTCGACGTCGTCGTTGAAGCGCCGCGCATAGGCAGCCATCGGGTCGGACGGGGCCGGCTTCCATCGATCGTCCATCGCCACGGTCTCGACGTCGTCGCAGCGCGCCGCCTCGGCGAAGATCCCGCGCACGGCCTCGTCGCGGAACCGGGCGATCGGCAGCGGCAGTTGCGCGTGCGCGGCCCGGTCGCCGAAACCCTCGCGCAGGCGCTCCAGCACCGACCACTCGGCCTCGGTGAAGGTCACCGGCTCGAGGATGTCGAGGACGGGCGGCAGCGCCGCCCAGGCCTGGCGGAGGGTCGTCATTGATTGACCGGTTAGCACATCGCGTATGAAGATGGGCCCGGAACCTGCGCGAGGCTGTCGGGAAGAATGCGGCGACGAGGATTGATGGGCACGCTCGGGGCAGCCGCTGTCCTGTCCCGCGCCGCCAGCGCGCAGCCCAGGCTTCCCGTGATCGGCTTCTGCAGCCTGATCTCCCAGGCGGGACTCCGCGACCAGATGCCCGCCTTCCTCGCCGGGCTTGCCGAGGCCGGGTACGTCGACGGCCGCAACCTCACGATCGAGTACCGGTGGGCGGACGGACAGATCGAGCGCCTGCCGACGCTCGCCAAGGACCTCGCGCGGCTGTCCCCGGCGGTGATCGTGGCGGCCGGCGGCAACTACTCGGCCGAGGCGGCCAAGGCGGCCACGACGACGATCCCCATCGTCTTCACCGCGGTCAGCGACCCGGTGCGCGCCGGGCTGGTCACCAGCTTCAACAAGCCGGGTGGCAACATCACCGGCGTTTCGATTCTCAGCCACGAGCTGGACGCCAAGCGGCTGGAACTGATGATCGACCTCGCGCCGCGGAGCGGCCCGCTCGGCGTCCTGATCAACCAGCGCAGCCCGACGACCGACATCCAGCGGCAGAACTTCCAGGCTGCCGCCGGGGCAACCGGGCGTCCCATGGTCATTGCGGAGGCGGGCACCGCGGCCGAGATCTCCAAGGCGATCGCGATGCTCGCCGAGAGCCGCGTCGCTGGCCTCGTCGTCGGCGCCGACCCGTTCTTCACCGGCGAGCGCGCGCAGATCGTTTCGCTCGCGAACCGGCACCGCCTGCCGGCGATCTACCAGTGGCGGGCTTTCGCGCTCGACGGCGGACTGGCCACCTACGGACCGAGCTTCAGCGACGCCTACCGGCAGAGCGCCGGCCTGGTCGGACGCATCCTGCGGGGCGCCAAGCCGGCCGACCTGCCCGTGCTGCAACCGACCAAGTTCGAATTCGTCCTCAACCTCAAGACCGCGCGCGAGATCGGGCTCACCGTTCCGCCGACGCTGATCGACCGGGCCGACGAAGTGATCGAGTAGCGCGACAAGAGCCGGCGCGGGCGCACCACGTCGAGCGGTTCCCCGACTAGCCCTCGGCACGCGGGCCAGAGGCGATCCGCGAGGATCGGCCCCTGCATTTGGCGCTGAATCGGATGGAATGGCGCCACCGGAATCACCGTGTTGGCGGCGCTGCCGCCGGGGGCGCCAGGGTTTCGTCCGGGATGGACGGGAACTCGTCTCCGAACCGGACCGGTCACGCCGGGACTCGGACCCGTGCCGATGCGAGAGAGCAGCATCGAACGGAGCGAAACATGATCGACATCGACCGGGCTGTTCTCTTCTTCGGCATCGCCGCCGTGATGGCCGTCACGACCTGCAACCACGTGACGGTCCATGCCGCGCAGCCGCCGGCCACGCCAGGAGTCCTGTCGGATGCGCTCGATGACGCCGCGGCCGAGCGGCCGGCGCCCGCGCCGGCTCTCCCCCGAGGTTACTGGACCGACCCGGCGACCTCGCCGCTGCAAGGCGTGGGTCAGGGCCTGGTTGGCGCGGTCGGCACGAACGCCCGGGAAGACTCCCGCACGGACAGCGCCGCCGCGACCGTCGCGTCGACCGGCCCGGTCTACGCTCTTCGCGGCGACATGACGGCGGACCTGGCGCTCGATCTGCAGGCGGCGCTGCGCGCCGGCTTCCGGCGCATCGCCATCACCTCGCGCGGCGGCGAGGTGCTGGTCGCCCGCGCGATGGCCGGCTTGCTCAACCGGGCCGGCGCGGTCCTCGTCGCGGAGAGCCAGTGCCACTCGTCCTGCGCCTACCTGTGGCTGGCTACCCACCGGCACGAACTCGGCAGGGACGCCGACCTCGCGCTGCACGCCACCTTCGACAAGGCGGGTCCCAACGACTTCGGCGTCTTCTGGCTTCGCGAGATGGGCCGGTCGGACCTCGCGCCGTGGGCCCTGTCGAGCGACCTTCACCGCCTGTCGGCCCGGGAACTGCGCGTCGAGTAGGACGGGGTGACGCGGAAGCCGCGCTGCCGCGATCCCCTTCATCCACGATCCGAAGGGGTGGCCGTTTCAAGCCGGCGTGTATGGAAGGAAAATGGTGCCCAGGGGCGGAGTCGAACCACCGACACTGCGATTTTCAGTCGCATGCTCTACCAACTGAGCTACCTGGGCGCACCACGTTGGCGGCCGCGCTTATAGGACGCGTCAGGGCTCCTGTCCAGACGGCCCGCGACTGCCATTTTCGTCGTCGATCGGGCCCTCGTCGGTCGGGATCCGGTAGCCCTCCTTGAGCCAGCGGCCGAGGTCGATGTCGGCGCAGCGCTTGGAACAGAACGGCCGGTAGGCCTCGGCGACCGCCTTGCCGCAGGTCGGGCACTTGGCGGCGATGCGCACGGCGCGCAGCGGCGGGGTCCGGTCATTCATCGGGCGGCTGTTGCAGGGCTTCGAGCTGGGCCGCCAGCGTCGCGCCCCGCCGCGCCCGGGTCAACTCGAAGTGGCCCATCCGGGTGAAGCCGTAGAGCTGGGTCGGCACGGGATCGTCGGCCATCGCCTCGGCCAGCGCGGCCTGGACCTTGTCGCGGTCGTAGCTGCTGCGCATCGTGACGAAGTCGATCACCACCGCGCCCGCGAGGTTGCGCAGCCGCAGCTGCTGGGCGATCGCCGGCGCCGCCTCGAGGTTGACCTCGACCGGCCGGCGCGGCGCCCGGCCCTGCCGGCCCCCGGCGCTGGCGCTGTCGACGTCGATCGCGATCAGCGTCTCGCCCGGCTCGAACAGCACCTCGACGCCGCTCTCGAGCGCGATGCGCGGCGCCAGCGCGGTGTCGACCTGGCCGGCCACGTCGTCGATGTCGAGGGCCGGCATCGGGCCGTTGTGCCAGCGCACCCGGATCTTCTCGCCCAGCCGGTCCATCTGGTCCTGCAGCGCGCGCGCCATCGCCCGGTCGTCGATGATGACCTCTTCCAGCGTCGCGCCATGGTCGCGCAGCGCCCGCGCGATCGGGTCGCGCTCGCCCGCCACGCGGGCCGACAGGTCGGCCGGCGGCGCGGCGTCGAGGGCAAGCTTGCGCAGCTTCTCCCAGCGCTCGGCGATCCGCTCGGCGTCGGCGCGCAGCACCTCGGCGCCGGCGCCCGCCGCCGCGGTGCGCAGCACCAGCCCGCCGTCGAGCAGTCCCTCGACATGGCCCTGGAGATGGCCGCGCAGGCGGTCGCGCTCGGACTCGCCCTCGATGCGGCGCGAGAAGCCGATGCCGCTGCCGACCGGGTGGAAGACCAGGTAGCGGCCGGTGACCGCGAGGTTCATCGACAGCCGCGGGCCCTTTCCGCCGTCGCCGTCACCGTCGTGGCGTACCTGCACCAGCAGCGGCGCGCCGGGCGGCGGCCAGGCATCGATGCCGGCGCGATCCTCGGCGCGCAGGAAGCCCGACTTGCCGATGCCGATGTCGACGAAGGCGGCGTCGAGGTCGGGCATCACCCGCTCGAGCCGGCCGAGGAAGATGCTCTCGACCCGCGACGGCCGGTCCCGCCGCACGATCTGCAGGTCGACCAGCCGGCCCTGCTCGACCAGCGCCAGCAGGAAGGCGTTCGGCATGACATGGCAGATCAGCCGGTCGATGCGGGTCACGCGCCGGTCCTCATGGCCGCAGCCCGGCGGCGTCCAGCAGCGCGCAGGTCTCGTGCAGCGGCAGGCCGACCACGTTGCTGTAGGAGCCCGACAGGAAGGTGACGAAGCGGGCGGCGCGGCCCTGGATGGCGTAGCCGCCGGCCTTGCCCTGCCACTCGCCGCTCGCGAGGTAGGCCGCGATCTCGCCCGGGGTCAGCCGCTTGAAGGAGACGACCGTCTCGACCAGCCGGGTGCGCACCGCGCCGTCGGGCGCGGCGACGGCGACGCCGCCCAACACGCGGTGGCGGCGGCCCGACAGCAGGTCGAGGCAGCGGCGCGCCTCGTCCTCGCGCTCGGCCTTGGGCAGGATGCGGCGGCCGCAGGCGACGACGCTGTCGGCGGCCAGCACGATGGCGCCGGGATGCCGGGCGGCGACGGCCGCCAGCTTGGCCCTGGCCATGCGCAACGCGTAGGGCCGCGGCAACTCGCGCGGGCCGGGAGTCTCGTCGATGTCGGCGGGATCGATCGGGCCGGGCTCGATGCCGACCTGCCGCAGGAGGTCGAGCCGGCGCGGCGAGGCGGAAGCGAGGACCAGCAGCGGCGTTGGCAGCAGCGGGGGCGGCTGGACGCTCAACGCCTACTTGAAGCGGAAGGTGATGCGGCCCTTGGTCAGGTCGTACGGCGTCATCTCGACGGTGACGCGGTCGCCTGCCAGCACGCGGATGCGGTTCTTGCGCATCTTGCCCGAGGTGTGGGCGAGGATCGTGTGGTCGTTGTCGAGCTTCACGCGGAACATCGCGTTGGGCAGCAACTCGGCCACCACGCCGGTGAACTCGATCAGGTCTTCCTTGGCCATCCAGCCTCCAGGGGCGATGTCGGGGGTTCGAAGCGGCCGGAAAATGGGCTTCGGGCGGGGTTTAGTCAACTGATCCGCGGGGGACGAACCGGGGACCGCAGCACCCTTCTCACCGCCCTCGCCCTCCCCTATACAGGACCCGGCTGCGATGGCCCGGGGAAGGAAGGAACAGTCGCAATGAACGCACCTCTTACGTGCAGCCTGTTGGCGGCCGCCCTCCTGGCCTCCGGCGTGGCGCTCGCCCAGACGACCGCCCCCGGGGCCCCGGCGACGCCCGCGGCCCCGACGACCAGCGCGGCCGCGAGCGGCCCCAAGACGATCGGCGTGCCGGCCAACCGCTTCTATTCGAGCGCCCTGATCGTGATCAATTCGCGCGCCGGCCGCCTCGAGGGCGACAAGCTGGTGCTCGACGGCGTGCAGCCGACCGCCACGATGTTCACCAGCCGCCCGGTGCGGACGGTCGGCCACATGCCGACGCCGCAGATGGTCGAGCTGTGGCGCACCGGCAGCTTCGCCAAGGACGCACCGAACGCCACCGCGTCGGTGTTCAGCAAGGACGGCAGCTCGGTCGCCGACGTCGTGGTCGTGCTCAAGGCGGCCAGGCTGGACGGCGACAAGCTGACCTTCGACGTGCATGTCCTCGAGGGCAGCCTCGGCAAGGCCGACGGCCCGGCCTCGGTGTTCATCGACACCATCTGGTTCGGCACCTCGCCCAACGGCTTCACCTACTACGGCCAGAGCCAGACGACCGGCGGCGAGACCCCGGCGATCGGCGATCCGAACGGCACCAGCACCTTCAGCGGCTGGTCGAACCCGTCGCCGACCCATCCCTACGTCCAGCAGTCGCCGGGCTACTACAACCGCTACGACCGGCCGGTCGGCGCGCCGCCGCCGCCGGACATCGATCCGCGCTACCAGCAGCAATACAACAAGCCGACCTGCGGCCGCCCGCCGCTGCTGCCGTGCTACTGAGGGCCGCCGCCATGACCCCGATCCGCACTTCGACCCGCTTCCTGGCCGCGTTCGCCACGGCCGCCCTGCTCGCCCTGCCCGCGCTCGCCCAGGCGCCGACGACGCCGGCCGCGCCGAGCGACGCGCCCAAGGTGATCGGCCAGCCGCAGCAGCCGCGCCTCGTGCCGTCGATGATCGTGCTCAACGCCAAGGGCGCCAAGCTCGGCGGCGGCAAGCTGGTGCTCGAGGGCGTCGCGCCCAACGCGATCGTCTTCGCCGACCGGCCGGTGCGCTCGGCCGGTCACGCGCTGACCGCCCACCTGCTGGAAGAGTGGACGCTGAACGCGCCCGACTCCTTTGCCAGGACGCCGCCCAACGCCACCGTGTCGGTGCTGTCGAAGGCCAAGGGCGTCGTCGATGCCGTGGTGGTGCTGAAGTCGCCGAAGCTCGAGGGCGACCGGCTGACCTTCGATGTCGACGTGCTCGAGGGCGACCTCGCGGGCGGCGACGGCGCGGTCTCGGTGTTCACCGACCTCGTCAACCTGCCGCTCGCCCGCCGCACCGGCCATCGCGGCGCGTGGTACCACGGCGCCAACTGAGGCGTCGTCTTACGGCAGCGTTACGCCGTACTTACAAGCGGCCCGCCGCGCCGGAACGCAGCCATGCGTGACGCGGCGGCAGCCGGGCGCATTTCGATCACAATCCGGCCAAAGGCTGTTCCCCGTCAGCAACGAGGAGGATCAGCCATGTATCGCCTGTCTTGCACCGCCACCGTTCTCGGCCTCTCGCTCGCCCTCGCGGCGGTCGCCCACGCCCAGTCGGGCCCGGCCGGCACCGTGAACACCGGGACCCCGTCGTCGCCGATCGCACGCAACCCCAAGGGCATGGTGGCGCCGTTCAACGAGACCGCCGAGGAAGCCTGGGTGAAGGAGCATGTCCGCGCCGCCGGCTACAGCGGCGTCAACAGCCTGGTGCGCGACGATGGCGGCACCTGGCACGCCCGCGCCTACAAGGGCCCGGCCGACGTCATCGTGGTGATCGACCGGTCGGGCGCCATCAGCGAGAGCGGCCGCTAGGAACGCGCTAGACCGTGGGCCCTGAAGGTGCGCCGAAGCGCACCTTCAGGCGCGCCAGCAGCTGGTCGCGCAGGCGACGGTAGGCGTCGAGCCGCATGTCGCGACTGCCCTCGACGGCGCTGGGATCGAACACCGGCCAGTACTCGACCTCCGCCGCGGTGCCGCGCGTCGCCTCGAGGGCGCGGTGGTGCGCTTCCGGCGACAGCGTGACGATCAGGTCGTAGGAACTGGGATCGATGTCGTCGAAGGTCTTGGGCTGGTGATGGACGTCGACGCCGATCTCGTCGAGCGCCGCGAACACGAACCCGTCGACTTCCTTGCCGCGCACGCCGACCGAATCGATGAAGGCCGCCCGGCCATAGAGCCGCTTGGCCAGTCCCTCTGCCATCGGCGATCGTACGGAGTTCTCGCTGCAGGCGAACAGCACGCTGGCGGGAAGTCCGTTCATCGCCATCGCGTCACGACTTGATGTACAGGGCGCAGATCAGCGTGAAGAGGCGTCGGGCGGTATCGAGGTCGATCTCGATCTTGCCCTCGAGGCGCTCGCGCAGCAGCTCGGAGCCCTCGTTGTGCAGGCCGCGGCGACCCATGTCGAGCGCCTCGATCTGCGACGGGCTCAGCTTCTTGATCGCGGCGTAGTAGCTCTCGCAGACCAGGAAGTAGTCCTTCACCACCTTCCGGAATGGCGTCAGCGACAGCACGATGTCGCGCAGCTTGTTGTCGTCGCCGTCGCGGACGTCGAACAGCAGGCGCTGCTCGAAGATGCCGATGCGCAGCCGGTAGGGACCGGGCTGGGCGCCGACCAGGCAGAAATCGTTGTCCTCGAGGATGTCGAACATCGCCACGGCACGCTCGTGCTCGACCTCGGGCGTGCGGTGCGACACCGACTCCTCGTCGAGCACGATGTCGACGATGCGGCGGGAAGCGTCGGTCGTCATCGCTCGGCCTCAGCCCCGGCGGTTCAGGCGGATCGACACCGAGCGGCCATGCGCGCCCAGCCCCTCGGCCTCGGCCAGCGCCAGGGCGGCGGGTCCCAGCGCCGCCAGCGACTCCGGCGTGCACGACACCAGCGAGGTGCGCTTCAGGAAGTCGGCGACGCCCAGCCCGCCCGAGAAGCGCGCGGCGCGCGAGGTCGGCAGCACGTGGTTGGTGCCCGCGACGTAGTCGCCGATCGCTTCCGGCGTGTGGCGGCCGATGAAGATCGCGCCGGCATGGCGGATGCGGCCGGCCAGCGCCTCGGCCGGGCCCGGCTCCATCGCCAGCTCGACGTGCTCGGCGGCGATGCGGTCGACGATCGGCGCGCAGGCGGCGAGGTCGGGCACGACGATCAGGCAGCCGTTGTCGCGCCACGACGCGGCGGCGATCTCGGCCCGCGCCAGGGTGCGCAGCTCGGCCTCGACGGCGGCCACCACGGCGTCGGCGAAGGCCGCGTCGTCGGTCACCAGGATCGACTGCGACGAGGCGTCGTGCTCGGCCTGCGACAACAGGTCGGCGGCGATCCAGGCCGGGTCGTTGCGGCCGTCGGCGACGACCAGGATCTCGGAGGGACCGGCGATCAGGTCGATGCCGACCTGGCCGAACACGCGGCGCTTGGCGGCGGCGACCCAGGCGTTGCCCGGCCCGGTGATCTTGTCGACCGGCGCGATCGAGGCGGTGCCGTAGGCCAGCGCCGCCACCGCCTGCGCGCCGCCGATGCGCCACACCTCGTCGGCGCCGGCGATCTCGGCCGCCAGCATGACCAGCGGGTTCACCAAACCGTCCGGGGTCGGCACGACCATGACGATGCGCGGCACGCCCGCCACCCTGGCCGGCACGATGTTCATCAGCACCGACGACGGGTAGGCCGCGGTGCCGCCCGGCACGTAGACGCCGGCCGAATCGACCGGCCGGTAGCGGGCCCCCAGCCGCGTACCGGTCGAGTCGACGAAGTCGACATCGCTCGGCATCAGCGCGCGGTGGAACGCCTCGATGCGCTTCGCCGCGAACGCGATCGCCTCGCGCTGGTGCGCGGGCACGGTGGCCGCGGCGGCGCGGCGCTCGGCGTCGGTGATGCGCAGGCCGGCGGCATCGGCGAGGGCCAGGCGGTCGAACCGGTTGGTGTACTCGAGCAGCGCCACGTCGCCGCGCGCCCGCACGTCGGCCACGATCTCGCCGGCGACGCGGTCGACGTTCTCGTCGGCCTCGCGGTTGCGCCCGAGGAAGGCCTGGAAGTCGCGTTCGAAGCCCGGCGCCGCGGCGTCGAGTTTCCTAGGCGGCACGGGCGATCTCGCGGAAGCGGTCGATCCACGCGCCGACCCGCTCGGGCTGCGTCTTCAGCGCCGCGCGGTTGACGATGAAGCGCGAGGTCACGTCGGCGATGTGCTCGATCTCGACCAGGCCGTTCTCCTTGAGCGTGCGGCCGGAATCGACGAGGTCGACGATGCGGTGGCTGAGGCCGAGCGACGGCGCCAGTTCCATCGCGCCCGACAGCTTCACGCACTCCGCCTGGACGCCGCGCGCGGCGAAGTGGCGGCGCGTCACCTCGGGGTACTTGGTGGCGATGCGGACGTGGCTCCAGCGCCGCGGGTCGTCGCTGCCGGCCATCTCGACCGGCTCGGCGACGGCCAGCCGGCAGTGGCCGATGCCGAGGTCGATCGGCGCGTAGATCTCGGGGTAGTCGAACTCCATCAGCACGTCGGCGCCGGCGATGCCGAGATGGGCGGCGCCGAAGGCGACGAAGGTCGCGACGTCGAACGAGCGGACGCGGATGATGTCGAGGTCGGGATGGTTGGTGGCGAAGCGCAGCTGGCGCGCGTCCGGATCGGCGAAGGCCGCCTCCGGCTGGATGCCGGCGCGCGCGAACAGCGGCGCGGCCTCCTTGAGGATGCGCCCCTTCGGCACGGCCAGGATCAGCTTCTCGTTGGCTTCGCTCGACACGACGACAGGTTCCTTCAAGTAAAGAAGGCCCGCGCGCCCGGTCTGGCTACTCGACCGGGTGGGCGGGCTTCCACGGGGTCGCCCAAGGCTCCCCGACATCCCCCAAATGGCATGCGAGCCGGCCGATTTCCAGCCGGATGGCCCGTCCTGCGGCGAACCGCAGCGTGACCGAGCCCGGGGCCTCCTGCACCACGGCCAGCAACTCGAGCATCCGGTCGGGCTCGCCGAGCGGGATCTCGTGGTGGCGGACGGCCGTTACCTCGTTGAAAACAAGGGCGGAATGGGTGCGGCTGTGCTCGGTCGTCTCGACCGGGCCGGTCTCCCAGCGGAACCGGTTGAGCAGCAGCACGAAGCGGCCCTCGTCCTTCAGCCAGGCGCAATCGCGCACCGCCACCAGGGCGTCCTGCACGGCCGCCGACACGACCGCGAGGTCGTCGGCGTCGAGCGCCGAGAGCCGCAGCGGTGCCATCAGCGCCGGATCCGCGCGATGTCGGCGCCGCAGGCCGCCAGCTTCTCCTCCAGCCGCTCATAGCCGCGGTCGAGGTGGTACAGGCGGTTGATCGTCGACTCGCCCTCGGCCGCCAGGGCGGCGATCACCAGCGACACCGAGGCGCGCAGGTCGGTCGCCATGACCTCGGCGCCGCGCAGCGTCGGCACGCCGCGGACCAGCGCCGACTCGTGGTGGATGGTGACGTTGGCGCCCATGCGCGCCAGCTCGGGCACGTGCATGAAGCGGCTCTCGAACACCGTCTCGGTGATCATCGAGGCGCCCTCGGCGCGGGTCATCAGCGCCATCATCTGCGCCTGCAGGTCGGTCGGGAAGCCCGGGTAGGGCTCGGTCATGACGTCGACGCCGCGCAGCGCACCGTTGGTGCGATGGACGCGGAAGCCGCGGTCGGTCTTGCTGAGCGTCACGCCGGCGTCGCGCAGAGTCTGGACCGCCGCCTCGATCAGGTCGAGCCGGCCGCCGACCAGTTCGACGTCGCCCGCCGTCATCGCCACCGCCATGGCGTAGGTGCCGGTCTCGATGCGGTCGGAGATCACGCGGTGCGAGGCCTCCTGCAGCGAGGTCACGCCGTCGATGGTCAGCGTCTCGGTGCCGATGCCCCTCACCGGCACGCCCATCGCCACCAGGCACTCGGCGAGGTCGGTGATCTCCGGCTCGCGCGCGGCGTTGTCGAGCACCGTGGTGCCCTTGGCCAGCGCCGCCGCCATCATCATGTTCTCGGTCGCGCCGACCGACACCTTGGGGAAGGTGAAGCGGGCGCCGCGCAGGCCCTTGGGCGCGCGGGCCACGAGGTAGCCGCCGTCGATGTCGATCTCGGCACCCAGCGCCTTGAGGCCGGCGATGTGCAGGTCGACCGGGCGCGAGCCGATCGCGCAGCCGCCGGGCAGCGACACCCGGGCCTCGCGCTCGCGCGCCAGCAACGGCCCGAGCACCAGCACCGAGGCGCGCATCTTGCGCACGATGTCGTAGGGCGCCGTGGTCGAGACGATCTTCGGCGCGTGCAGGGTCAGCGTCGTGCCGCGCGCGTGGCCGTTCTCGCCCGGGCCGGCAGTGACCTCGACGCCGTGCTGCTCGAGCAGCTGGATCATGGTGTCGATGTCGGCCAGGCGCGGCACGTTGTGCAGCGTCAGCTTGCGGTCGGACAGCAGCGCGGCGACCATCAGCGGCAGCGAGGCGTTCTTCGAGCCCGAGATCAGGATCTCGCCCTTGAGCGGCCGGCCGCCCTTGATGCGGAGTCGGTCCATCTTCCGCTCCCTCAGATCTTGGGCAGGGTGACGCCGCGCTGGCCCTGGTACTTGCCGGCCTTGTCGCGGTAGGACACCTCGCAGGGCTCGTTGCCCTGCAGGAACAGGAACTGGCAGGCGCCCTCGTTGGCGTAGATGCGGGCCGGCAGCGGCGTGGTATTCGAGAACTCCAGCGTCACGTGGCCTTCCCACTCCGGCTCGAGCGGCGTCACGTTCACGATGATGCCGCAGCGCGCGTAGGTCGACTTGCCGACGCAGATCACCAGCACGTCGCGCGGGATGCGGAAGTACTCGACCGTGCTGGCCAGCGCGAACGAGTTCGGCGGGATGATGCAGACGTCGGCGGTGCGGTCGACGAAGGAGTTGGCCGCGAAGTTCTTCGGATCGACCACCGCCGAATCGACGTTGGTGAAGATCTTGAAGTTGTTGCCCACGCGCGCGTCGTAGCCGTACGACGACAGGCCGTAGGAGATCACGCCCTCGCGCTTCTGGCTGTCGACGAAGGGCTCGATCATGCCCTTCTCCTGCGCCATGCGGCGGATCCAGCGGTCGGAAAGAATGCTCATTCGGAGGGGCTTCGCTCGGGCTGGTTTTCGGTGTCTTCGGCGGTCTTGGCGGCACCCTGCTTGGCCCGCGCCTGCGCCTTACGCCGCCGGAGGTTCTCGCGCAAGGCGTCCGCCAGCCGCTTATCCCGGTTGTCGTCCCGGCCGTTGTCCGGGGTTGGCCCGGTTTGGCCGGAATTCCGCGTCGAGGGGGCTTTCATGGCGGGCAGGATACACCATTTGCCCACCCCTCAGGCGGCGGCCGCCGCCCCCAGTTCCCGCGCCAGCGCTGCCGGTACCCGCACCGGCATGTCGAGCAGCATCTGGGCGAAGGCCTTGGCCAGCGGGTCGGCCTTGAGCGAGGCCATGCCGCCGCCGCCCAGCGCCTGGCGCAGCAGGAAGTTGAAGCCGTGGATGCCGGGCAGCCGCCAGCGGGTCACCTTCCCCTGGATGCGGTGGGCGAACCACCGGGCGACAGCCTCCTCCGTCACCTCGGCGTCGAGGATCGGCTGCCACTCCGGCCGGCGGGCGAAGATGCCGATGTTGGCGTTGTCGCCCTTGTCGCCGGACCGGCCATAGGCCAGCGCGACCAGCGGCACCGTCGCCGTGGCGGCGTTCGGGCCGGTGGTCGGCAGCGGCGGGGCGGGCGGTGCCTCGGCCGGCAGGCTTGCCGTGGTGAAGCCGCCGCTCCGCGCCCCCTCTTCCAGCGCGATCGTGCGTCCGTCCAGTTCGACCGTCACCGGCACCAGCGCCTTCGGCACCAGGCAGGAGAACATGCGGATCACCGGCGAGGGCGAGACCCGGCCAGCGCCGAAGCTGCCGGTCATGCCGACCACGCCGCCGGTCGACATCGGCGCGATCTCGCGGCCGAGCAGCGACAGCGCCTCCTTCTGGTCGTGCTTGGCGGCGATCTTGACCACGACCTCGCGGCTGTCGAGCGTCCGGGCGTGCGGCCCGTAGGTCGCCTCGCCGCCGATGATCTCGATGCTGACGTCGCGGTAGTCGCCGAGGTTGCGCTCGCGGAACAGCCGGCGCGTCTTGGCGATGATCATCTCGGCCGAGTGGCGGCCCTTCTCGACCGCCTCGCGCCCACCCAGCATGAAGATCGAGCTGAGCTTGTAGCCGTCCGGCCAGGTCGTGGAGACCTTGTAGAAGTCGGTCGCCGGCCGCCCCTTCGCGCCGGCGACGCGCACGCGGTCCTTGCCCACCTGGGTGAAGGTCGCCCCGGTGAAGTCGCAGGCGACGTCCGGCACGAGGTAGGCGCGCGGGTCGCCGATCTCGTACAGCATCTGCTCCGCAACCGTGGCCGTGGTGACCAGGCCACCGGTGCCCTCGGGCTTGGACAGCACGAACGAGCCGTCTTCCTCGACCTCGGCGACCGGGAAGCCCATGTCGTCGTAGCCCGGCACCAAGCGCCAGTCGGTGAAGTTGCCGCCGTTGCACTGCGCGCCGCACTCGATGACGTGGCCGCACAGCGTGCCGGCCGCCAGCCGGTCGTGGTCGTCCATCGTCCAGCCGAAGGCATGGATCAGCGCCCCCAGCGTGACCGCCGAATCGACGCAGCGACCGGTGATCACCACGTCGGCGCCTTCGGCCAGCGCGCGGGCGATCGGGAAACCGCCAAGGTAGGCGTTCATGGAGGCGATCTTCGCCGGCAGGGCGGCGCCGGTATCCATCTCGCGGATGTCGAGGGTGCGCCACTCGTCGAGGCGCGGCAGCAGGTCGTCGCCCAGCACCACGGCGACCTTGAGCGTCACGCCCGCCGCCTCGCAGGCCTTCAGCACGGCGTCGCGACAGGCCTGCGGATTGACGCCGCCGGCATTGGTCACGACCTTGATCTTCTTCTCGGCGATCTCGCGCGCCAGCGGCGCCATCGCCACCGACACGAAGTCGGTGGCGTAACCCAGCTGCGGGTTGCGCATCTTCTGGGCCGCCATGATCGACATGGTGACCTCGGCGAGGTAGTCGCTCACCAGGTAGTCGACGTTGCCGCGGCGCACCAGCTGCGCCGCCGCCGTCTCGGTGTCGCCCCAGAAGCCCGAATGGCAGCCGACGCGCACGGTCTTGTTGCTCATCTCAACCCTCCGGTTCGATGCCGGCTTCCTTGACGAAGCGCGTCCACTTGGCGATCTCTGCCTTCTGGAAGGCGGCGAGGTCGGCCGGCGTGCCGAGCTTCAGGATGACGTTGAAGTCGCGCATCCGCGCCTGCATCTCGGGCTTCGAGAACTCCTCGCGGACGAGGCCGTTGATGCGCTCGACGATGGCGGCCGGCGTCCTGGCCGGCGCGAACACCGCGTACCAGGCATCGAGGTCGAACTCGATGCCCTGCTCGCGCAGGGTCGGCAAGTCCGGCAGGTTGGGCGAGCGCTGGCTGGAGGTCGAGACGATCGGCTTGACGCGGCCCGCCTTGACGTGCGGCAGGCCGGTGCCGACGTCGATGAAGGTGTAGTGGATGTTGCCCGAGATGACGTCGGTCAGCGCCGGCGGCGCGCTCTTGTAGGGCACGCGCAACGTGTCGATGCCGGCGATCCGGTTGAAGGTCTCGCCCGAGACGTGGGCGGTGCTGGTGCCGGCACCGTACGACAGCTTGCCGGGGTTGGCCTTGGCGTAGGCCACCAGCTCCTGGACAGTGTTGAACGGCGCGTTGGGCGTGGCGACGATCAGGAACGGCGCCAGGCCGATCAGCGCCACGCACTCGAAGTCGGCGACCGGGTCGTAGGGCAGGTTCTTCAGCAGGCTGGGGTTGGCCGCGTGGGTGGTGTTGGTGGTGAACATCAGCGTGCAGCCGTCGGGCGTCGCCCGCGCCACCGTCGTCGCCGCGATGCTGCCGTTGGCGCCGGGCTTGTTGTCGACCACCACCGACTGGCCGGTCACCGACGCTATGCGCTCGGCCAGCAGGCGCGCCACGGTGTCGGTGCCGCTGCCCGCGGTGAAGGGAATGACCAGCGTCACCGGCCGCGCCGGCCACGGCTTGTCCTGCGCGTACGCCGCGGGCACGGCGGCCAGCGCGGAAGCCGACAGCAACAGCGAACGGCGGGCGATCATGCTTTCCTCGGACGGTTGATGAAGTCAGCCATGCGCTCGACATGCTCGCCCTCGGCCACCGACTGGGCGAACGAGTCGATCCCGGCCTGCACCGCCTCGTCGAGCGACAGCCGTTCCCAGCGGCGCATCAGGCGCTTCTGCGCCCGCACCGACTTCGGCGTGCCGGCGACGATGGCGGCGACGCAGCGCTCGACCGCGGCATCGAGTTCCGCGGCGGGCACGACCTGCTCGACCAGCCCCCAGCGGTCGGCGGTGGCAGCGTCGATCGTCTCGGCGGTCATCAGCAGCCACGACGTCCGCCCCCAGCCGATCAGGCGCGGCAGCAGCGCCGCCTCGACCACCGAGGGAATGCCGACCCGGACCTCGGGCATGCCGAAGTGCGCGTCGGCGGCGGCGAGGCGCATATCGCAGGCCGCCGCAATCTCGAGCCCGCCGCCCAGCGTGTAGCCCTCCAGCCGGGCGATCACCGGCACCGGGCAGTCACGGATCGCCTGGCACAGCTGGTGGATCATGGTGATGAAGGCGCGGCCGTCCTCGGACGTGCGCATCTTCGCCATGTGGTGAATGTCGGCGCCGCCGATGAAGGCACGACCGCCCGCCCCGGCCAGCACGACCGCCCGCAGGTCATCTTCCTGCGCGAGGCCGAGGAAGGCCTCCTTGAGGTCGAGCAGCGCCGGCGGACCGACCACGTTCAGGCGCCGCGCATTGTCGAAGGTCACGTACGCCACGGTGCCGCCGGGCCGGCGGTCGCGGGAGATGTCGACCAGGTGGAGGCCGGGCGCCATGACGTTTCGCTCCGTGGGTGTTTGTGCTTATCGGGATTTCATCTAATAGAACCCCACCGCGAAGCTTCACAAGAGCCCTTCGGATGCCCGACAGCGTTGCCATCGATCTTGGCGGCTATTCCGTCTTCACGCCGCCCGACCCGTTCGAGGACCATGTCGGTCCGTTCTACTACCGGCTGCAGGGCGACCCGATGGCGGCCGGCAGCGTCCATTGCGTGCTGCCGACCGCCGAGCGCCACGGCAACTACGTGGGCGGCGTCCATGGTGGCGCGATCCTCGCCTTCGCCGACTACGCGCTCTGCCTGGTCGCCGGCCGCGCCGCCGACGGCGGCACCAACACCTCGTTCGCGCTGACCGTCAGCATCTCGGTCGAATTCGTCGATGCCGGCCGCACCGGCATCCCGCTGGAAGCCAGCGGCGAGCAGCTGCAGGTCACGGGCCGGCTGGCTTTCGCCCGCGGCACGATCAGCCAGCAGGGCCGCACCATCGCGCTGTGGTCGGGCGTGGTGCGCCACGTGCCACGCGCCAAGGCGATGGAACGCCGCGACAGCGCCGCGGCCAAGGCCGCGGTCACCGTCGCCCAGTCGGTGCCGCCGGGCTTCGAACACGAGGCCAAGGCCAGCATCTACTCGCGCCACCTCGGGCCCTCCTACGGCCGCATCGCCGACGACGGCTTCACCCTGGTGCAGCCGACCCTGCCGCACATGTGCAACTCGGGCGGCGCGCTGCACGGCGGCTACATGATGAGCTTCGCCGATTCGGCGGTGACGCGGGCGGCCCGGCTGGTGAGCGGCATGGCGCCGACCACGGTCGCCTTCGCCGCCGAGTTCCTGTCGGGCGGCACCTCGCAGGCGCCGATCTCGACCCGGGTGGAAGTGCCGCGCCACGGCAAGTCGCTGGCGTTCGTGCGCGGGATTCTGGAACAGGAAGGCCGCCGGCTGCTGTCCTACTCGGCGACCATCAAGCTGCGGCCGGTCTCGCGCTGACCCGGCGGGACGCCGGACGCGCCCCGCTGTGCCCCGCTATGCCGCGTTCTGGCCGACGTGCTCGGCCAGCCGGCGCACTTCCTGGCTCAGGAGATCGAACAGCCGGCGCGCGCTCGCCAGGTCCTCGGCCTTGGCCGTGCGCTCGATCGTCTCCGACAGGCGGTGCAGCGTCACCGCGCCGATCATGCCCGAGGCGCCCTTGAGGCGGTGGGCGGCGCGGGCGATCACGGTGCAATCGACGGTGCCGCGGATCTCGCGCTCGGCGCCGCGCGCGGTGTCGAGGAAGTCGCGCTCGACCTCGGCCAGCGTCTTGGGATCGTCGCCGAACAGCTCGACCAGCTTGGCGCGATCGTAGGGCGGCGGAAGCTCGTGGGTCATTCCGCGGCGTCCTTCAGCCAGACATCGAGGGTGGCGCGCAGTTCCTCGAGCCCGATCGGCTTGGTGATGAAGCCGTCCATGCCGACGGCGCGGCTGCGCATCTCCTGCTCTTCCAGCGTGCTGGCGGTGACGGCCAGGATCGGCGTGCGCTGGCGGCGCTCGGCCTTCTCGCTGGCGCGGATGCGAGTGGCGAGTTCGAAGCCGTCCATGGTCGGCATCTGGAGGTCGGCCAGCACCAGGTCGTAGCCGCCCTTGTGCCACAGCTCGAGCGCTTCCTCGCCGCTCGCCGCGACGTCGGTCGAAGCGCCGGCCAGCTCGAGCTGGCGGGCGAGGATCTTGCGGTTGACCGAGTTGTCGTCGACCACCAGCACGCGGCCGTTGAGCGGCATCACCTTGGCCGGCGCCTGCGGCGCGGCGTCGGCGACCGTGCGGCCGGCGGCGCGGGCGACGCCGCGGACCAGCGCGTCGCGCCGCCACGGGTGCGGCACGGCCACCGGCTCGGCCGCACCGGGCAGGCGCAGGCCGGGCGCGGTGCCCGGGGGCGACAGGGTCGCGGCGGCGCCGGCGTCGCGCAGGTGCCGCGCGACGGCCTGCGCTTCCAGCGGATCGGGCAGCGCGACGGCGACCGAGAGGCCGGCCAGCGGCCGGTCGGCCGGGCGGGACGGCGGTGCCGCGTCGAGCCGCACCGAGACGATGAAAGTGGCGCCGACCCCGGGCCGGCTCTCGATCTCGACCCCGCCCTGCATCGCCTCGGCGAGGCGGCGGACGATCGACAGGCCGAGCCCGGTGCCGCCGAAGCGACGGGTGGTCGAACTGTCGGCCTGGACGAAGGGCTGGAACAGGCGTTGCTGCTGCTCCTCGGTGAGGCCGATGCCGGTGTCGGCGACGCGCACCTGCAGGAGGTCGCCGGCGCCGCGCTCGAGCGTCAGGCGCACCGAGCCGCGC
The DNA here is from genome assembly GCA_020160955.1 of Pseudomonadota bacterium. Taxonomy (GTDB): domain Bacteria; phylum Pseudomonadota; class Alphaproteobacteria; order Reyranellales; family Reyranellaceae; genus Reyranella. The sequence continues at coordinate 25,394 of JAIUOX010000026.1, forward strand.
TCGGTGAACTTGATGGCATTGCCCAACAGGTTGAACAGGATCTGCTGCAGGCGCAGCGGGTCGCCGATCACCCGCTCGGGCACGTCGGCGGCGACGAAGGCGGCCAGGCTCAGCCCCTTGGCGGCGGCCTGCGGCGCCAGCGTCTCGGCGACGCCCTCCAGCAGCTCGACGGTCGACAGCTCGATGCGCTCGAGATCGAGCCGGCCGGCCTCGATCTTCGAGAAGTCGAGGATGTCGTCGATGATCTTGAGCAGCGCCCGCGCCGAGTAGCGCACCGTGCCCAGCGCGTCGCGCTGCTCGGCCGACAGCGGCGTGCGGTCGAGCACGTCGATCATGCCGAGCACGCCGTTCATCGGGGTGCGGATCTCGTGGCTGACCGTCGCGAGGAAGGTCGACTTGGCCTGGTTGGCGTCCTCGGCCTCGCGCTGCGCCTCGAGCGCGGCGTCGCGCGCGGTGCGCGCCTCGTCGTAGGCGATCTGCAGGCGGCGGGCGAGGTCTTCCTTCTGGTAGGCCAGCGCGATGTTGTCGTACTGCCAGCGATGGACGTCGCGCACGTAGGCCATGAGATGGCCGACGTAGGCGCCGCCGGCGATACCGACCAGCTGGTAGAAGGGATCGACCGAGACCAGCAGCACGAACAGCAGCGGCGCCGTCGTCGCGCCGGCGAAGGTATAGAAGGTCGGCGGATGGGCCGAGCGGATCGGCACCGCGGTCGTGATGGTCGCCAGCAGCACGAGGCCCAGCAGCATGCGCTGCAGTTCGAAGTCCTTGGACGCCAGCATGTAGCCCGCGACGCCCCAGCAGGCGCCGGCGAGGAACGACAGCGCCGCGAACCAGCGGCCCCAGCGGATCACCTCCTCGTCGGGCGGGTTGGCCTTGTTGAAGCGGCGGCGCAGGATGTCGAAGCCCAGCGTGACGAAGATGTGCGCCACGAACGGCGGCGCGAGGATCAGCAGGTCGACCTGCCGCCAGTAGATCGCGGCGATCACCGGCCACAGCACGAAGGAGAAGTAGCGCGACTGCTTGGAGCCCTCGAACAGGCGGCGGATCAGTTCGGCGCGGACGAAGGCTTCCTGGCGGGCGGGAAGCGGCGGATCGATCGGGGCGGCCGGGTCAGCCGTGACGACGGTCATGGGTCCTCATCGCCGGGCGGGCGCTAGGAATAGGGGCGACACCGGGAGACACGACTATGGGTGGGGCCGCCGGGAAACGGGCTTGGGTCGACAATAGGCGCACAGTGTAACAAGTTTCTTAATTAACGACTATATCTCCTTGGTAATCCATGTTATTTTGGCATCATTATTAGTCATTTATTTCGGATCAAGTCATGCTGCAGCCTTCGATTCTGCTGGTCGAGGACGATGCCTTCCAACGCAAGGCGGCCGAGACCTACCTGATGAACCATGATCTCAAGGTGATCGCCGTGGAGAACGGGGCGCAGATGCGTCGCCAGATCTCGCGCGCCATGCCCGACCTCGTTCTGCTCGACGTCCAGTTGCCCGGCCAGGAGGACGGCTTTGCGCTGGCCCGCTGGCTGCGCGAGAGCAGCACCAAGGTCGGCATCATCATGCTGACCGCGGCCGGCGACTCGGTCGACAAGGTGCTGGGCCTCGAGAGCGGCGCCGACGACTACGTCGCCAAGCCCTACGAGCCGCGCGAGCTCCTGGCGCGCTGCAAGAGCGTGCTGCGCCGCTCGGCCAACAAGTCGACGCCGTCGCTGATCGAGCGCATCCGGATGGGCCGCCACACCCTCGACCTGTCGAAGCGCCAGCTGCTCGACACCGAGGGCAGCGACGTCGCCCTGACCTCGGGCGAGTTCGACATCCTGAAGATCTTCGCCGAGAACCCAAACCGGCCGCTGTCGCGCGACTGGCTGCTCGAGACCACCAGCCACCGTAGCCGCGACCCGTTCGACCGCGCGATCGACCTGCGCATCACCCGCATCCGCCGCAAGATCGAGCCGACCCCCGAGAAGCCGACGGTCATCCGCACGGTGCGCGGCGTCGGCTACATGTTCGTCCCGCCGGCCGAGTAGCCGGCGCCGTCGCGGCGCACCAACAGGATTCATCGACCCCCTCCCCGCCCCGCCCGACGCGCGCGGCGGGGTCGTCGGCGTGGTGGACCATCCACGCCGGGAAGACCCTTGGCCGGTCGCGCCCGGCAAAAAGCGGAACGACGCGAGGGTATGCGCGGGTCCCGCCCGAATGGTAGAAGGCCGCCGGCTGGGGGCCCGTAGTTCAGCGGTTAGAACGAGCCGCTCATAACGGTTATGTCGCAGGTTCGAATCCTGCCGGGCCTACCAGCCATTTCTCCATTCCAGCCGAGGCAGAGATAGACGCCCCGAGTGCCCGCCAATTGGGGCCTTTTGCCCATGGCTAAAGTCTCTGCCGCCGTCTCAGATTGAGAGCGTGCCGATATAGGCCGCCGGTCTCTGGCGGGCGATGCTAGTAGCGCGGGTCATGTTCCGTTCCGCACGGGGTACAACCAGCCGGCCTGTTAGGTTTGAGTGGGATATGGGGCCGCCAGTCAGGCCAATCCCTCTCGGCTTTCCCCACTACCTGACCCGACTACCACCAACCCGATGAAAGCCTAGAGTTCAGCCCTCTGGCGTTCCCAGTGGAGGGGAATGGTCTTCCGCAGAAGGGCTCTTAGTCCCCCTCTTGGACGCCACCGGCCATCCAGAAGCCGGCGGGTCAAGTCCGGGGCCAAGAAGGCCAGCGGCAGGAGCTGACGTACATAGACCGGGGAGACCCCGGCCCTGACGGCGATCGTCTCCCAGGAATTCACCTCGCCACGCTCCAGCCAACTCCGCCACTTGTGGGCACGACCAAGGGCTTTGACCACCGCGGGGGCAGCGAGCGGCTGTCCATCGTCAAGGACCTTGGCCCGCGCATGACGAATGAAACATACCGGCACGACAATAGGCTCGCCCTCGCCTGCAGTGGCATTTGCGCCATTCCTCACGATCTCAACCCGATCATCGTGCAGAGTTACGCGCGCGACCCGGGCACGCAGAGATGCGGCCTCGAAAGCGGAGCCCTGGAAGATCGCCTGTCCAACGAGACGGTCAATGACGTCTGCCGATACACGCGTGACAAGTCCGGCCTTCTCTCGGCGCCCCTGAAGTACAGCCTGACTGATGTAGTAGGAATATCGCTTGCCATTCGGCTTCGTAGTCCAGCTCGGGCTCATGACATTGCCCTTCGCGTCAAACAATCGCCCCTGCAGTGGCCGCCCTGAGGCCTCATTGGTCCGGGCGTGTCGCTTCAGATGTTCGGCCAACCGATCCTGGACCGCCTGCCAGAGTGCCTGGTCAACAATCGGCACCTGCTGGCCGGGATGCACTCTGTCCTTGTGGCGAACCTGCCCGATGTAGACGGGATTGCGCAGCAAACAATGCAGCGCGCCTCGACTGAAGTTGCAGCCGCCCCGGGTTCGACCAGAGCTGGATGTCCAGCGCTTGCTGACGATCCCTCGCTGCTTCAGGTCCTTCTGCAGGGCCTCAACGCTCCCGAGCCGGAGGTAGCCCTGGAAGATCTCCTGCACCGTCGATGCTTCCGCCTCGTTGATGACCAGGGAGCGGTCGTTCACATCGTATCCAATGGGTACGGTTCCTCCCATCCATAGCCCTCGTGCCTTGGAGGCCGCGATCTTGTCCCGGATCCGCTCGCCGGCGACCTCTCGCTCGAACTGCGCAAAGGACAGCAACACATTGAGGGTCAGCCTGCCCATCGATGTCGTGGTGTTGAACTGCTGGGTCACTGAGACGAACGAGGCGCCCTGTCCGTCCAACGTCTCGACGATCCGTGCGAAGTCCGCCAGCGAGCGTGTCAGACGATCGATCTTGTAAACCACGATTGTCTGAACGCGCCCGGCTGCCACATCTGCCAGCAGGCGCTTGAGAGCAGGCCGATCCATGGACCCGCCAGAAAAGCCACCATCATCGTAGGCCGCTTTTACTAGCTTCCAACCCTCATGGGCCTGGCTGCGGATATAGGCCTCGCAGGCGTCTCGCTGCGCGTGAAGGGAATTATAGGCTTGATCCAGCCCCTCTTCTGTCGATTTGCGCGTATAGATCGCGCAGCGCACCGGCGGCTTCAGGGGCGACGCTCCTTGTTCTTGAGGCCGAAGAAGCGGGGTCCCGACCATCGAGTTCCCGTGATCCGGTATGCGATTTCCGTGAGGGAACCATATTGCCCCCCATCCCAGGCATATCCTCGCTCGAGCACCATCACCCGATGCGTCTTGCCCGCGTGCTCACGGATCAGAACGGTCCCGGGCCTGAGACTGGATATTCGAGGGAGTCGACTTCCGTCCGTCTTCGCACGTTCAAGTTCCCGAAGCTGGCGGCGCGTAGCAGGGTCGAAGCCGCCCTGAACTCGGGCTTGGAGTTCCCAGGCCAACCAACTCCGCAGTAGACGACTGCTGGTAACCGTAGGTGCTTGCCCGCCCAGCCTTGCCTGCCACGTCTGCCGAAGGTCCTCCAGCCCGAGATCGCTCAAGCTGTCGATCTCGGCTGAGGTTTCATTTTCTGGCATTACCTAGCCCGCGAGCCGATAGAAGCGCTGGCCCTTCGTTTTCTCACTCACGACCGAGAGCCCACGCTTCTTCAGGGCACCTGACATGGCCCCGCGCACACTGTGCTGCTGCCAACCAAGCGTCTCGGCCAGATTAGATACGGTGACACCCTTTTGACGCCGTAGCAGGGCTACGAGTTGATCAATCTTGCTCGTTCGATCTTGACCGCCCGCTTCCTTCTTGCATGAACCAATTTCCCTCTTTTTGACGCCCAACTTCGTCGACGCACCCTGCTGTTTTTGTTGCGCCGCTTTACCCTCGGCTTCTCCGGGCATTCTTGTTGGCTCTACCTGCTTCGACTGCTTGGCCATCATTTACTCCGCGTGTTGGAGCCGGGCATTCCCCGGCTCCGAACACACGCTTCTTGCCGGTTAGCAATCAAGCCGGAACTCAATAATTTCATGGCATTGCTGCCTCACCGGGCACCATTTCGGGGATCAAATTCGGCCACGACCCGCTACATCAATAAATCTTCGCCCCTGAACCTCATTCCGTGAGGAAGCACGCGCCTGCAGGATGGCGGGCGATCCTGGAGATGCCTTGTCATTCCGGGTGAAGAATTGCAGGCTTGATGCGGGGCACGGAACAAGGGCGATCGGGCGAGATGTATCTACGCACGCTGACGATTAATAACTTCCGCAGACTACCCAACGTCACTATTGAGTTCGTGGCGGGGCTCAACGTACTGGTCGGGCCAAACAACGTCGGGAAGACAGCCGTGGTCGAGGCGCTGCGGGCACTATTGGCTGGCGCGGATGATCCCTATCCCCGCTTTGACGAGACCGACCTCCATTTGCCGAAATCCGAGCCACCTATTGGCGAGATTGCCTTCCGATACATCTTCGCGGGCCTGAGCGCGGACGATGAGGCCGACTTCTCTCATGCATTGAAGCCTGGCGCTGACGGCGAGATCGAGGCGCACCTCGGCGTCTCCTACGGCACCCCCGACAAGGCCGGGCGTTTTCAAGTCCGCCGCTGGTGCGGTGACCATCAAGATGTCCTGATGACTTCGGGGATGCTTGAGAATTTGCGCAGCGTCTACCTGCCGCCGCTCCGGGATGCGACGCTCGGCCTGCGCCCGAGCCGCACGAGCCAGCTCTCGCGCCTCATGCATCTACTGGTGAACGAGACCGATAAACAGACGATCGCAAAGAGATTAAAGACCTTCGACGATGAGATAAAAAAGCACGCGCCGATCGCCAACACCCAAATGGCCATTTCGACCCGTCACCAGACCATGCTCGGCTCGAAGCTCGCCCAGGTCCTGGATGTCGGGCTCAGCACCAACGACTTCCAGCGGCTGGCCGCCCGCCTCTCAATGCTGGTCGACGCCATGGATATCGAGAGTAATGGTCTTGGCTACAACAACCTCATCTATATGGCCGTCGTATTGAGCGAGCTCTCGAAGAACGCCGACGCGTCGTTCCGCAGTCTGATCGTCGAGGAGCCCGAAGCCCACCTGCATCCACAGCTCCAGGCCGTACTTCTCCGCTATTTGTCCACGATCGAGAAAGAGGACGGCGAAAAGCCGGTGCAGGTTTTCGTCACCAGCCATTCCCCAAATTTCGCGAGCATCGCCAAGCTCGACTCCATCGCCTGCCTTGTCGACGTAGGAACCGGCATCGAGTCTTTCCATCCGCGCAGGATCGAGTTCGGGAAGGGCAAGCGCGAGAAGCTCGAGCGCTATCTCGATGTGACCCGTGCTGAGCTCTTCTTCGCCCGGCGCGTCATCTTCGTAGAGGGAGCCGCAGAACTGCTGCTGGTCAATCTCATGGCCAAGCGCATTGACTATGATCTGCGGGATCACGCGGTCAGCCTGATCAGCGTCGAAGGCCTGAACTTCGACTCCTTCCTTCCCCTCTTTGGCGCATCCGCCATCAAGGTGCCAGTCGCCGCGCTCACGGACGCCGATCCCTTAAAGATCGAGAAGGGAGCCGACGGCAAGGATGCGTGGATTCCTGTCTATCCTGCGCTCGGCGACGTCATCACCCCCTCTGATACGGTGAAGGCAATGAAGATGCGCGAAGACGCCTACGTGAAGATCTTCCACGGCCTGAAGACCTTCGAGTATGACTTCGCTCTCCACGCGGAAAACCGCACCGCCATGCTGGCGGCCCTGAAAGAGATTCACCCGCACATCGCTCTCACGGTCGAGGCGGCCGTCAACGCCGAGACCATCGACTCCGCCAAAGCGAAAGCCCTCTTCTGTGGCATGTTCGAGCGCCCGGAAAGCAATGTCCAGAAGGGCAAATTTGCCCAGGCGCTCGCTGCAAAAATCGAAGACGAAAAGCTGCCCTTTGTGGTGCCCGATTACATTCAGTCGGCGATTAGGCACGCCTGCTCTTGATGTTTGCGCTGTCCAGCAAACAGAAGGAGATCGTCGGACTGCCTCTTGCGCCGATCTGCGTCACCGCCTGCGCGGGCAGCGGGAAGACGCGGACGGCGGTGCACCGCCTTTGCGAGGTGCGCCGGCGGCTCGAAGACCGGCACGGGATCATCGCTCTCCTGTCCTTCTCGAACGTGGCGGTGGACACCTTCCGGAAGGATTACTTCGCGCTGGCCGGGGTACGGACACGTGGCTCGGCAGGCGTCGAGATCGACACCATGGACGCCTTCATCACCGGCAACATCTTACGCCCCCATGCGCACCGCACCATGGGCGCACCGCGGACGCCCTATCTTGTACAGGGCCGCGAGCCATTCCTTAGACACTACACCGTCTGGGATGGTGAAAAGCGCCACGGCATTGCGCAACTCAATGCGAGATTTGTGAACGGCGCGTTCGACTTCGCCGCTTCATTCGGCAAAGGCAGTCGCCACATCCCGGTGGGCGAGGCCGAGAAGCAGATCGCAAAATTTGGGAAAACCGGCGGCTACACACATTCACTGGGACGCTACTGGACGCTAAAGACGCTGGCGGATCAGCCATTCCTCCTGCGCGCGTTGGCGCGTCGCTACCCGCATATCTTGATCGATGAAGCGCAGGACATCGGCACTGAACACCAGGCCATCCTGGAACTGCTGAAGCAGCATGGTGTGCAGATATCGCTTATTGGCGATGTCAATCAGGGCATTTACGAGTTCTCCGGCGCGAACGGTAACTTTCTCAGTGGCTACGGTCTTACACCCGGAGTTGAACGCCGAGGGCTGACCCGGAACTTCCGTTCAGTGCCAGCAATCGTGACCGTAGCCAACAGACTATCCGGGCGTGACGACTGCGCCGACAGGAAGAAGCCAGAACTTGTTTCGGGCGCCTACTTCACGACGTATAAGTCGACTAAGAAGGACGACTTGCTAGCCAAATTCGACAAGCTGCTAGCTCAAGGCGGCGTTACGGCTGATCACGCAGCCATTCTGTGCCGAGGTAGCGACTTTGTGGCCGAATGGCGAGGCAAGGCTGAAGCGCAAGGCGAAGGGACGGTGCGCGCCTTCGCGAAGGCATGCCTTGAGCGCGACAAGCACGCCGACTATCACAATGCCTTCCGGCATGTGTGCGCCGGGGTCATTGCGTTACTTGCCGACGAGCACAGCGCCTTGGCCAGCCTTGTATCGGTGATTTCTGCTCCACCGGAAATCCGGCGTGCCAAGCGGCTGATCTGGTCCTTCATGCGGGATGCCACCGCGGGATTGCCCGCCTGTACCCTTTCCGCAAAATCCGCGTGGCATCCGGCGCTTGTTTCACGGGTAAAGGCCTTGCTTGCCCGGCTCGATTCGGAGTGCGGGCTCAAGACCGGCGACAATATCGGGCAGCGGTTGGCCAAAAGGAAGCTCACTGCAGATCCGCTGAGCTTGGAGACGAGCGCGCCGAAGGGAGTGGAACGCTGCCGCATCTCGACGGTGCATCAAGTCAAGGGCGAGAGCATCCCGGCCGTAATGTATGTGGCGAAGAGGAAGAATGTCCGGGACTTGCTGGACGGTACGGCAAGCGAGGAAGGACGCATTGGCTATGTGGCGTTGACCCGGGCGTGCGATCTGTTCGTCCTAGCGATACCGGAGGTCGACTTGGCGACCTTCGAGGCCGAACTCCTTGATAAGGGCTTGATGAGGCTGACCGACATTGAGGAATGCGCAGTGTCCGATGTGGCGGTGACACCCGCCGAGAAATAGGGACTGCGTAGCCGCTCTCGCCACGATGTGACCGGCAGCTTTGGCCGCGCCGGCGTAGGCTTGCGGCGCTTTGCCTACCTTTAGTGAAGGATCACGCCTGGTGGCGTGGCCAATGATGCCGCGAATCTGATGGCAGAATGGGCGTCGCACTCATTGCCGGTTGAAGGAAGGGAGCGTTATCTGGTGGGAGCGCGAGAATCAGCAATCTCTTGGGCCACTTGCAGGCTCGTGCTTCGAAGCAGATCGCGCTCGCCTGAAATGACTGATTGGACGCTCGACCAGTTACTGATAGCGCTTTCCTGACTTTACATCAGTGCCAATAGCATTCGCTTGGCGCTGTCTCGATCAGCGATCAGGAGGAAGTACCATCGGTAAGGCGCTCTCAATTTTCCATATGACAGATTATGCGCTCCAGCTATTTATGCCGGTTCGAATGCCGATGCTGATTGCCGTATGGAAGGTCCTCGACGTCGTCAGCCCCGGCTCGCCAATTCAGTCATCCCCTCGAAGGGCGTGATGTGACCATGGCTGCAGTACAAGGACTTCTGGCCGGTCTCGGCGATGATCCGGACGATGGACTGCACGGCCCCGAACGCGCAGGCGCTTCCGTCCCGGTGATAGTCATGCCACCGATCATCGCATGATGAGCCTTGCGACCGCCCACGTGCTGGAGTTGGCGCTGTTTGCTCTTCACGGGCCCTAGCCTCCACAAGGCAACAACATGCAAGAAATCTTAGGACAACCGCATCTTGATACGCATGAGCTCTCCAGCCAATTCGCTGAGCAGTGTTGGCGGGTGAGAGGGCGAAAAGTCAGGCAGAGTATCCGACGATCGCAGCTCGGGTGGCATCTTTGCGAAATCAATGAAGGCTTCGCCCGCCACGATATCTCTGTCGGCAAGGGCTTGTAGTGCACGCGTAACGCAGTAAGACTCCCAGCGACCGGGTTCGACACCTCGTGCTTCGAGAGACTTCAGGAATCGATTTACCCGCTCGACTAGCGTTCTTTCGCTAATTGCCATGGGGCCCGCCCTTCCATGTTGGCTCGTATGGTAGGCTGCACGTTCTTCCACTCTAACCTCAATAAATCGAGGCGGCCTAGGATCCAATTTTCCCGCCGTCCTTCTTCGTGATTGCGATCACCGAGGGTCGCGGCGGCGGGCCGTCCTTGAAGTCAGGCCAGCGGGTCGACGGCTTGTCGAAGGTCGAGCCGGAGTCCTCACCAGGGTGCTGGATGGCGAGGAACAGCGTCGTGTCGTCGGGTGTAAAGATCGGGCCGCAGACCTCGGCGTCGGTCAAGCGGTCGCTCGAGCGGCTGCCAGCCGGCAGGGGATGCAGGCCGAGATAGTCGTTGTTGTAGCCGAACTGCCTGCCCTGCGCGGCCGCGGTCGCCGCTGGCGGGGCAAAAGCCGGCGCCCCCGCCGTCACCGGGTCGCCCCACCGCGCCAGGACCTGGATGTCGTAGCCCTCGGCGACATGATCGGTAGCGTCCAGCATATGCGCCAGTTCCTTGAAGGCGAGCGAGGACGGGCCGTTGGCCTGGGCCGACGCTCCCCGCGGCAGTCCCGCCGGGGCGGCGCCGCTCGCGGCGAGCCCGCGCAAGGCCTCGCGACGACCCAGCCGACGCTCGATCAGTTCCGCAAGGGTCGGCTCCGTGCGGGCCAACCACCATCTTCTTCGCATCATCCGGTGCCGGGGCTACGACCCGGATGCAACCCAGCAACTAGAGGTTCTTTACGGTTGCATGACGGTTGCCCGTCTTTCCCCTCGATCCACAGCACCGTCGCCAAACCGTAGCGCGGGGACGCTAGGACCCGACGTTCGAATCCCTAGGGAGAAAGAATGACCCGCTCTTCAATCCTGATCGCCGCGGCCGCCCTGGTGCTCGCGAACGCCGCCGCCGGCCAGACCAAGTATCCGGCCGTGCTCGAGGGCCAGGCCGTCCTGCCTGCCTTGACGCTGGTTCCGCCACCGGCGGACGCGCCGGCCGACCTCGCGATCTCGGGCCGCTACGCCGGCCCCCTGGGCAAGCGCGTCGACACGCCCGAAAGCGTTCCCGGCATCTCGGCTTTGTCGGACAAGGCAGCGCCGCGCCCGACCGGCATCAGCCTGCCGTTCAAGGGCCAGCCGATCCAGGGCTTCTCGGGTATCAAGAACCTGCGCGACGGCACCTTCCTGACGCTGAGCGACAACGGCTTCGGCTCGAAGGCCAACTCGCCCGACGCCATGCTGATGTTCCACGTGGTCAAGCCCGACTGGAAGAGCGGCGGCGTGGAGCGAGTGGCCACCGGCTTCCTCCACGATCCCGACCGCAAGGTGCCGTTCCGCGTCGTCAACGAGAACACGCCCAAGCGATACCTGACCGGCAGCGACTTCGACCTCGAGTCGGTGCAGCCGATCGGTGACGCACTGTGGTTCGGCGAGGAATTCGGCCCCTACCTGGTCAAGACGGACAAGACCGGCAAGGTGCTGGCGGTGTTCGACACGCTGGTCGACGGCAAGGTCGTGCGCTCGCCCGACAACCCCAACCTGGCCCTGCCGAACGCCCCCGGCCCCGTGGCCTTCGAGGTCCGGCGCAGCAAGGGCTTCGAGGGCATGGCCGCCTCGCCGGACGGCAAGTTTCTCTACCCTCTGCTGGAAGGCCCGCTGGTCACCGCCAGCGGCGAGCCGGAGAACAGGGACGGCAAGCGCTACCTGCGCATCCTCGAGTTCGACGTCGACAAGGGCGCCTGGACCGGCAAGAGCTGGAAGTACGCCCTCGAGGCGCCGAACAATGCGATCGGCGACTTCAACCTGATCGACGCAACCTCGGGACTGATCATCGAGCGCGACGACACCGAGGGCGATCCGGCGCTGGCCTGCAAGCCAGAAGCGATCAAGGCCGACTGCTTCAACGTGCCGGCCAAGTTCAAGCGCATCTACAAGGTCGATTTCTCGCAGGCCGATGCCGACGGCTTCGTAAAGAAGGTCGGGTACATCGACCTGATGGACATCGACGACCCGCAGAAGCTGGCGCGCCAAGGCGGCAAGGACGGCAAGCTGACCTTCCCGTTCTTCACCATCGAGAACGTCGACCTGGTCGACGCCGACCACATCATCGTCGGCAACGACAACAACCTGCCGTTCTCGTCGGGCCGCGCGCTCGGCAAGTCAGACGACAACGAGCTGATCCTACTCAAGGTCACCGACCTCCTGAAGGCCAAGTAGTCGGCCACGTTCACCTCCCCGCCCCGCGCGGGGCGGGGAGGTGACTCGCGCGGGAGGAGTTCCCTCCCGGGCGGCCGGTCACTTCGTCGCCGCTCGTCCTGTGGATCCACCTCCGCCGAGATGATGCCGGCAGGAGACGAAGTAGCGAGTTTTGCCAAGCAGATTGCCTTCGCACTCGTGCGCTAGCAGTTACTCCGCATCACCGATAGGGATCGGGTACTCGAACTCAATATTGCGGGCCTTCGAAACCTTCGATTTCCCGCCGGGGTTGCTAACTTCAGGCGCGTTCTTCAGAACCTCACGCTAGCTGATAGAACTGCCGCCAGCTTCGTTGCTTTTGAATGAAAGGTATCTCTTGGACGGCAGAGGAGGCATGGACCATGACGTTGGCGTTTGGTTCAGTGAGCCAGTGCGAGAACTGACCATCATCGCCGAGCAGTATGACTTCGCGATCAGTCTTCTGCTACTCGACGAGGCGGCGCCGATTTATGGCGAGGACGAGTAAAGCGAGGAAGATACATCCGATCGCTTTGTCCTGAGGTCGTGGCGAAGGGAGTGCTAGGCGAGATAGGCACGCAGATTCAGCCAAAACTCAAGATCGCCTGATGTTTACCCTGATGTTTACCCAGCCAGGCGGCCCATTAGGAAAATGGGGTGGAAGTTGGGCGGCGCAGCACTCGCGCCGTGCGGGTGCTCCGTTTTATTTCGGCGGACCCCCGTGGACCTCCTTGACGCTATAAAAGGTAGTCGCATCGCCTCCTGAAGCCAATCTAGTGGTCAAGCTGAGCAATGCCGATCCGGTTTGCTGGTTGCCCCGACAACACGAAGGGTAGCGAGGGCCGCGCCCGCCAGGCTGTCCTCTGGGACGAGTTTCACAATTCGGCAAAGCAGTTCGACCATTCTAGAATCATGAAATCTACAGCGGCGGCAGTTGGCTTTGCGGCCCTAGCTCAAGTCTGCAGGCTGTCCATCATCCGCCAGTTGGCTCAGAACGGGCAGGCCGGACTGGCCGCTGGCGACCTTGCGGACGCTCTCGGAATGCCTGCGTCCACATTGTCATTCCATCTCGCTGCCCTGGCCAAGGCCGGTCTCGTTCGCTCGTCACGCAGCGGCCGAAATATCCTCTACAGAGTGCGCTTCAGCGGCCTGCGCGCCCTGTATGGCTACTTGACTGAGACCTGCTGCAGCGGCCGTCCCGACCTGTGTGCTGATTTATCCCGGCTGCTGCCAGACGATGCCCAACAGGGACTAGAGACAATGACTCCAGCCTTCAATGTGCTCTTCCTTTGCACCCACAATTCCGCAAGATCACTGATGGCTCAGACCGTCCTGGAGAAGATCGGGCAGGACAAGTTCAACTCCTACTCGGCGGGCTCACATCCGGCGGCAACCCCGATGCCAGAGGTTATCGACAAACTGCGGGCACTTGGTCACGACACGTCCGGCCTGCACTGCAAGACGTGGGATACCTTCTCCGGCCTCGACGCGCCGCGAATGGATTTCGTGATCGCTCTCTGCGATACGCTGGAAGGGCAGCACTGCCCCGATTTCGGGGCCAATGTGCTAACGGCATCTTGGCCGTTGCCTGATCCGTGGAAGTTTACCGGCACCCCGGCGGAGAAAGCCACCATGATCAACGAGCTCTACGGCATGGTCCGGCGCCGCTTGGAAATTTTCGTCAATCTTCCGCACGCCTCACTCGATCGTCTGGCGATGAAGCAGCGCCTCGACGCGCTGGGTGACAGCACGCGCCCCCCGGTCTGAGGAGCGAACGATGAGGATCGGCATCAACGGCATGGGCCGCATGGGACGGCTCGTCCTTCGCGCCGCGCTCGGAGGCGTGCGGCGCGCACCAGACGATCCGCAAAGGGATGCCAGGCTCGACATCGTTCACGTCAACGAATTGAAGGGTGGGTCGGCCGTCGCGGCCCACCTGCTCGAGTTCGACAGCATCCATGGACGCTGGCACGAGTCCTTCCAGATCGACGACGAGCGGGGCTTCAGGGTTGGCGGCCGAAACATCGGCTTCAGCGAAGGCGCCATGCCGCAGGACGTGCCGTGGGGCGACCTCGGCTGCGAGCTCGTGCTGGAATGCACCGGCAAGTTCCTGAAGCCCGAGCAGCTCGAGGGCTACTTCCGGCAGGGCGTGAAGCGGGTCATCGTGGCCGCGCCGGTCAAGGACGACCGGGCGCTCAACGTCGTCGTCGGCGTCAACGACCACCTCTATGACCCCGACCGGCACCGGGTCCTGACGGCGGCCTCCTGCACCACGAACTGCCTGGCGCCGGTGGTCAAGGTCGTGCACGAGGCGATCGGCATCAGGCATGGGCAGATCACAACGATCCACGACCCAACCAACACCAACGTCGTGGTCGATGCCCCGCACAAGGACCTGCGGCGCGCGCGGTCCGCGATGCTGTCGTTGCAGCCGACCACCACGGGCAGTGCCACCGCGATCGCGCTGATCTACCCCGAGCTCAAGGGCAAGCTGAACGGCCATGCCGTGCGCGCGCCGGTCCTGAACGCCAGCCTCACCGACTGCGTGTTCGAACTGCGACGCGAGACGACCGCCGACGAGGTCAATGCCCTGTTCGCCGAAGCCAGCCGTGGTCCGCTGGCCGGCATCCTGGGATACGAGCCCCGCCCGCTCGTCTCGGCCGACTATTGCAACGACAGCCGCAGCTCGATCGTCGATGGCCCAAGCACGCTCGTGACCGACGGCACGCTCCTGAAGGTCTATTCCTGGTACGACAACGAGATCGGCTACGTCTGCCGAATGGTCGACCTCGCCGCCAGAGTGATCGACACTGGCGCCTGATGGGCAACACGCGCGACTACCTCATCGTCACGGCGTCGTACTGGGGATTTACCCTGGTCGACGGCGCACTCCGCATGGTGGTCCTGCTGCACTTCTTCCAGCTGGGCTACGCCCCCCTCACCCTGTCCTTCCTCTTCCTGCTCTACGAGTTCGCCGGCATCGTCGCCAACCTGGCCGGCGGATGGCTGGCGGTGCGGTACGGCATTGCCCGCATGCTCATGGCCGGGCAGACGCTGCAGATCGCCGGCCTCCTCCTGCTCTCGACGCTCGATCCCCAGTGGAGTGCCGCCTTGGCCGTCGCCTGGGTAGTGATCGCGCAGGGCATAGCGGGCCTTGCCAAGGACTTCACCAAGACCGCTTCGAAGTCGGCCATCAAGGCCACCGCGGGCCAGGGGGCGGGCCAACTGTTTCGCTGGGTCGCCTGGTTCACCGGATCGAAGAACGCGATGAAGGGCCTCGGCTTCTTCTTCGGGGGGCTGTTGCTTCAGGCCATGGGCTTCCGGGGCGCCCTGTGGGTGATGGCGCTGGGAATCGCGATCATCCTCCTTGCCGGATTGGTTCTGCTGCCACGCGACCTCGGCAAGGCCAAGGCCTCGCGCAGCGTGCGCGAGCTGTTCGCCAAGTCACGGGGCGTCAACCTGCTGGCGGCGGCTCGCGTGTTCCTGTTCGGCGCACGCGACGTGTGGTTCGTCGTCGGGCTACCACTTTTTCTGTACGCGGCCGGATGGCGCTTCGCCGAGGTGGGCGGCTTCCTGGCAGCCTGGACGATCGTCTATGGCGGCTTGCAGGCGGCCGCGCCCCATCTCGTTGCGCGCAGCAGCGATGGTCTCAGCAGGGAGGTTCCGGCAGCAAGGGTGTGGGCCGGCCTGCTGCTCGCTATCCCGCTGGCCCTTGCAATCCTGCTACCGCGGGCCGGCGCGGGCTCGCAGGACCTGCTGGTGACCAGCTCCTTGTCGCTCTTTGCGCTCCCGTTTGCCGTGAATTCGTCGCTCCACTCCTACCTGATCCTCGCCTACGCGGGTTCAGAGAAGGCAGCGGAGGACGTGGGCTTCTACTATGCCGCCAATGCGCTCGGCCGATTGATCGGCATCCTGCTCTCCGGGGCGCTTTTTCAGGTCGGCGGGCTGCCCGGCTGCCTGCTGGGATCGGCAGCCCTGCTCGCGGCCTGCTGGGGGCTCACCTTCGCCTTGCCGGACCGGGCAAATGGGTGACCTCGACCCGCCCGGGCACAAGATTTGGACACGCGCCCAGCGTGACCTTCGTCGGCCTTGAGGCGATCCCCCAGCCGGGCTATCGCTGGGTCGATGAGTGCCTCTCCCGTGAAGTCCCCGCGTCGTGCCGGCCCCCGTAGCCGGCGCGTCACCTGCCGGCTGGCAGAGGGCGACCGGGAAGTGACGGTGTGGCTCGAGGTGAGCGGACGGCGCCGCTCGATCGTGGGGCGCATCAACAAGTTTCTTGCGCGCGACGCGCTTCGGCATGGCCAGGATCTCGTCGAGGAGCTGCTCGACAAGGCCCGCATCAAGGCGGAGCGGCTCGCGTTGGCCGAGCGACTCCCGCGCTAGAGACGGCCGCCGCCGCGCCCTGTGAACAACCTCGGGCGCCGTCACGGGAGTTTCATCATTCTCCCGTCAATCGGTAACGCAACATTCTCATGGTCTCGCCTCCACCGAGCGAGGCCATGTCACCCACTCCTTCCCCCGCAGCCCCGCCCGACCCGCGCCGGCAACGCTGGCTGTCGGTCCTCGCCAAGGCCCCGGCCGACCGGCTCGGAGAGCTCTTCGACTCGTTGACCGAGGCCCTCGGGCCGCTGCCGGCGCACGAGATCCTCCGCCGCCCCGAGATCGGCCTCGTGATGGTCCGCGGTCGCATCTCGGGCAGCGGCGCTCCCTTCTGCGCCGGCGAGATGACCACGACCCGCGCGGCCGTCCGACTCGACAGCGGCGAGGTCGGGATCGGCTACGTCGCCGGCCGGCACTCGCGCCAGGCCGAGATCGTGGCGATCCTCGACGCGCTCGGCCAAGGCACTTCCTGGCGGGAGCCGATCGAAAGCCTCGTCGTGGCGCCGCTCGAAGCCGAGGCCATGCTGCGTCACCAGGCACAGGCCGCGCGCGCGGCCGCGACGCGCGTCGAGTTCTTCACCGTCGCCCGGGAAGGCGGCGCATGAACGCCATCGGACGCCTTTCGCCGGCCCTCGCGGACCCCGTGCACGACGGCCAGCGGGTATTCCGTGCCATTCTCGAAGCCACCTCCAACCCAGGCCGGATCATCACGTTGCCGCTGGCGCCGGTCGGCCCCGGCGCGCTGAGCCTCGCCGCCACCGCCGCCCTGCTGACGCTCGCCGACCGCGATACGCCGGTCTGGCTGGGTCCCGGTATCGACACCGACGTTCTGCGCAACTCCCTGCGCTTCCATGCCGGGTGCCCGATCGTGCCGGAGCGCTCCCCCGCCACCTTCGGCGTGGTCGCGGCGGCGTCCCTGTCCTCGTTCGACGGCTTCGAAGTCGGTACCGATGCCTTTCCCGATCGCGCCGCCACCCTGCTGGTCGAAGTTCCGTGCCTCGAGGGACGGACCGCGACGACCTGGCGAGGCCCCGGGATCGAGACGGCACGCGCCGTGGCCATCGACGGCCTGCCCGACGGCTTCTGGTCCGAATGGACCGCCAACCACGCGCTGTTCCCTTGCGGCATCGACATCCTCTTCACGTCGGGCAGCCGGCTGTGCGGCCTGCCGCGCAGCATCGCGGTGGAGACCTGAGATGTACGTGGCGGTGAAAGGCGGCGAGACGGCCATCGCCCACTCGCTCGATCTGCTGGCCGACAGGCGACGCGGCGACCGCAGCCTCGCCGAGCTGACCCTGGAGCAGATCGAGCAGCAACTCGGCTTGGCCGTCGACCGCGTCATGACCGAGGGCTCCTGCTACGACCGCGGCCTCGCCGCGCTGGCCATCAAGCAGGCGCGTGGCGACCTGATCGAGGCGATCTTCCTGCTGCGGGCCTACCGCACGACGCTACCGCGGTTCGGCGACTCGGAACCGATCGACACCACCCGGATGGTCGCCGAGCGCCGCATTTCCTCGACCTTCAAGGATGTGCCCGGCGGGCAGGTGTTGGGGCCGACCTACGACTACACGCATCGCCTGCTCGACTTCTCGCTGGCCGCCGCCGGCGAGCGTCCGACCGCCCCCACGGCGCCTGCCGACACCAGTCGAGGGCTGCCGCGGGTCGGCGACCTGCTGCAACGCGAGGGAATGCTGGAAGCGCCGCCGGCCGAGGACATCGCCGCGGCCGCCGACCTCACCCGCCAGCCGCTCAGCCTCCCCGCCGAGCGACCGGTGCGCCTGCAGAATCTCGCGCGCGGCGACGAGGGCTTCCTCCTGGCGCTCGGCTACTCGACGCAGCGCGGCTACGGAAACAACCATCCGTTCGTCGGCGAGATCCGCTACGGGCGGGTGCCGGTCAGCTTCGTCCCGGAAGAGCTCGGCTTCGAGATCGAGCTCGCCGAGATCGAGGTCACCGAGTGCGACATGGTCAACCAGTTCGCCGGCTCGGCGACGGTGCCGCCGCAGTTCACCCGCGGCTACGGCCTCGCCTTCGGCCACGCCGAGCGCAAGGCGATGGCCATGGCCCTCGTCGACCGCGCACTGCGCGCCGAGGAACTGTCGGAGGAGCGGACGTCGCCGGCCCAGGACGAGGAATTCGTGCTGGCGCACTCGGACAATGTCGAGGCGTCCGGCTTCGTCCAGCACCTGAAGCTGCCGCATTACGTCGACTTCCAGTCGGAACTGGTCGTGGTGCGCACCCTGCGCCGCGAGGTCGAGCAGCGCGCGCAGGCCGCGGAGTAACCGATGACAGACGACGCCGCCTACAACTACGCCTACCTGGACGAGCAGACCAAGCGCATGATCCGGCGGGCCATCCTCAAGGCCGTCGCGGTGCCAGGCTACCAGGTACCGTTCGGCGGACGCGAGATGCCCCTGCCCTATGGCTGGGGCACCGGCGGCATCCAGGTCACCGCCGCCATCATCGGCCGCGACGACACCCTGAAGGTGATCGACCAGGGCGCCGACGACACCACCAACGCCGTCTCGATCCGCCGATTCTTCGCCCGCGTCGCCGACGTGGCGACCACGACCCGCACCGCCGAGGCGACGGTCATCCAGACACGGCACCGCGTGCCGGAGACGCCGCTGGTCGAGGGCCAGATCCTGGTCTTCCAGGTGCCGATCCCCGAGCCGCTGCGCATGCTCGAGCCCCGCGAGACCGAGACCCGCACGCTGCACGCGCTGTCCGAGTACGGCGTCATGCAGGTCAGCCTGTACGAGAGCATCGCGCGCCACGGCCGGATCGCGAAGACCTACAACTACCCAGTGCTGGTGAACGGTCGCTACATCATGAGCCCGTCGCCGATCCCCAAGTTCGACAACCCGAAGCTCGACCGCAGCCCGGCCCTGCAGCTCTACGGTGCCGGCCGCGAGAAGCGCCTCTATGCCGTGCCGCCCTACACCTCGGTGCGCAGCCTCGATTTCGAGGACCATCCCTTCGAGATCGAGACCTGGGAGCAGTGCTGCGCGTTGTGCGGATCGCGCGACAGCTTCCTCGACGAGATGATTGTCGACGACGCGGGCCAGCGGCTGTTCATCTGTTCCGACACCGACTACTGCGAGAGCCGGCAGGCCGCGGGCATTCGCGCGGAGGCGGCGGAATGATGCCGATCCTGTCCGTCGAGGGACTGACCAAGCGGTTCGGGGCGCGTGCCGCATGCAGCAACGTCGGCTTTTCGCTGTGGCCCGGCGAAGTCCTCGGCATCGTGGGCGAGTCCGGCTCCGGCAAGACGACGCTGCTCAACTGCCTGGCGGGCCGCCTGACGCCGGAGAAAGGCCGGGTGCTCTACGACTCCGCGGCCTACGGCCCGGTCGAGGTCCATGCCCTCTCGGAGGCGCGGCGCCGCCTGCTGGCCCGTACCGAGTGGGGATTCGTCAACCAGGACGCCCGCGAGGGGCTACGCATGGGCGTGAGCGCCGGCGCCAACATCGGCGAGCGCCTGATGGCGGTCGGCGCGCGGCGCTATGCCGATATCCGCGGGCGGGCCTCGCACTGGCTCGATCGCGTCGAGATCGATGCAAGCCGAATCGACGACCGCCCGACCACGTGGTCCGGCGGCATGCGCCAGCGGCTGCAGATCGCCCGCAACCTGGTGAGCGATCCGCGGCTGGTCTTCATGGACGAGCCGACCGGAGGCCTCGATGTCTCGGTGCAGGCCCGCATCCTCGATCTCCTGCGCGGATTGGTCGAGGGGCTGCACCTGTCCGCGGTCCTCGTGACGCACGACCTCGGAGTCGCCCGGCTTCTCACCCATCGCCTCATGGTGATGCAGGGCGGCGAGGTCGTCGAACAGGGCCTCACGGACCAGGTGCTCGACGATCCGCAGCATCCCTACACGCAGATGCTCGTCGCCTCGATCCTCCCGGTGTAGCCCATGGAACCCCAGTCGCTCGCTTCCGCTGCCGTCCCGCCCCCTCCAGACCTCTCGGGGGCACTGGACGACCGACCGCTCCTCAAGGTCTGCAAGCTCGCCAAGTCGTTCGTCGTGCATGCGCAGGGCGGCCTCGCCCTGCCGGTGCTGAACGACGTCTCGCTGGCCGTCTCCCCCGGCGAGTGCCTCGCTCTGGTCGGCCCTTCCGGCGCCGGAAAGAGCACCCTGCTGCGCTCCCTCTACGGCAACTACCGGCCGGACAGCGGCTCGATCCGCGTACGGCGCGGGACCGAGTGGACGGAGCTGGTCGGGGCCGAGCCGCGCACCGTGCTCGATCTGCGCCGCGACACCATCGGCTTCGTCAGCCAGTTCCTCCGCGTGATCCCGCGCGTTGCCGCCATCGACGTCGTCGCCGCGCCGATGCTGCGGCTGGGCGCGACCGCTGCCGAGGCCCGCGACAAGGCGGAGTTCCTGCTCACCCTGCTGAACGTTCCATCCCGCCTGTGGCCACTGCCCCCGGCGACCTTCTCGGGCGGCGAGCAGCAGCGCGTCAACATCGCCCGCTCGCTGGCCGTCGACTACCCGATCCTGCTGCTCGATGAGCCGACCGCGTCCCTCGACGCGGACAACCGGGCGCGGGTGGTCGAACTGCTGGCCCGCCGGCGCGACGCCGGCGCCGCCCTGGTCGGCATCTTTCACGACGTCGAGGTGCGCGACCAGCTGGCCAACCGCATCCACGACGTCGTCCCCGGAGCCACCGCATGAGCACCGAGCAGATCTTCACCAACGGCCGGATCGTGACCCGCGAATCGGCGTTCGACGGCACCGTCGTGGTGCGCGATGGCTGGATCGTCGAAGTGTCCGATAGCCGGACCGCCGCGCCGGCCGTCGACCTCGAGGGCGATATCCTGATTCCCGGCCTGGTCGAGCTGCACACCGACAACATGGAAAAGCACTTCGCGCCGCGCCCCGGGGTGCAGTGGCCGAGCCTTGCCGCCGTGATGGCCCACGACACCCAGATCGCGGCCGGCGGCATCACGACGGTGTTCGACTCGCTGTCGCTGGGCGACGTGCGCGGCGAGACCGACCGCGTCAAGAACCGCGCCCGCATGGTCGAGGCCATCGCCACGGTCAACGAGAAGCGCCTGTCGCGCGCCGAGCACAGGCTCCACCTGCGTTGCGAGATCGCCCCCGACGACGCGGTCGACGCGGTCGACCGGTGGATCGACCTGCCGATCGTCGGCCTCGTGTCCATCAACGACCACACGCCCGGACAGCGGCAGTTCCTCGATCCCGAGAAGCTGAAGCAGTACTACATGGGCAAGCACCTGATGACGGCGGACCAGTTCGAGGAGTTCCGCACGAAGGCGCTGGACCTGCACGCCCGCAATGCCGCTCGTCATCGCCGCGAGATCGTGGCCCGGGCGCAGGCCCGGGCCCTGCCCCTCGCGAGCCACGACGACGCCACCCGGGACCATGTCGTCGAGGCGATCGACGACGGCATGACGATCGCCGAGTTCCCGACCACCCATGAAGCCGCCAAGGCGTCGGGGGAGGCGGGCATGGCGGTGCTGGTGGGCGCGCCCAATCTCGTCCTCGGCGGTTCGCACTCCGGCAACGTCGCCGCGATCGACCTGCTTCGCGAGCGGCAGGCCGACATCCTATCGTCGGACTACGTGCCGGCGAGCCTGATCGAAGCCGTGTTCCGGCTGCCCGATGCCGGGATCGGCCTGTCGCTTCCCGACGCGGTGCGGCTCGCCTCGCGCAACCCGGCGGTCGCGGTCGGCCTCGCCGACCGCGGCGAAATCGCACCCGAACGCCGCGCTGACCTGGTGCGGGTCCGCGTCAACGACCACGCGCCGGTGGTCCGCGCGGTCTGGCGCGAGGGCGAGCGCGTGGTGTGACCGCGATGTCCGCTCCCCTCGTCTACGTCATGGGGCCCTCGGGGGCCGGCAAGGATTCGATCCTGGCCCGTGCCCGCGAGCGTCTTCCGGTCGACGCTCCGGTCGTCTTCGCCCACCGCTACATCACGCGCCGCGCCGATGCCGGCGGCGAGAACCACGTGGCGCTCAGTCCGGCAGAATTCGCCCTGCGCCGCGCCCGCGGGCTGTTTGCCTTCCACTGGCAAGCCCATGGCAATGCCTACGGGATCGGGGTCGAGATCGAGGAGTGGCGGGCCCAGGGGCTCACCGTGGTCGTCAGCGGCTCGCGCGAGCACTACGAGCGGCTGGCCGATCTCGACCCGGGCGTCGTGCCGGTGCTCGTCACGGCGGACCGCGAGACCCTGCGCGCCCGGCTGGCCGCACGGGGGCGCGAGGACGGGGCCGCCACGGCACGCCGCCTGGCCCGCAGCGAGGCCCTGATCGTCAACGACCCGCGGCTGGTCACGATCGTCAACGACGGATCGCTCGACGATGCCGCAGCGGCCTTCCTCAGGGTGCTGACCAGGCTTCCGTACGCACCCGACGCCCCCCGCCCAGTGCAAAGCGCGCCAGCACTGTAAACGGCCTGTCCGGCGCCGGCTGCCGGAACACGCAGACATCCTCGACCGCCAGCGGTCGGTCCAGGTAGCCGGCGAAGCGGCGCCGCAGCACCTCCGTCACGGACGATTGCTCGACATCGTCGGCCAGGCGCCGTGTCAGCGTCAGGTGAAATCGCCACTCCTCGAGCACGTAGGGGTATCCCCAGCGCTGCAGCAGCGCTTCCTGCCGCGGTGAAAGTCCGGCGGCCCGACGACGCGCGAGTTCGCCCTCGCCCGCTGGCCGGCGGAACTCGTCGAACTCGATTACGCAGCTGTCGGCGAGATCCTGCAGCGGTGCACACGGCTGGGCAGGAACCAGCGCCATGAACCCCGAAAGGCAGGCCAACCGCATCGACGGCACCGTGAAAGGTCGCCGCGCTGCCGCGAAGATGCCCACGGCATCCAGCAGGTCCGACTCCGATACTCCCTCCTGGAGGAACATCGGCGGCTTCAGCGTACCGTGAAAGCCATAGTGCCGCGGATCGGCCGTCAGGTCCGCTATCTGCTCCGCGGTGAAGGGAGGGACTGGGCGCTGGGCCAACACCTCGCCCGTCTCGGCGTTGCGGCCCAGCCACTGGCTGCCCAACGTCGCCAGCCCGTCCTCGGGACGCGGCGCATAGTAGAGCGCATACCTGGCGGAAGCGGCCACCGTCATCGCTCAGCGCCCCCGGTGCCCGATCACGGCGAAGCGCAGGCGGTTGGACAGGGCGTCGATCGCGACCACGGTGACCAGGATCATGAGGATGATGAACGACGTCTCCTGCAGCTCGAGAGTGCGGATCGCCTCGGCCAACTGCAGGCCGATGCCGCCGGCGCCGACGATGCCGATGATGCTGGCCGATCGGCTGTTGGACTCGAACAGGTACAGGACCTGGCTGGCAAGCACCGGGAAGACCTCGGGGATGATGCCGAAGCGGATGCCCAGCAGGCGACCGCCGCCGGCGGAGGTGATGCCCTCCACGGGCTTGCGGTCCGCCGCCTCGATGGCCTCCGAGAACAGCTTGCCGAAGGTGCCGATGTCGGCCGTCATGATCGCCAGCGCGCCCGCGAACGGGCCAAGGCCGAC
>JAIUOX010000027.1 GCA_020160955.1 Pseudomonadota bacterium
GAGAAGGCGGCAGAGGGCCTGAAGTGCACCACCGCCGTCCACATCTGCTACGGCTACGGCATCGAGGCCAACAACAAGTGGAAGGAGACGCTGGGCGAGAGCTGGCGTCAGTACGAGGAGACCTTCCCGGCGCTCGACCGCAGCTCGATCCAGCAGGTCTCGCTGGAATGCCGCGACAGCCACGTGCCGCCCGAGCTGATGAAGCTGCTGAAGACCAAGACCGTGCTGGTCGGCGCCATCAACGTCGCCTCCGACAAGGTCGAGACGCCGGAAGAGGTCGCCGAGACCCTGAAGCGCGCCACCGAGTTCGTCGATCCCGAACGCATCCAGGCCTGCACCAACTGCGGCATGGCCCCGATGACGCTGGGCGTCGCCTACGGCAAGCTGCGCGCGCTGAGCGAAGGCGCGGCGCTGGCACGGAAGGCGTTCGCGTAAGCGGCTTTTCGACAACCCACTCCGGTGTCATCCTGAGCGCAGCGAAGGATCTCACGCCAGCGACGAAGTCCTTTGGTCGTTTCGTGAGGTCCTTCGCTGCGCTCAGGACGACATCGAGTCTTTCATTGGAGCGCGCCACTCCAGTGGCGCTCATGAGCATGATTGCGCCACTGGAGTGGCGCGCTCCAATGACGAGCTATTCCGGCAAGCGCTGACGTAGTGCGTAGAGCACTTCCAGCGCCTCGCGCGGTGAGAGTTCGTCGGGGTTGATTTCGGCCAGGGCCTTCTCGACTTCCGATTCCTTCGTCTTCGCCGTGCCGCTGGCGGGACGCGCGGGGGCGGCGGCGAAGAGCGGGAGATCTTCGGCGAGGCGCGTGACGGCGCCGGACTGTTCGCCCTTCTCCAGCACCGCCAGCACTTCCTCGGCCCGCGACACGACGGCGGCCGGGAGACCCGCCAGCTGCGCCACGTGGATGCCGTAGGAGCGGTCGGCGGCGCCGGGCGCGACCTCGTGCAGGAAGACGACTTCGTTCTGCCATTCCTTGACGCGCATCGTGTAGGGCGCCAGCGCCGACAGCCGCTCCTTCAGCGCGCCCAGCTCGTGATAATGCGTCGCGAACAGCGCACGGCATTTGTTGACGTCGTGCAGATGCTCGAGCGTCGCCCAGGCGATCGACAGGCCGTCGAAGGTCGCCGTGCCGCGGCCGATCTCGTCGAGGATGACGAGGCTCTTCGCCGTCGCCTGATTGAGGATCGCCGCCGTCTCGACCATCTCGACCATGAAGGTCGAGCGACCGCGCGCCAGGTCGTCGGCGGCGCCGACGCGGCTGAACAGGCGGTCGACGATGCCGATGGTGGCAGCCTTTGCCGGCACGAAGGCGCCGGCCTGCGCCATCACCGCGATCAACGCGTTCTGGCGCAGGAAGGTGGATTTACCGGCCATGTTCGGGCCCGTCAGCAGCCACAGGCGCCGGTCGTCACCCAGCGCGCAATCGTTGGGCACGAAGCCGGCACCGTTCTGGCGCGCCAGCGCCGCCTCGACGACGGGATGGCGGCCCCCTTCGATCGAGAAGGCCGGATCGTCGGCGAGCTGTGGCCGGACGTAATTGCTGCTGGCCGCCAGCTCGGCCAGCGCCGAGGCGACGTCGAGCCAGGCCAGCGAGCGACCCGCGGCAGCGATCGCCGGCGACACCGTCATGACCTTCGCAACCAGCTCTTCGAACACGGCGAGTTCGAGCGCCAGCGCCTGGTCGGCGGCACGGCCGATGCGGGTTTCGAGATCGGCCAGCTCGGCGGTGCTGAAGCGCGTGGCGTTCGACATCGACTGCCGCCGCGTGAAGCCCAGCGCCGCCAGGTCGAGCTTGTCGGCGTGCACCGCCGTCACCTCGATATGGTAGCCAATCATGTTGTTGTGCCGGATCTTGAGCGACGTCACGCCGGTCGCGGTCCGGTACTTGGCTTCGAGGCCGGCCACCGTCTTGCGGCTGTCGTCGCGCAACGTGCGCTGCTCGTCGAGTTCGGGCCGGTAGCCCTGGCGCACGAAGCCGCCGTCGCGCACCAGAAGCGGCGGCTCGTCGGCCAGCGCCTCGGCCAGCGCCGCCACGGTGTCGCGATGGCCGGTGGAGCACAGGACGATCTCGGCCAGCGGCGCCGGTGGCGGCAACAGCGCCTCGGGCTCGGCGCGCAGCGATTCGGCCAGCGTCTCGCCCGATTCCAGCCCGTCGCGCAGGGCGGCGAGATCGCGCGGACCGCCGCGGCCGACCGACAGGCGTTGCAGGGCACGTTCGATGTCGGGCGTGCGCCGCAGCGCCTCGCGCACCCGCTCGCGCACGGCCGGCCGCTCGACAAAGAGCTGCACCAGGTCGAGCCGGCGCTCGATCTCGGCCCGATCCGTCAGCGGCGCCGCGATGCGCTCGGCCAGCAGCCGCGCGCCCGGGCCGGTTAGGGTGCGATCGATGGTGGCGAGCAGGCTACCGTCGCGGCGCCCGTCGAGGCTCTTCACCAGTTCGAGGTTGCGCCGCGTCGCCGGGTCGATCTCCATCGTGCCGTCGGCGCGCTCGCGGCGCGGCGGCAGCAAGGCCGGACGCTTGCCGGCCTGGGTCAGCTCGACATAGTCGAGCAGCGCGCCGCAAGCGGCGATTTCGGCGCGGGAGAAGGCGCCGAAACTGTCGAGCACGGCCACGTTGAAGGCGGCCTGCAGGCGCTTGCGGGCATTGTCGCTGTCGAACCGCGCCGAGGGCAGCGGCGTCAGGATGGCGTTCCATTCCTCCAGCGCGGCCTTCAGCGGCTCGCGCGCCAGCAGGCGATCGGGCACCAGCAATTCGCCGGGCGACAGCCGGGCCAGCGCGGCCGCGACCTGGCCGGGCGTGAGCGGCTGGGTGGCGAAATCCGCTGTCGAAAGATCGAGCCAGGCCAGCGCCAGCTCGCCCTGCGCCTCGGAGAGGGCCGCCAGGTAGTTATGGCTGCGCGCATCGAGCAGGGAGTCTTCGGTCAGGGTGCCCGGCGTGATGACGCGCACCACGGCGCGCTCGACCACCGACTTGGCGCCGCGCTTCTTGGCCTCGGCCGGGTCCTCGACCTGCTCGCAGACCGCGACCTTGAAGCTCTGCCGGATCAGGCGCGACAGATAGGCCTCGTGGCTGTGCACCGGCACGCCGCACATCTTGATGTCTTCGCCGAGATGCTGGCCGCGCTTGGTCAGCGCGATGTCGAGCGCCGCAGAGGCCTTCACCGCGTCGTCGAAGAACAGCTCGTAGAAATCGCCCATCCGGTAGAAGACCAGATGGTCCGGATGCGCGGCCTTGATCGCCAGGTACTGGCGCATCATCGGCGTGGCGTCGGCGGGAATGGCGGAACTGTCCGGCACTGAAGCTCCTCGGGAGGCGTTCGGTCTAGCACACGCCGCAGAGCGGTCCATGTGGACGAGAGGTGGACGATATTTGGGCATGGAAGTTGCGCTGCAGCGCGGGATGGCTGGCTGGCACCTTCCGCCGATTATCGCCAATATGCGTCCTCAACCGGGAGAGAAATTCAGATGGCGGGCAAAAGCTCGGAAGAAATGGTCAGCAACCAGATGGGCGATCTCGACGGCGATTCGCTGATCATGCACCGGACGGGACGGCCCGGAAAAATCGAGATCATCGCCAGCAAGCCGCTGGTCACCCAGCGCGACCTGGCGCTGGCCTACTCCCCCGGCGTCGCGGCCCCCTGCCTCGAGATCGAGAAGGATCCCTCGACCGCCTACGACTACACCGTCAAGGGCAACCTGGTGGCCGTGATCTCCAACGGCACCGCGGTGCTGGGCCTGGGCGACATCGGCGCGCTGGCCGGCAAGCCGGTGATGGAGGGCAAGGCCGTCCTCTTCAAGCGCTTCGCCGACGTCGACTGCATCGACCTGGAAGTCGACACCAAGGACGTCGACCAGTTCGTGAACTGCGTGCGCTATCTCGGGCCGACCTTCGGCGGCATCAACCTCGAGGACATCAAGGCGCCGGAGTGCTTCATCATCGAGCAGCGCCTGCGCGAGCTGATGGACATCCCGATCTTCCACGACGACCAGCACGGCACGGCGATCGTGTCGGCGGCCGGCCTGATCAACGCCCTGCACCTCACCGGCCGCGACATCCGCGACATCAAGATGGTGGTGAACGGCGCGGGTGCGGCCTCGATCGCCTGCATCGAGCTGGTCAAGGCGATGGGCATGCCGCACGAGAACGCCATCCTGTGCGACACCAAGGGCACGCTGTGGCAGGGCCGCACCGAGGGCATGAACCAGTGGAAGAGCGCCCACGCGGTGCGCACCAAGGCGCGCACGCTGGCCGAGGCGATCGAGGGCGCCGACGTGTTCTTCGGCCTGTCGGTCAAGGGCGCGGTGACCAAGGCGATGGTCAAGTCGATGGCCGACAAGCCGATCATCTTCGCCATGGCCAATCCCGATCCCGAGATCACGCCGGCCGACGTCCGCTCGGTCCGTCCCGACGCGATCGTGGCGACCGGCCGCTCGGACTACGCCAACCAGATCAACAACGTGCTGGGCTTCCCCTACATCTTCCGCGGCGCGCTCGACGTGCGCGCCCGCACCATCAACGAGGAGATGAAGGTGGCCGCGGCCGAGGCGCTGGCCCGGCTGGCGCGCGAGGACGTGCCCGACGAGGTCGACCGCGCCTACTCCGGCCGGCGCCTGCGCTACGGCCCCGACTACATCGTGCCGGTGCCGTTCGACCCGCGCCTGATCTCGACGGTGTCGGCCGCGGTCGCCCAGGCGGCGATGGATTCCGGCGTGGCGCGCCGCAAGATCACCGACATGGCCGAGTACCGCCGCCAGCTGGCCGGCCGCCTCGACCCGACCAACCATTGGCTGCAGAGCCTGTTTGAGCAGGTCAAGGCCAACCCGCAACGCATCGTCTTCGCCGAGGGCGAGGAGGAGCGCACGATCCGCGCCGCCGTGGTGTTCCGCGACAACGGCTACGGCACGCCGATCCTGATCGGCCGCGAGGAGCAGGTGCGCGAGACCATGGCGACGCTGGGCATCACCGACACCACGGGGATGGAGATCCACAACGCCCGCCTGTCGACCCGCAACGCGCCCTACACCGACCTGGTGTACCGCCGCCTGCAGCGCGACGGCTTCCTGCGCCGCGACGTGCAGCGCATGGTCAACCAGGGCCGCAACGTGTTCGGTGCCTGCATGGTGGCGATGGGCGACGCCGACGGCATGGTGACCGGCATCACCCGCCGCTTCCCCGAGTGCTATGGCGACGTCCGCCGCGTCGTCGACACCGAGGCCAACAAGGTGCCGATCGGCTACTCGATCGTGGTGGCGCGCCACGGCACGGTGTTCCTGGCCGACACCTCGATCAACGAGACGCCGACGCCCGAGCAGATGGCGACCATCGCCAAGCAGATGGTGCGCAACGCCCGCACCATGGGCCACGAGCCGCGCGTCGCGTTCCTCAGCTTCTCGAACTTCGGCAGCCGCGAGATCGAGCGCATCGACCGCATCCGCAAGGCGATCCGCCTGCTCGACGCCGAGGAGGTCGACTTCGAGTACGACGGCGAGATGCAGGCCGACATGGCGCTCGACTACGAGCTCTTGCGCGAGACCTACCCGTTCTGCCGCCTGACCGGGCCGGCCAACGTGCTGATCATGCCGGGCCTGCACTCGGCCCACATCGCCTCGCGCCTGATGCAGCGGCTGGGCGGCGTCAACGTGATCGGGCCGGTGATCGACGGCCTGCGCAAGCCGGTGCAGATCGTGCAGATGGGCGCGACGGTCAGCGACCTCGTGAACCATGCCGCGCTGGCCGCCTACGGCGCGCTGAACAACCAGCGCAAGTAGCGTTGGCGGCGTGACCCTCGAGACGTGGGTCCTGTTCCTGGGCGCGGTGACGTTGATCGCCAGCACGCCCGGGCCGAACGTGCTGTTCGTCACGACGCGCAGCCTGCGCTTCGGGCTGGGCGCGGCCGGCATCGCGATGGCGGGCTGCCTGCTGGCGCTGGTGCTGATGCTGTCGGCCTCGGCGGCCGGCCTCAGCGCGCTCCTGCTGGCGGTGCCTGCCGGGTTCGACGTGTTGCGCTTCTGCGGCGCGGCCTACCTCGTGTGGCTGGGCATCCAGACCTGGCGCGCGCCAGTCGGCGCCGACGACGAGGACGAGGCTGCGCTGGCCGCCGCGGCGCGCGAGTCGCGGCCGCTCGCGGTGTTCCGCGGCGGCTTCCTGGTCGGCATCAGCAACCCGAAGCTGCTGGTCTTCGCCGCCGCCTTCTTCCCGCAGTTCATCGCGCCGCAGGCGCCCGCCCTGCCGCAGTTCGCGGTCCTGGTCGCGACCTTCCTCGGCGTCGAGCTTTTGGCCTACCTCGCCTACGCGCTGACCGCGCGGCGGCTGGCCGAGCGGCTGCGCGAGCCGCGCTGGCGGCGGCTGTTCAACCGCGTGAGCGGCGCGGTGTTCGTGGCCTTCGGCGGTTTCCTGCTGCGCTACCGGGCCTGAGACGGATCGGGCTTGCGAACCCGTACCACCGTGCACTCCCACTGGTCGGTCTTGTAGACCGTCGTCATGCGGTTGCCCTCGATCCGCCCGGAGACCTGGAGCCGGCAATCGCGGGCCGGGGAGAAGCTGCCGTCGGCGTCGATCCTGACGCGGCAACGCTGGGTGTCGTAGTCCGCCTTGAAGCTGGCCTGGAAGGCACCGTTGCGGACCGTCACGTCGGTCGCCGAGGAGACACCGTTGTTTGGAAAGCAGCGCATGGACTCGGCCACGTACTTGCCATCGAACGTCCCGGCCTGGGCGCCGTCCCCCGCGGGAACAAGCGTCCCGGCGAGAAGCGCGCCCGCCGTCAGGTATCGTGCCCCGTTTCCCGCCATCGCCGACCCTCCGCCCTCGATGCGGGGAACGCTAGCAGCGCCCCCCGACGTCGATGCGCGAGAAGGTTTGCGCGCAGATCGCGCGACGAGGTCGCGGGACCGCCTCAGCCCGGTGCGACGACCGTTGTCACGGTCAGCCGGTGCTCGCGCCCGTCGCGCGCCGTCCAGCTGATCGACTGGCCCTCGCTCAGCCCGATCAGCGCCGCGCCGACCGGCGTCATCACCGACAGGCGGTGCGCGTCGAGGCTCTCGTCGGCCGGATAGACCAGCGTCAGCGTGCGCTCGTTTCCGTCGTCGGACCGGAAGGTCACGGTCGAGCCCATGCGCACGACGGTGGCCGGCAGGCGGTCATCGGCCACGATCTCGGCGCGCTCCATCTCCGACAGCAGTTCCTCCGCCACCTCGGGCAGGCGCTCGAGCGCCGCCGTGGCGAGATCGGTCAGCCGGCCGTGGTCGGCGTCGCTGACGATGATGCTGGGAACCGAGCGGGTGCGAACGACGTCGCGCATGGCCGTCTCCTGGACTGTCTTGATGGGTCGATCTGGAACGAGAGGACGCGCCCGGCGGCAGGCGCACGGGCGTTCAGCGAACTACGCTGGCGCGACCGGTTGGTTCCGGCGCGCGATCGACGTGGGTGCGATCGAGGTCCTCATCCCGCTCAAGATAGGAACCGGCGGGGACGAATCAAGATGAAGGGTCCCTCGCTGGCGCTCGGGATGACAGTGACTTTCTTTGTCATCCCGAGCACAGCGAGGGACCTTTCACGTCACTTCGTCAAACTGCCGAGGCCGTTGCGCGCGCGGCGCGCCAGGTAGGTCTGCAGGGCGGCGTGCGCGATGCGCAGGTTGGGCGTCGCGATGCCGGCCTTCCTGGCGCGGGCAATCATGTCGCCGACCACGTGATCGGCCTCGACCATGCCGCCCTTCTCGAGGTCGTGCAGCATCGAGGCAGCGAACATCGAGCCCTTTTGCGTCAGGTAGCCGCGCACGTTGGCCATGCCCTTCTCGCCGGGATCGCAGCCGGCGGCGGCGGCGACCTTGCGGCACTCCTCGACCGTCTCGAGCACGATCGCCTGGCCCTCGGCGCTTTCGAGGATGTCGCCGACGGTGCCGCGGAACAGCGTGGTCATCGCCGCCAGCGTGGCCAGCATGATCCACTTGTCCCACAGGTCCTGGACGATCTTCTGGTGCAGGCCGCCGTCGAGCCCGGCCTTCTTCACCGCTTCGTCGAGCGCGACCAGCGCGGCACGGCCGGCGCTGCCGTCGCGTTCGCCGAAGGCGATCGCGGCGAACGGGCTGGTGTGCAGCACCGTGCCCTCGGCCGACAGCGCGACGCCGATGCGGGCGAGGCCGCCGACCACGCGCTCGGCGCCGAACTTGGCGACCAGCCTGTCGATGTGGTTCATGCCGTTCAGCAGCGGCAGCACGGTGGTGTTCGGCCCGACCGCCGGGGCAATCGCCTCGATCGCCGAGTCGAGGTCGTAGGCCTTGCTGGTCACGATGACGATGTCGTACGGCCCGCCCTCGGCGCCGCCCAGCACCGTCTTCACCTTGAGCGTGGCGTCGCCCTTCTTGCTCTTGATGACGAGCCCGTCGCGCTGCAGCGCCTGCTGGCGCGCCGGGCGCACGAGGAAGGTGACGTCGCTGCCGGCCTGCTGCAGGCGGCCGCCGACATAGCCGCCGATCGCGCCGGCGCCGAGGACCAGGATCTTCATTGTCGTTCTCCTACTTGAGGCCGCCGCGCGCCCGCCGGGCCTCGTAGGCCTGCAGGTGGGCGTAGGCGAAGCGCAGGTTGGGCGCGGGAATCTTCGCGGCGCGGGCGCGGGCCAGCATGTCGCCGACGATCTGCTTGGCCTCGACCGGGCCGCCCTTCTCGATGTCGCCCAGGATCGAGGCGACCTGCTTCGAGCCCGGCGTGGTCAGCGCGGTGTCGAGGCCGGCCTTCACCTTGGGGTCGATCGGGTGACCGTTGGCAGCGGCGACGGCGCAGCATTCGTCCAGCGTCTCGCGCACGATGGCGACGCCGTCCTCGGCCGCCACGAAATCGCCGACGGTGCCGCGCATCGCCGCGCACATCGAGGCGATGGTGCCCAGCAGCACCCACTTGTCCCACAGGTCCTGCTCGACGTCGGGGTGCAGGCCGCCCTGCATCCCGGCCTTCTTCACCAGCTCGTCGAGCGCGACCAGCGCGGCGCGCGGCGCGGCCTTGTCGCGCTCGCCGAACGACACGCCCTGCGCGCCGCTGTGCAGGATCTCGCCGTTCGGGCCCAGCATGCCGGTGATGCGCGCGAGGCCGCCGGCGACGCGCGGCGCGCCGAAGCGGGCGTCGAGGGTCGCGAAGTGGGCGTGGCCGTTCAGCATCGGCACGATGGTGCTGGCAGGGCCCATCGCCGGGGCGATTGCGTCCATCGCCGAGTCGAGGTCGTAGGCCTTGCAGGCGAGGATCACCACGTCGTAGGGCGCGCCCTCGGCGCCGCTGGTGATCACCTTCACCGGCAGCACGGCGTCGCCCTTGGGGCTCTTCACGACGAGGCCGTCGCGCTTCACCGCGGCGGCACGCTTCTCGCGCAACAGGAAGGTGACGTCGGCGCCGGCCTGGTGCAGGCGCGCGCCCCAGTAGCCGCCGACCGCACCGGCGCCCAGGATCAGGATCTTCACGGCTTGAGGTTCCTTTCGGCCAGCCAGTCCTGCAGCCAGGCCGCGAAGTCCTCGGTCTGGTGGTGGACGTGGTCGAGGTCGGCGTCGGCCGCCCGCTTCACGCTTTCCTCGGTGCGGATCCACACCGTGCGCATGCCCATGTCGGCGGCGGGCTTGAGGTTGACGGCGATGTCGTCGGCCATCGCGGCGCGCGCCGGGTCGACGCCGTGGGTGCGCACCAGCTTCTCGTAGATCTGCCTGTGCGGCTTGGGCCAGTACTCGCCGGCCACGATGTCGAAGATCGCCTCGAAGTGATGCGCCACGCCCAGCCGCTCCATCACGCGCTCGGCGTGCGGCACGTCGCCGGCGGTGAAGATGATCTTGCGGCCGGGCAGCGCCGCCAGCGCGCGGTCGAGCGCCGGGTCGGGCTCGACCGGCGAGTAGTCGATGTCGTGGACGTAGTCGAGGTAGTGGCGCGGGTCGACGCCGTGCAGGCTCATCATGCCGCGCATCGAGGTGCCGTGCTCGCGCCAGTACTGCTTCTGGACGCGCCGCGCCTCCTCGAGGTCGACCTTCAGCCAGTCGGCGATGTACCGGTTGATCCGCACGTCGACCTGGGCGAACAGGTTGCACCGCGCCGGGTACAGCGTGTTGTCGAGGTCGATCAGCCAGACGTCGGGATCGTGGGTCGGCGGGGGCATGGGGTAAGCACCTAACGCTCGGAAAACGGGCTGTCGAGCCAGAAGTCCGAGGTCCCAATCCGCGGCGGAAGACACTAGGGTGTGACCCTGTTCGAATTCGCCGTTGCCCTCTCGGGGATGGAGGCACGCTTGCCCGATCTTGGCCTGTTTCTTCTCGTCGGTATCGCCCTGGTCCTCGCCGGGATCGTCGTCCTGTTCTTCCGGCTCGGCGCGGGCGGCAAGGGCCTGTCGCCGGACCAGCTCCAGGTCGAAAGCGACCGCACGCGCCAGGCGATCGAGGAAGCGGTGCGGGCGCAGCGGCAGGAACTCGGCACCACCCTGCGCGAGTTCCGCACCGAGCAGACCGAGTCCCAGGCCAACGCCGCCCGCAGCCTGCGCGAGGAAGTCACCGGCGCCGTGCAGAAGTTGCAGGAGACGCTGATCGGGCTGGCCTCCGACCAGCGGACCGCCCAGCAGGCCCAGTTCGACTCGTTCAGCCTGCGGCTGCGCGAGGCCAGCGAGGGGCTGGTGGCGGCGATGGCGGCGCTGACCAAAACGACGGACGAGAAGCACGGTGCCCTGCGGGCCGAGATCGCCACCACCTTCGACAAGCTGGGCACGTCGCTCGCCAACCAGATCAACCAGATGAGCGAGCACCAGAAGGAGCGGCTGGCCACGGTCGACCAGGCGATGGCGCAGCTGACCCAGCGCAACCTCGAATCGAGCGAGGCGTTGCGCAAGCTGGTCGAGGAGCGGCTGACCACGCTGCAGGCCAACAACGCCAGCAAGCTCGACGAGATCCGCAAGATGGTCGACGAGCAGCTGCAGACGACATTGCAGGAACGGCTCAACGCCTCGTTCAAGCTGGTCAGCGACCAGCTCGAGCAGGTCTACCGCGGGCTGGGCGAGATGCAGAAGCTGGCCGACGGCGTCGGCGACCTCAAGCGCGTGCTGGCCAACGTGAAGACCCGCGGCGTCTACGGCGAGGTCCAGCTGGGCGCGCTGATGGAGCAGATGTTCGCGCCGGCGCAGTACGTCGTGAACGCGCAGGTCAAGAAGAACTCGGCCGAGCGGGTCGAGTTCGCGCTGAAGCTGCCCGGGCACGACGGCGAGGCCGACGTCCTGCTGCCGATCGATTCGAAGTTCCCGATCGAGGACTACGAGCGCCTGCAGGTGGCGGCGGAGGCGGGCGACCAGGCGGCGGTCGACAACGCGGCGCTGCAGCTCGAGGCGCGCATCCGGACCTTCGCCAAGGACATCGGCGACAAGTACATCAACCCGCCCCAGACCACCGACATCGGCATCCTGTTCCTGCCGACCGAGGGACTGTACGCCGAGATCATCCGCCGTCCCGGCCTGGCCGAGAACCTGCTCGAGAAGCACCGGGTGACGATCGCCGGCCCGACGACGCTGCTGGCGATGCTGTCGGCGTTCCGGATGGCGCTGCGCGCCGTCGCCGTCCAGAAGCGCTCCGCCGAGGTCTGGACCGTGCTGGGCGCGATCAAGACGGAGTTCACCAACTACGGCAACGTGGTCGGCAAGCTGCAGGGCCAGCTGGAGACGTCGCTGCGCACCGTCGAGCAACTGGGCACCCGCACCCGCGTCATGAACCGCAAGCTGGGCGACGTGCAGAGCATCGACATGGACCCGGTCGCCGCCCAGAAGCTGCTCGGCGTGTTCGTTGAAACGACGGACGAGCCTGCGCCGCCGGACGCCGAGTAAGGGTCCCTCGCTGCGCTCGGGATGACAGGAAGAAGAGCTGTCATCCCGAGGGCGAAGCCCGAGGGACCTTTCAGTTCACCCCCACGGGCCGCGGCGCGGGGCTTCGGGGGCCGGCGCGGCCCACGGGCCGGACGCGGTCGCCGAGCGCGGGATCGGGGTCTGGGCGGGCTGGGCGCCGGCCATCGCCTCGAGGCGCGCGATGCGCTCTTCCATCGGCGGGTGGGTCGAGAACAGACCCCTGAGGCCGCCGGCCGACAGCGGGTTGGCGATGTAGAGGTGGGCCGTCGCCGGGTTGGCCTCGGCCACCGCGTTGGGGATCTGCTGCGTGCCGGCGTGCAGGCGGGCCAGCGCCGAGGCGAGCCACAGCGGCTGGCCGGTCAGCTCGGCGCCCATCCGGTCGGCCTCGTACTCGCGGCTGCGGCTGATCGCCATCTGCACCAGCGAAGCGGCGAGCGGCGCCAGGATCATCATCGCGATGGCGGCGATCGGGTTGAGGATCGGCCGGCCGTTCTCGTCGCGGCCGCCGCCCATCATGCCGCCGAACGAGGCCAGCATGCCGATCGCGCCCGACAGGGTCGCGGCGATGGTCATGATCAGCGTGTCGCGGTGGCGGACATGGCCCAGCTCGTGCGCCATCACGCCGGCGATCTCCTCGCGGCTCAAGTGGCGCAGCAGGCCGGTCGTCGCCGCGACCGCGGCGTTCTCGGGATTGCGGCCGGTGGCGAAGGCGTTCGGCTGGTCCTCGTCGATGATGTAGACGCGCGGCATCGGCAGGCCGCCGCGCTGCGCCAGCTCCGCGACGATGCCGTAGAGCTCGGGCGCGTCGTTCGGCCCGACCTCGTGCGCATTGGCCATGCGCAGCACCATCTTGTCGCTGTTCCAGTAGGCGAACAGGTTCATGCCGAGCGCCGCGAGGAACGCCAGCATCAGGCCGGACTGGCCACCCAGCAGGTAGCCGGCGACCAGGAAGAAGCCGGTCAGGGCAGCCAGGAGGAGAGCGGTCTTGACGTAGTTCATGGCGAGAAAGATGGCCCGCGACTGTGGCGAATCAAGGCACGGGGCGGCATCATGGGGTCATGACCGACACGACGAAAACCCCGGCCGAGCCGGTGAAAACCGAGGCCGCCCCGGAAAAGCCGGCCGCAAAGCCATTCGAGAGGCCGCCCGTGCCCAAGCCGATGGACGTCGAGGAGATCGGCGGCCCGCCGGGTCCCGAGCCGACCCGCTACGGCGACTGGCAGTTCAACGGCAAGGTCACCGACTTCTAGCGATCCGGAGAACGAGACATGCGGCCGTCCGACATCTTCCACCCCGCCTTCAGGGCCCTGCCGTGGTGGTGGGAGGCGTGGACGCCCAGCAACGCGCTGTCCCAGGACCCGCCGGCCCGGACCGACGTGGTGATCGTCGGCGCCGGCTACGGCGGCCTCTCGACCGCGCTGGAACTGCGCCGCAACGGCGTCGACGCCGTGGTGCTGGAGCGCGGCGACTTCGGGGTCGGCGCCAGCACGCGCAACGGCGGCATGATCTCGGGCGGCACCAACCTCGGCAAGGGGCTGGGCGGCAAGAGCCCGATCGCCGACGAGTTCGAGCGCAACAAGGCGGCGCTGATGGGCGCCGGCGCCGACTCGCTCAGCGTGCTCGAGGACATCATCGCGCGCGAGGGCATCGACTGCGGCCTGCACCGCACCGGCCGATTCATCGGCGCCTGGACGCCGCGCCACTACGACGACCTCGCGAGCAAGGTCGAGACCTACAACACCTACGCCAATGCCGGCGCCAGCATGGTGCCGCGCGAGCGCCAGCGCGAGCTGATCGCCTCGGACTACTACTTCGGCGGCATGCAGGCGACGCGCGCCGGCCACCTCCACCCCGCGCTCTACTACAAGGGCCTGCTGGAGGCGGCGCACCGCGCCGGCGCCGTGCTGTGCGCCCAGGTCGAGGCCGAGCGGCTGGAGAAGACGGCGACCGGCTGGCGGGTGCTGACCGCCAAGGGCCCGGTCGAGGCGCGCGAGGTCGTGGTCGCGACCAACGGCTACACCGG
This sequence comes from Pseudomonadota bacterium, assembly GCA_020160955.1. Taxonomy (GTDB): domain Bacteria; phylum Pseudomonadota; class Alphaproteobacteria; order Reyranellales; family Reyranellaceae; genus Reyranella. Next base: position 13,873 of record JAIUOX010000027.1, read on the forward strand.
CGATCTCACGCCCCGGCTGAAGCGCCGCGTCGTGCCGGTGGCGAGCCACATCATCGCCACCGAGGAACTGCCCGAGCCGGCCGACAAGCTCCTGATCCCCAACATGCGCGCGGTCGGCGACACCAAGCGGGTGCTGACCTATTACCGCGCCTCGCCCGACGGCAAGCGGCTGATCTTCGGCGGCCGCGCCCGCTTCACCGCGGCGCCGCCGGAAGTCAGCGCGCCGGCGCTCTACACCTACATGACCGACCGCTTCCCGCAGCTGAAGGGCATCCGCATCACCCACGCCTGGACCGGCAACGTCGCCTTCGCGCTCGACCAGATGCCGCACATGGGCATGGACGAGGGCGTGCACTACCTGCTGGCCTGCAACGGCAACGGCGTGGCGATGATGACCTACCTCGGCACCCAGACCGCCAAGAAGATCGCCGGCGGCAGCAACGCCGCCGTGAACCCGCTCGACGGCCGGCCGTTCCCCGACCACGCGCTCTACAACGGCGAGCCGTGGTTCCTGCCGATCGTCGGCGCGTGGTACCGCACGCGCGACTGGCTCGACCGCAAGCGCGCCGCCTAGCCACGCGGCCGGCCTGTCAGGTGCCCGTCACCGGGCGGCCAGAATTCTTCCTCGAATCGAGCGCCTCCTTTCGTCATCGAAGGAAAGGAGATTTGCCATGCGCTCTCTTTCAACCCTGACGATCGCGTCGATGGCCGCCCTCGGTATCGGCTCCCTCGCCGCCCACGCCCAGTCCGGCTCCTCCGTCCAGTGCGGGATCGAGACCTGGTCGACCGAGAAGATGAGCTACGTCTCGCTGCCGTGCGGCGACGGCCCGGAGGGCAACGCCCGCAAGGCCACGGCCGAGGAGCCGGTGGCCGTCGGACCGGCGGCCTACTGCGCCGCCCTCGTCCAGCGCTACGACCGCCTGCTCAACCGCGATTCGCGGCTGGGCGGACCGCCGCTGAGCCTCGAAACCCGGGCCGGCGCCGAGAAGTGCCGGGCCGGCGACGCGAGCGGCATCGCGCCGCTGGAGAAGGCCCTGCGCGATGCCAGGATCGACCTGCCAAAGCATTCCTGACGCAGCGGCGCCTAGAAGCGGGCGGTGATCCGGAGGTCGCTGTCGGGCCGCGGGATGCGGCCGTCGCGGAAGGTCGGTGACGCGCGCCAGGCGCGAGCCAGCTTCATCAGCTCGTCGAAGCGCTGCAACGCCATCTGCCGCCACGGCTCGTCCTGTCGATAGTCCTTCGGCTCGGCCGCGTAGCGCCGGAGGAAGGCGCCGAACGGCTCGCCGGGGCCGTCGTCGCCCCCGTCGTCCTCATAGACCTCGAGCATCTGGTCGAGCGATTCCTCGAGACGGTTGGCGGCGACGAGGAAGCGCCGCCAGCGATGCTCGTCGAAGTCGAACTCGCCGAACTTCTGCCCGGCGGCGCGGCCGTACTTCACGAGCTCGCGGATCGTCTCCTCGCTCATGGTCAGGTTGAGGCCGCCCTCCTTCGAATCGTCGAGCGCGACGTGGACGATGCGCTCGCGGTAGCCCGGCAGTGTGCTCTGCAGGTTGTCCTGCCAGCCCTTCGCCGAATCCATCAGCGATCCCAGGAAGGCGCCGAACGACGCGATGTCGCGCACCGGCTGGGAGATGTTCTCGCGCGCCTTCTTCGGCAGGTGGACGCGCTCCGTGCCGTGCTGCGCGGGGCGATACGAGTCCAGCGCCACGGCGAAGGTCGGCGCCGCCGGCAGGAAGCGGTCGAAGAAGTGGATCGGGAAGTTGCTGGTGAGGCCGCCGTCGCTGAACAGGCAGCGCCGCGGCTTCTCGCGCTCGGCGGGATCGAGCAGCGTGTAGTCGCGCGCGTACAGGGGCACCGCGGCGATCAGGCCGGGGAAGCTCAGGCTCATCCGCGCCGCCACCACGACCGGCAGCTTCTCGCGCATCGGCAGGTGGTAGTAGTCGTCGAGCGGCTGGCCGTCGGGGCCCTCGACGGGGCTGCTCGACCGCACCATGGCGTCGACCACCCGGGCCGGGAACAGCCGCAGGAACTCGGCCCGCCGGAACATGTAGAGGTTCTGGCGCAACGGCAGGCGATGGGCGCGCTGCATGGCGAGGTTGGTCGTCATCATGTCGAGCCGGATGTTCGGCTTGTCCGGGTCGGGGCCCCACAGCTCGGCGAAGGTCAGCGGGTCGCCCGTGGTGTCGCGTCCCGCCACCTCGTCGATGGTGCGCGACAGCCAGTCGGTCAGGCCTTCCTCGGACGAGCCCGGCTGGGTCTTGCCGGAGCAGATGCCGAAGTCGTGCGCCGGCAGGTCGCGCGTCACCACGCGGTAGAGCCGGAAGCCGAGCGCCACCGTCACGCCGACCGCGCCGCAGACCGCCGCCGCGAACAGCTTGCCGAGGAAGCCGCCGCCCGCCCACCAGCCGAGCGCGAGGCCGGGCAGCAGCCCGGCCAGCGTCCACGAGCCGTAGCCCAGCAGCACGGTCTTCAGCGCCTCGACGAGCAGGGCGCTGTGGCTCAGCGTCTTGTCCTGCAGGACCAGCAGGGCATCGAACAGCGGTTTCATCGACGGGTCGGGCTGGAAGAAGCCCTTCAGCCGGGTCGCCACCTCGTCGGGGATCGCCTCGATGCGGCGAAAGCCGCCGCCGTCGCGGTTGTACTCGGCGGCGGCGGTGATCGCCGCGGCGAGCGCGCCCGCCGAGGTGCCGCCGATGTTGCGCAGGCGGTAGCGCTTCGACAGTTCGACGACGGTCAGCGGGTAGACGACGCCGCTGGTGATGCCGCCCTTCATGACGATGTCGCATTCTTCCTTTGGAGCGCTGGCGTTGCTCATGCGGTTCTCCCAAGGGTTGTCGTGCGCCGATGTTACTCCCGCCGCGCCGAAGTTGCGAGACGCGCCGCGGGCGGGCACAACGGGGCGTGACCCGACCGCCTCCCGCTCCCCTTCCCGTCACCCTGGCCGACGTCGAGCAGGCCGCCCGGCGCATCGCCGGCGCCGTCGTGCGCACGCCCTGCCTGCGCAGCGAGACCCTGTCGCGCATCCTCGGCGCCGAGGTCTGGGTGAAGTTCGAGAACCTGCAGTTCACTGCCTCGTTCAAGGAACGCGGCGCGCTGAACACGCTGCTGCAGTTGACCGACGACGAGCGGCGGCGCGGCGTCATCGCCATGTCGGCGGGCAACCACGCCCAGGGCGTCGCCTACCATGCCGGGCGGCTCGGCATCCCGGCGACCATCGTCATGCCGTCCTTCACGCCCAACACCAAGGTCGAGCACACGCGCGGCCACGGCGCCCGCGTCGTCCTGCACGGCGACACGCTGTCGGAGGCCGCCGTCGAGGCGCACCGGCTGGCGGGCGAGCAGAAGTTGGTGTTCGTCCATCCCTACGACGATCCGCGGATCGTCGCCGGCCAGGGCACGATCGCGCTGGAGATGCTGCAGGAGGCGCCCGACCTCGACACGCTGGTCGTGCCGGTGGGCGGCGGCGGCATGATCGCCGGCTGCGCGGTGGCCGCCCGCGCGCAGAAGCCCGACCTGCGGGTGATCGGCGTCGAGACCGAGAGCTACCAGGCGATGCGCCAGCTGCTGGCCGGGCAGCCGGTGACGGCGGGCGGCGACACGCTGGCCGAGGGCATCGCGGTGCGCGACATCGGCGCCCTGCCGCTGGCGATCGCCCGCGCGCTGGTGGCCGAGGTGCTGACGGTCGACGAGGTGGCGATCGAGCGGGCGATCGCGCTGTTCCTCGAGGTCGAGAAGACGGTGGCCGAGGGCGCCGGCGCCGCCGGGCTGGCGGCGATGCTGTCCCACCCCGAGCGGTTCGCCGGCCGCAAGGTCGGGCTGGTGCTATGCGGCGGCAACATCGACACCCGCCTGCTGGCCTCGGTGCTGCTGCGCGGGCTGGTGCGCGGCGGCCGCATCGTGCGGCTGCGGCTGATGATCAACGACCTGCCGGGCCAGCTGGCCAAGGTCGCCGGGCTGGTCGGCCAGGCCGGCGGCAACATCGTCGAGGTCCAGCACCAGCGCCTGTTCGGCAGCGTGGTCGCCAAGCGCACCGAGCTCGACGTCACGGTCGAGACCCGCGGCCCCGACCACGTCCGCGAGCTGGTCGCCGCCCTGACGGGGGCCGGCTTCAAGGTCCGCGTCCTGGAGGGGGCGGACGCGTAAGTCCGCCGCTTTCTGCGGGCTGCGCAGGATGCTGACTGCCGACCGTCATGGAGTTGGTGACTCACGGACATACCGGCACGATGGATAGCGGCTGCAGCCTAGGAATTGCTTTCCTGCATTTCTGCCGGTCCTGGCCGTCCTCAGGACCAGCGGGCCGCCGCATCTGCCGCAGGTCGTTGTGCTCTCGAAGCGCGTCTTCAAGTGAGCAACATGCTGCACGTGCGTGGCGTCGGTCTGCGGCAGCATCACCGCCTTGATGGTCGCCACTATCCTTTTGACCTCATCCTCGGTGAAGACCACCTTGCTCATGCTCTTGACGTAACCGAGGTATCCCCCTGCCAGGACGTTTTCAGGCAATGGGGTCTTCAGCGTGCAGTCGCCCCGAAAGACGACGACGGAATGCATCTTCTCCGGTGGGATCCTGGCCGCGTTTGAAAGCGCCCTGATGTGGCTTTCATTCTGAAGCAGGGGATTCAGAAACCTGAGTTTGTGGCCTCTGTTGATCTTGGTCCAAGAGCGGCTTTCCTTGTGCCCGAATATCCAGCCACTCATGTTCTTGGTTTCCACTACGAACACGCCGTAGCGGGAGACGATCACGTGGTCGATCTGGGTCGTACCTTGTCGGGTCCTGATCGTGATGTTGTTCAGATCAACGTAGTCAGACGAACTCAGGAAGACCCTGTTCGAGGCGGCGGTCTTGAGTTCGCCGATCCAGCCCGCGAACCGCCGGCCGAAGAACATTCTGAACAGGTTCACGGCCTGGTATTCTTGGAGCGCTTAGGCGCGCTGTCGTTGACGACGGCGAGGAGGCTGTCCGTGTTCATGGCCTGCGCGTCGGTTGTTGCTTGGGGACCGGTCATGCAGCTCGGTCGGCTAGACATCATGGCAGAAAGCGATGCGGTCCGCGTCCTGGAGGGAGCGGAGTGGTCCCGCTACGTCGCCGCCTTGATGTCGGTGCGCGGGAAATCGTCCCCCTTGAAGAGCAGCGGCTGCGCCACGGACTTCGCCAGGGCGTAGGCGCAGCAATCGCCGAAGTTCAGACCTGCCGCATGCCGCCCCTTGCCATAGCGGCGGTAGGCGTCGCGGGCGGCCTGGACATGGGACGGCTCGAAGGCCACGACCCTCAGGTCGAGGCTCGCCACCAGCCGGTCGAGCTCGCGCGTGCCGGCCTCCCCGTGGCGCGCTTCCACGACCATCGACGCTTCGAGGAAGTTGGGAGCGCCGATGACGGGGGCGTCGGACGAGACGATGAGCCTGGCGAAACCGGGTCCTTCCGGCTCGCCCAGGTAGATCGCCAGCAGCGCCGAGCTGTCGACCACGATCAATCGAACAGTCCCTTGTCGTTGTAGCCCAGGATCTCGTCGGGCGTCGCGGTGGACCGCACAGGGAGCGCCTTGATGCGGCGCACGCTCTCCTCGATCTTGCGCAGGCGGCGCTCGCGGTCGCGCGCGCCGTCCAGCTCCTTCAGCTTGCCATCCGCCAAGGCAATCACCGTCGCCGTCATGCTCTTGCCGAGCAGGCGAGACACGCGGCGCAGTTTCCGTTCCGCTTCGGGGCTCTTGATGCTGACGCCCATGGCATCCATCCGGTTTCTAGAATGTGACAGGATAATCTAGAAAGACGGGTTGGACAACGCGGCCCGGACGGTTGCCCATGACCCCTCCAGCCACCGCACCGGGGCTGGGCGAATCCGCCGCTTTCGCGGGACCGCCGGCGGGCCTAAAAGACCGGCCATGTCCGCCTCCACCGCCTACGTCCCGTCGCCCACGCCCGACCTCGCGAAGATCGAACGGGCGCTGATTTCCGTGTCCGACAAGGAGGGGCTGGTCGCCCTCGGCCAGGCGCTGGCGAAGCACGGGGTCGAGATCCTGTCGACCGGCGGCTCGGCCAAGGCGCTGCGCGACGCCGGGCTCAAGGTGATCGAGGTCAGCGACCATACCGGCTTCCCCGAGATCATGGACGGCCGCGTGAAGACGCTGCAGCCGTCGATCCACGGCGGCATCCTCGCCCGCCGCACCGACGCCGGCCACAAGAAGGCGATGGCCGACCATCGCATCGCCGGCATCGACCTCGTGGTGGTGAACCTCTACCCGTTCGAGGCGACGGTGGCGCGCGGCGCCGACTTCCCGACCTGCGTCGAGAACATCGACATCGGCGGCCCGGCACTGATCCGCGCCTCGGCCAAGAACCACGACTTCGTGACGGTGGTGGTCGACCCGGCCGACTACGCCGCGGTGCTCGACGAACTCGCCGCCAACAAGGGCGCGACCACGCTGGCGCTGCGCCGGCGGCTGGCCGCCAAGGCCTATGCCCGCACCGCGTCGTACGACGCGGCGATCGCGTCGTGGTTCGCCGCGCAGCAGGGCGAGGCCTTCCCGGAGCGACTGACCGTGACGGCCAGGCGCGTGCAGACGCTGCGCTACGGCGAGAACCCGCACCAGCAGGCCGCCTTCTATGCCGACGGCAGCGGCCGCCCGGGCGTCGCCACCGCGCGCATCGTCCAGGGCAAGGAGCTGTCCTACAACAACATCGGCGACACCGAGGCGGCCTACGAGTGCGTCGCCGAGTTCACCGATCCCGCCGTGGTCGTCATCAAGCACGCCAATCCCTGTGGCGTCGCCGTCTCGTCCGACCAGTTCAGCGCGTACAAGAAAGCGTACGACTGCGATCCGGTGTCGATCTTCGGCGGCATCGTCGCGGTCAACACGACGCTGGAGGCGCGCACCGCCGAGGAGCTGGGCAAGCTGTTCCTCGAGGTCGTGATCGCGCCCGACGCGACACCCGAGGCGCTGGAGATCCTGGCGAAGAAGAAGAACGTGCGCGTGCTGCTGGCCGGCACCCTGCCCGACCCGCGCTCGCCCGGCATGACGCTGCGCAGCGTCGCCGGCGGCTACCTGGTGCAGGGCCGCGACGCCGGCCACGTCGCGCGCGGCGACCTGAAGGTCGTGACCAAGCGCTCGCCGACGCCGCGCGAGCTCGACGATCTCCTGTTCGCCTTCACGGTGTGCAAGCACGTGAAGTCGAACGCCATCGTCTATGCCAAGGACGGCGCCACGGTCGGCATCGGCGCCGGTCAGATGAACCGCCGCGACTCCTCGCGCATCGCCGCGATCCGCGCCGCCGAGGCCGGCGAGACCGCCAAGCTGCCGCAGAGCCCGGCGGTCGGCAGCGTCGTCGCCTCCGATGCCTTCTTCCCCTTCGCCGACGGTCTCCTGGCCGCGGCGGAAGCCGGTGCGACGGCGATCATCCAGCCCGGCGGCTCGATGCGCGACAAGGAAGTCATCGAGGCCGCCGATGCAAAGGGCCTGGCGATGGTGTTCACCGGGATGCGCCATTTCAGACATTGATGGGGCCTGAAAGGTCCCTCGCTGCGCTCGGGATGACAAAGAGACTGTCATCCCGAGGGCGAAGCCCGAGGGACCCTTCAGTTACTGACAGATTCTGACAGCAGGCAATGCTAGCGTTGCCGTCATGTCGCGTGCCCAACGCCTGCTCGACCTGATCCAGGTGCTTCGGCGGCATCGTCACCCGGTGAGCGGGGCGGTGCTGGCCGAGGCGACCGGCGTGTCGCTGCGCACGCTGTACCGCGACATCGAACTCCTGAAGGCCGAGGGCGCGCAGATCGATGGCGAGGCCGGGATCGGCTACGTGCTGCGGCCGGGCTTCCTGCTGCCGCCGCTGATGTTCAGCGAGGAGGAGATCGAGGCGCTGGTGCTGGGCTCGCGCTGGGTCCACCAGCGCGCGGACCGGGCGCTGGCCGACGCCGCCGCCAACGTGCTGGCCAAGATCGGCGCGGTGCTGCCCAAGGACCTGCGCGAGACGCTGGACGACTCGGGCCTGCTGATCGCGCCGGGCGAGCCGGTGGCGGCGGGCGACGCCGAGATGCCGCGCATCCGGCAGGCGATCCGCGGCGAGCGCAAGCTGCTGCTGTCCTATCGCGACAAGGACGGTGCGCCCACCAAGCGCACGGTGTGGCCGTTCGCCGTCGGCTTCTTCGAGAAAGTGCGCGTCGTCGCGGCCTGGTGCGAGCTGCGCGAGGATTACCGGCACTTCCGGACCGACCGCATCGTGTCGCTGACCGTCAGCGAACGGCGCTACCCGCGGCGGCGACAGGCGATGCTGAAGGAATGGCGCGAGCGTGGGCCAACTGCTGACAGGATCTGACAGCTGCCACGGCTAAGGTCCCCGGCCCAACGCGAGGAGGACCGCATGATCAGGAACTGGCTGGCCGTCGCTTCGGCCGAGCATGTCGAGATCGGGCGCGCCGGCGGCTTCATGCAGGTGTGCCACGGCCAGGCGACGCCGCTGCGCCGCGTCAAGCCGGGCGACCGCGTCGTCTACTACTCGCCCAACCGCATCTACACGCCGAGCCACGCGCAGCGCGGCAAGGACCGGCTGCAGGCCTTCACCGCGCTGGGCACGGTGCGCGAGGGTCGAATCTACCAGGCCGACATGGGCTTCGGCTTCCGGCCGTTCCGGCGCGACGTCGACTGGCACGACGCGGCGGTCGCGCCGCTGGCCGCGCTGCAGCCGCGGCTGGCGCTGACGCGCGAGAAGAACTGGGGCTACCGGCTGCGCCGCGGGCTGGTCGAGATCGCGGCAGAGGACATGGCGACGATCGCCGAGGCCATGTTCGCGGCATCGCCGGCACGGCTCGCGGCGTAACCGAGTCACCTCCATGGCAGACCGGTATCGGACGCATATCGCATCTGCGAATGCGAGGTAATTGACAGTGAGCACCCTCACAACCACATGTGGCCGGGCCGACATCCGTCTCGCCGGGGAGTCCTGCTTGCCCATTCTTCGCCTGCTGGCCGTCGTCGGCCTTGTCCTGTTTTCCACGCTCGCGACCGTTGCGCCCGCCGTCGCGCAGGGCGGGCCGCCGGCGATGCCGGTCACGGTGTCGCCGCCGCTCGCCAAGCGCGTGACCCAGTGGGACGAGTTCTCCGGCCGCTTCGAGGCGGTCGCGCAGGTCGAGGTGCGCGCCCGCGTCTCGGGCTTCATCGACAAGATCCATTTCCGCGATGGCCAGCTGGTGAATGTCGGCGACCTTCTGTTCACCATCGACAAGCGGCCGTTCGAGATCGCGGTCGAGAGCGCGCAGGCCGAGCTGGCGCGCAACAAGGCCCAGGTCGACCTCGCCGAGCTGCAGGTCGAGCGCGGCGCGGCGCTGATCAAGTCGCGGACCATCACCGACGCCGAGTACGACCAGCGCAAGGCCAACCTCGCGGTGGCGCGCGCCCAGTACAAGTCGGCCGAGTCGGCGCTGCGCCAGGCCGAGCTCAACCTCGACTGGAGCGACGTGCGCGCGCCGCTGGCCGGCCGCATCTCGGACCGCAAGGTCGATGCCGGCAACCTGATCCAGGGCGGCCAGCAGGGCGCCACGCTGCTGGCGACCATCGTCACGCTGGACCCGATCCGCTTCGTGTTCGACATCTCCGAGGCCGACTACCTGCGCTACACGAGGCTGTTCCTGTCGGGCGCGCTGGCGTCGTCGCGCGACGCCATCCCGGTGCGCATCCGGCTGGCCGACGAGACCGACTGGACGCGCAAGGGCACGGTCGACTTCGTCGACAACACGCTGAGCGCGCGCTCGGGCACGATGCGGACCCGCGCCGTGGTCGACAACAAGAACCAGCTGCTGACTCCCAACGTGTTCGGCCGCGTCCAGCTGTTCGGCGGCGAGTACGACGCGCTGCTGGTGCCCGACACCGCGATCGTCTCCGACCAGGCGCGCAAGATCGTGTTCGTGGTCGGCCCCGACAACGTCGTGCAGGCCCGGGTCGTGACGGTCGGCCCGATCATCGACGGGCTGCGGGTGATCCGCGACGGCCTCGCGCCGACCGACAACGTCGTGCTGGACGGGCTGGCCAACCCGATGGTCCGGCCGGGCGCCAAGGTCGTGCCGCAGAAGGGCGAGATCAAGGCTCCCGCCGGCCCCTCCCGCTAACCCGTCCCCCGGGGTCCGAGCATGCGTTTTTCCCACTTCTTCATCGACCGGCCGATCTTCGCGTCGGTGCTGTCGATCATCATCCTGATCGTCGGCGGCATCGCCCAGCGCACGCTGCCGATCGCCGAGTACCCCGACATCGCGCCGCCGACGGTCAACGTCACGGCGATCTACCCGGGTGCCTCGGCGCAGGTCGTCGCCGAGACCGTCGCGACGCCGCTCGAGCTCGAGATCAATGGCGTCGACGACATGCTGTACATCAACTCGCAGTCGACCGGCGACGGCAGGCTGTCGATCAACGTGGTGTTCAAGCCCGGCACCGACATCGACCAGGCCCAGGTCAACGTCCAGAACCGCGTCGCCGTCGCCCAGCCCCGCCTGCCCGAGGACGTGCAGCGGCTGGGCATCGTGGTGCGCAAGGCCTCGCCCGACCTGATGATGGTCGTGCACATGACGTCGCCCGACGACAGCCGCGACCAGCAGTACATCTCGAACTACGCGACGCTGTTCGTGAAGGACGTGCTGGGCCGCATCGACGGCGTCGGCAACGTGATCGTGTTCGGCGCCCGCGACTACGCCATGCGCATCTGGCTCGACCCGGCACGGGTCGCCTCGCGCAACCTGACGGCCGGCGAGGTCATGCTGGCGCTGCGCGCGGCCAACCTGCAGGTCGCGGCGGGCTCGATCAACCAGGCGCCGGCAACCTCGCCGGGCGGCTTCACCCTGTCGGTCCAGACGCTGGGCCGCCTGACCACGCCCGAGCAGTTCGGCGCCATCGTGCTGCGCGCCGAGCCGGACGGCTCGGTGACCCGCCTGCGCGACGTCGCGCGCATCGAGCTGGGCGCGCAGGACTACACGGTCAATTCCTACCTCGACAACAAGAACGCCGTGGCGCTGGGCGTCTTCCAGCGGCCCGGCTCGAACGCGCTGGCCACCTCGGACGCCATCAAGGCGACGATGGACGGGCTGAAGAAGGACTTCCCGCCCGGCCTCGACTACTCGGTGGTCTACAACCCGACCGAGTTCATCCAGGCCTCGGTCGACGCGGTGATCGAGACCCTGTTCGAGGCGCTGATCCTCGTGGTCATCGTGGTCATCCTGTTCCTGCAGACCTGGCGGGCGGCGATCATCCCGCTGCTCGCCATCCCGGTGTCGCTGATCGGCTCGTTCGCGGTGATGGCGGCGATCGGCATCTCGTTCAACACGCTGTCGCTGTTCGGCCTGGTGCTGGCGATCGGCATCGTGGTCGACGACGCCATCGTCGTGGTCGAGAACGTCGAGCGCTACCTCGCGCAGGGCATGTCGCCCAAGGAGGCGGCGCACAAGACGATGGACGAGGTCGGCGGCGCGCTGATCGCCATCTCGCTGGTACTGATCGCGGTGTTCCTGCCGACCGCCTTCATCACCGGCCTGCAGGGCACCTTCTACAAGCAGTTCGCCATCACCATCGCCGCCTCGACGGCGATCTCGGCCTTCGTCTCGCTGACCCTGTCGCCCGCCCTGTCGGCGCTGCTGCTGAAGAGCCACGCGCTGTCGGAGGTCCCGCACGCGCGGCCGACCCTGGCCGACCGGCTGATGGCGCCGGTGAACTGGTTCTTCGGCTGGTTCAACCGCGGCTTCGAGGCGCTGTCGAACTTCTACGGCCGCGCCACCGCGCGCCTGATCCGGCTGTCCTTCGTGATCCTCGCGATCTATGCCGGCCTGCTGGTGCTGACCGGCAACCGGCTGATGTCGACGCCGACCGGGCTGGTGCCGCAGCTCGACCGTTCGTACCTGATCGCCGCCATGCAGCTGCCGGCCGGCGCCACGCTCGACCGCGCCGACGCGCTGGTCCGCCGCGCTTCGGAGATGATCATGGCGACCGAGGGCGTGGCCCACGCCGTCGGCATCGTCGGCTTCGACGGCGCGACCTTCACCAACGCCCCCAACACCGGCGTCATCTTCGTCACGCTGAAGCCGTTCGAGGAGCGCCGCCACCTGCCGATGGCCAAGATCCTGGGCGACCTGCGCGGCAAGATGTTCTCGCTGCGCGAGGCCTTCGTGTTCGTGCTCGAGCCGCCCTCGGTGCCCGGCATCGGCACCGGCGGCGGCCTCAAGGGCTACGTGCAGGACCGCGCGGCGCGCGGCCTGCCGGCGCTCGAGGGCGCGACCTGGGCGCTGGCCGGCGCGGCGGCGCAGACGCCGGGCCTGACGCAGGCCTTCACCCTGTTCTCGACGCGCACGCCGCAGGTCTGGGCCGAGATCGACCGCACCAAGGCCGAACAGCTCGGCGTGCCGATCGCCCGCGTGTTCGAGACTCTGTCGGTCTACATGGGCTCGGCCTACGTCAACGACTTCAACCTGCTGGGCCGCACCTACCGCGTCACCGTCCAGGCCGACAACCCGTATCGCCTCTCGGTGCGCGACGTCGAGAACCTCAAGACCCGCAGCACGTCGGGCGAGATGGTGCCGATCGGCTCGGTGTCGACCTTCGCCGACACCACCGGCGCCTACCGCGTGGCGCGCTACAACCTCTACCCCGCGGCCGAGGTGCAGGTCGCGCTGAAGCCGGGCTTTTCGTCGGGCCAGGGCATCGCCGCCATGGAAGCGCTGGCGCAGAAGGCGCTGCCGTCGGGCTTCGCGCTGGAATGGACCGAGATCGCGCTGCAGGAGAAGCTGGCGGGCAACACCGCGATCCTCGCCTTCACGCTGGCGGTGGTGTTCGTGTTCCTGCTGCTGGCCGCGCTCTACGAGAGCTGGCTGTTGCCGCTGGCGGTCATCCTGATCGTGCCGATGTGCGTGCTGGCGGCGATGATCGGCGTCAACCTGCGCGGGCTCGACCGCAACATCCTCGTCGATGTCGGCCTGATCGTGCTGGTCGGCCTCGCCGCCAAGAACGCCATCCTGATCGTCGAGTTCGCCAAGCAGGCGCACGAGGCCGGCATGAGCCGCATGGACGCGGCGGTTAGCGCCGCCCGGACCCGCCTGCGGCCGATCCTGATGACCTCGCTGGCCTTCATCCTGGGCGTGGTGCCGCTGGTCGTGAGCTTCGGCGCCGGCGCCGAGATGCGCCAGTCGCTGGGCACCGCGGTGTTCGCCGGCATGCTGGGCGTCACCTTCTTCGGCCTGGTCTTCACGCCGGTCTTCTACACGGTGTGCACCGGGCTGACCGAGTGGCGCTGGCGGCGCAAGAAGCCGGGCGTGACGGCGGACGCGTAAGGCATCCGCCGCCGCCGCGACCGCGTATCCCGGGAGCAAACTTCCCGGGAGCAGTCATGTCGCGATGGCGTCTGTGTCTGTGGAGCGGCCTGGCGCTGGCGCCGGCCGTGGCGTTGGCGCCGGCCGTGGCGTTGGCGCAGGCCCCGACCCAAGACCCGCCGGCGGCGGCGCTGCAGGCGCGCTGCGCGCAGCTGGTCGCCTACTGGGACCGCTATGCCGGTAGCAAGGGCGAGGGCGGCGGCAGCATGGACATGCCGCGCAAGTCCGCCGTCGCCGACTGCGCCGCCGGCCGTCCCGAGGCCGGGATCCGGACCCTCGAGGACCTGTTGCGGCGCAATGGCTACACCGTCCCGCCGCCGCCCTGACCGGGCGGCGACGCGACAGGGACCTCAGCGCGGGGTGACGGCGCGGGCGATCTTGCGGAACAGGCCGGCGACCGCCTCGCCGCGCAGGCGCAGGGCCTCCTGGGCGTAGCGCTGGCGTTCGTCGTGGCTGGGGTAGGTGATCGAGAACATGGAACCCTCCAAGGTTGGAAATTACTTAATTCCTTCCATTGTTGAGGTTTAGCCCCAGAGTTTGACGAACACTCGTGAATGGCATTCACTAATGGCGCAATGATCGAACACGCGCCCGAAATGGCCGCCTTTGTCCGGGTGGTCGACCTGCATGGCTTCTCGGCCGCCGCGCCGACCCTCGGCCTCAGCCCGTCGGCGGTCAGCAAGCTGGTGACCCGGCTGGAGACCCGGCTGGGGGTGCGGCTGCTGCAGCGCACGACCCGCGCCCTCCACCTCACCGCCGAGGGCGAGGTCTTCTACACGGCGGCGCGGCGACTGGTCGGCGAGCTGGAGGCGCTGGAGAGCATGATCGCCGGCCGCAGCGGCACGCCGAGCGGCGTGCTGCGGGTCACCACCTCGCTCGCCTTCTCGACCCACCAGCTGGCGCCGGTGCTGTCGGAATTCCTCGATCGCCACCCGATGCTGAGCGTCGAGCTGCTGCCGACCGACCGCGTCGTCGACATGGTCGAGGAGGGCATCGACATCGCGATCCGCATCGGCCGGCTGGCCGACACCAGTTTCATGGCGCGCAAGATCGGCGAGGACAAACGCCTGGTCTGCGCCTCGCCGGCCTACCTCGCGCGCCACGGCACGCCGCGCCGGCCCGAGGACCTGGCGCGCCACAACTGCCTGGTGGCGCGCGATCGCACCCACCTCAACAAGTGGCCGTTCAAGGTCGACGGCAAGGTCGTCGAGGTCGAGGTCGGCGGTCGCGCCGCCGTCACCGAGGGCGAGACGCAGATGCAGCTCGCGCTGCAGGGCGTCGGCATCGTGCGGGTCACCCGGCTGACGCTGGCCCAGGCGGTGCGCGAGGGCCGGCTGGTGCCGCTCCTGCAGGAATTCTCGGCCGAGGAGCCGGTCGCCATCCACGCCGTCTACCCGCACCGCCGCCACCTCGCGCCCAAGGTGCCGGCCTTCGTGAATTTCCTGATCGAGAAGTTCACGCCACCGCCGTGGGAGATTTAGGCTACAGTCGGCCCCGACAAGAAGCCGAATTCGGGAGACGGAGGAGACATGAACCGCGACATCGAGATCTTCGTGCAGGCCTTCTGGGTCAAGTGCCGGGACGTCATCCGGCCGGAACTCGATCGCGTGATCCACGAGCTGGAAGCCAAGGGCCACGTCGCCCACGTCTCGACCCAGGAATACGATCCCGCCGTCGCCCAGGGACTGGCCGGCGACAACCCGACGCTGACCCTGACGCTGCATCCCAACAAGGCGCCGACCGGCCGCACGCTGAAGTTCCGCGGCGACGTTGCGCGCAAGGGTCTCGACGTGGTCGGCCCGGCCGGCCCGCTGCGCCACTACGCCCAGATGTCCGACGTCGACGACGCGGCGGCGCGCCGCGACATCGCCGAGGGCGTCGCCGCCCTGCTCAAGGGCTGACCCCAACCGACCGGAGGATGCCATGGCCGACGCCATCGACGACCTGTTCCGCCGCTTCGGCAAGGCCTTCAACAAGGCCGACGTCGAGGAGATCGCGGCCTGCGTGACCGAGGACTTCGAGTGGCGCCTGAACGCCGGCGGCTCGCCGGGCGGCGCGGTGCTGAAGGGCAAGGAGGCGCTGCGCGCCCACTTCGCCGACAAGAGCAAGGCGCACCGCGAGGCGCGCTACTCCGAAGCGCGCATCCATCGCGCCGGCGACAAGCTGTTCGGCACCTTCCGCGTCACCGGCATCGACCATGCCGGCCAGCCGTTCGACCGCTACGGTATCGACCTCTACGAGGTGCGCGACGGCAAGATCGCGCTGAAGGACAGCTACCTGAAAGCCGATTGATGGCCAACGACACCGTTCTCTGGGAGATCGACCGGCGCGGCGTCGCGACGGTCACGCTGAACCGGCCGACCGTCAACAACGCCTACAACGGCGACCTGCTGCAGGGCCTGCATGACGCGATGGACGCGCTGGGCCGCGAGGCTTCCTTGCGCGTCGTCGTGCTGCGCGGCAACGGCAAGCATTTCCAGGCCGGCGCCGACCTCGCCTGGATCAACGGAGTCGCCGCGCAGTCGCCGGCCGAGAACGAGCGCGCCAGCCGCGTCACCGCCGAGGCGATCCGCCGGCTCGACACCTGCCCGGTGCCGACCCTGGCGCTGGTCCAGGGCGGCTGCTTCGGCGGCGGGACCGGCGTCGCGGCGGCGTGCGACGTCGTCGTCGCCTCGACCGACGCGCTGTTCTCGATCAGCGAGACGCGGTGGGGCCTGATGGCCGGCATCATCCTGCCGCAGCTCTGCCAGGCGATCGGCCTGCGCCAGGTGCGGCGCTACGCGCTGACCGGCGAGCGCTTCGGCGCCGAGGAAGCGCGCCGCATCGGCCTGGTGCACGAGGTCGTCCCGGTCGGCGGCCTCGCCGAGGCCGGGGCCAGGATCGTCGACGCGATCCTGATGAACGCGCCGGCCGCCACCACCGCGACCAAGCTGCGCTCGCTCGCCTCGGCCCAAGCCTTCGTCGACGACGGCCTGCTGCGCGACCTGATCGACGAGCACGCCCGCACCCGGCAACAGGCCGAGGCGAAGGAAGGCCTCGCGAGCTTCAAGGAAAAGCGCAAGCCGGCCTGGTATCCTGAATAGCTGAAAGGTCCCTCGCTGCGCTCGGGATGACAGGCCTTTCCTTGTCATCCCGAGCGCAGCGAGGGACCTTTCATTTCAGGAACAACCGCACGGCCTCGCGGTACATCGCGTAGACCGGCGCGACCGACGCGATCTCCATCCACTCGTCGGCGGCGTGCATGTTGCCGAAGGTGACGCCCGGCGCGCAGACCGTCGGCACGCCGTGCGATGCCAGCAGGTTGCCGATGTTCGAGGGGCCGCAGGCTTCCGCCACGAAGGGCCGGCCGAACGCCCGTGTGGCGGCAGCCGCAAAAGCCATCACCACCGGTGCGTCGTCGGGCACGACGTAGGCCGGCCACGTATCGACCGTCTCCAGCGTCGCGCCGTCGACCAGCGGTTCGATCCAGCGGCGCGCCGCCGCGGCATCGAAGGGTCGCGTCAGGCGGATGTCGACATGCGCCACGGCGCGATCGGGCACGACGCTGAAGCCCTCGCCGCCCTCGAGGCGCGTGAGCGTCGCCGCCGGGCCGAACGGGAAGGCAGGATCGGCGGGCCCGGGGAACGCGGCCGACGCGAGGCGCAGCGCGAACGCCGCCGCCCGGGTCAGCGCGTTGTCGCCGCGCCGAGCGGCATCACCGGAGTGGGCCGCAATGCCGTGGAACGTCGCGCGCAGGCGCAGGAAGCCGCGGCTGCCGGCGACCAGCGCGTCGTTGCCGGGATAGCCCAGCGACGCCGCGTCGGGTGGCTTCGCCACCGCGGCGAGGTAGGCGCGCACGCCGCCGAAGCGGCCGGTGTGCTCGTCGGCGTCGAACAGGACGTGCAGCGCGCCGCGGGACAGTCCCTCGCGCGCCACGTCGCGCGCGACGTGGGCGAGGATCGCGACGCCCGCCTTGGAATCGCCGGCGCCGCGCCCCTGCAGCCGACCGTCGCGCACCGCGCCCGAGAACGGCGCGGCGCTCCAGGTCGCGGGATCGCCGGCCGGCGCGGTGTCGATGCAGGCGTCGAGGCAAAGCGTCGGGCCGGGCGCAGCGCCCGCGATCTCGACCAGCACAGCCACCGGCCGGCCCGACGGGTCGGCCAGCAGGCGTGGGGCGAGGCCGTTGTCCTGCAGCCAGTCGTGCGCGAGGGCCAGCACCGGCTGCGGCGCATCGATGCCGGCGCAGGACGGCGTGGCGACCAGCCGCGAGGCCAGCGCCACGATGCTGTCGACCACGCGGTCTTGCGTCACCTACTCCGCCGCGTGCTTCTGGCCGGCCTGCTTCTGGGCCGTTCGGTCGGGCGTCAGGCTGTAGGTCGTGAAGGTCTTGTTCAGCGCCGGCATCGGGCACGCCTCGAGGCGACCCTCGGTCGGGCGCATCAGGATCATCGCCGCTGTCGCCGTGACGACGCCGCGCGTGTTGGGTCGCGGCGGCCGGCAGACCGACCACGGCGCGTTCCAGTCGTCGAAGAAGGCGTGCCGCAGATCGTCGAGGGTGAGCTTGCCGCGCTTCGGCACCAGCCGGTCGCGCACCCGCTTGTCGCGGTAGATCGAGCATGGCGTCTCGGCCAGCCCGGTGTCCTTCACCCGCGCGCGCGCCGACTCGGCGATCCAGTGGTTGGCGTGCACGTAAATGCCGCGATCCGGCGCCAGCCAGAAGGTCTCGTCGGGCGCGCACTCGAAGCCGAAGGCTTCCTGGCCGTGGCTGACCGCCATGTGGTTGGAGCCGAGCTTGGGCGTCGCCACGATGGTCTGCACCGCGTTCGCCAGCGTGACGCTCTCCAGCACCTTGCGCCGGATGAAGGGCAGCGGCACGCCGGGGCCGCGGCGATAGTCGCGGTCGCATTCCAGCGCGTTGGCGGTGAGGCCGATGCCGGCCGCGTTGAGGCCGGAACGGGCGAGCCCGCCCGCCTCGGTGAAGGTCAGGATGTCGGGCCCGTCGTCGCGCCGGATGCGCAGCACCACGCCGGTCTCGGCGCACTCCGCCCGCCAGTCCCAGTTCTGGCCATGCAGCAGCACGCCGTCGATGCTGGCCTCGGGCAGCGCCAGCGCCGCCGTGCAGCCGTCAGGCGCGCTGGCGGCCAGCGCCTTGGCGCGCGCCGCCGCTACCATCTCGGTGCGGGCATTCATCAGCACGACCGCGGCGAACGGCTCGCCCGAGCCCTCGGCGATGCCGCGCATCTCCTCGACGTAGGCCGGGTCGAAGGCCTCGATCGACGGCACCAGCGCCTCGGCCCGCTGTTCCAGCTCGGCCCAGTCGACGCCGCTCCTGAGCAGCGACTCGGCATACATCTTCGCGCCGCGCCGCAGCCGGTCGGCGGCGGCCTGGCCATGCTGGCGACCGCGCTCGCGCGGCGCTCCCTCGAGATCGATCAGCGGGAACGGCGCGTAGGCGGTCATGGGCGAAGGCTCCTAGGGGTGGCCGAGCAGGGCCTGGCGGAAGCGGTCCTTGAGATGCGCACCATCCTGCGGCGGCATCACGAATTCCAGCTTTTCCACCATCACCTTGACCAGCCGGAAGACCGGGCCCTTCTTGGTGCGCGCGTCCTTCACCAGCTGCGCCACCTCGCTCGCCTCGCGCACCGTGGCGCTGTCGGCGAGGCCACAGCCCCTGGCGATCGTGGCGAGGTCGGCGCCGGCGCCCGACTCGGTCGGGCCGTTGTTGCGCGGGCTGGTGTGCGAGGCCTGGTTGCCGGTCTCGCCGTACTTCTCGTTGTCGAGCACGACGATCGCCAGGTTCTCCGGCTGCTGCGTCGCCACGGTGGCGAGCGAGCCGAGGTTCATCATGGTGTCGGCGTCGCCGGTGATCACCAGCACGCGCTTGGCCGGCTGGGCCAGCGCGAGGCCGAGGCCCATGCCGATCGGCGCGCCCATGGCGCCCCACAGCGGCATGTTGAGCGGGCGGTCGCCCGCCTCGGTGATGTCCCAGTTCGACGAGCCGAGGCCGGCGATCACCAGCAGGTCGTCGTTCGCCCCTTCGAGGAGCTTCTTCACCAGCGGCCGGCGCTGCAGGGTGGGCTTGCTCATTTGGCGGTCTTCTTTCCGAAATCCTTGATGCCGATCAGCTTCTGGCGCAGCAGCACGGCGACCGACTGGCCGCCGTTGAAGGCGGCGCGCGCCGCGGCGTCGACGGTCGCGCGGACCTCGTCGGCGCTGTCGACCGAGTAGACCAGCACGCCCATCGCCTCGAGCACCTTGGGCGTGCCCTGGCCCATCGGGTACTGCCACGAGTTGAACTCGCCCCACTCGCCGCGCATCGTGATCAGCGTCAGGAACGGGAAGCGCAGCGTCTTGGTGAGGCCGAGCAGGTTCACCGTGTTGCCGACGCCCGAGCTCTGCATCAGCAGCACCGAGCGCTGGCCGCCCAGCCACGCGCCGGCGGCGAGCGCGATGCCCTCCTCCTCGGTGGTGAGTGGCACGGTGCGGACCGAGTTCGAGCGCTGGCAGTGCTCGATCAGCCGCCCATGGCCGGCGTCCGGCACGTGGTAGACCTGCTTGATGTCGTGAGCCTGCAGGACCTCGAAGATCTGGTCCCGCCACTCGGGCGCTGTCGCGGCGTTCATGTCCGTCCCTGGTGAGAGTGCGGCCCGAGCCTAGCCGGACGAGCTATTCAATTCGAATACAGTTACCTTGGAGCAGCTATAACGATATTGTATGGCGCCATGGAACTGGCGCAGCTCAGGACCCTCGTCCACGTCGCCGAGCTGGGCAGCCTCAGCAAGGCGGCCGACCGGCTCCGCGTCGCCCAGCCGGCGCTCAGCCGCCAGGTCCGCCTGCTCGAGCAGGAACTGGGGGCCGCGCTGTTCGCCCGGCACGGGCGGGGCATGGTGCTCACCGAGACCGGCCGCCGCGTCCTCGACCACGCCCGGCGCGTGATGGCCGAGCTGGAGGCGCTGCGCACGGCGGCCTCGGAACAGGACGGCTCGTTGCGCGGCCGCATCGCCATCGGCTTGCCGCCGACCGTCGCCGACATCATCTCCGAGCCGCTGGTCGCCGCCTTCGGCCGGTCGCACCCGCACGCCGAACTGCGCCTGGTCGGCGCCTACACCGGCTACCTGCTCGACGGCCTGCACCAGGGCGAGCTCGATGTCGGCGTGCTCTACGACCCGCACACCGCGCGCTCGCTGCGCTCGCGGCCGCTGCTGCTCGAGAAGCTGTTCCTGATCGGGCCGCCGTCCGACGCCAAGCCGACCGGCCGACCCGTGCGCTTCGCCGCCCTGCAGGACAAGCGCCTGCTGCTGCCCAGCCAGCGCCATGGCCTGCGGATCATCCTGGAGAAATGCGCCGCCGAGGCCGGCATCGCGCTCGACGTCGCGGTCGAGACGGACTCCTACGCGACGCTGAAGGACCTGGTGCGCAACGGCCATGGCTGGACCATCCTGCCGCTCGCCCCGATCCACGACGACCTGCGCGAGGGCCGGCTGGTCGCCCAGCCGCTGGTGGCGCCGGCGCCGGTTCGCCGGCTCGTCCTGTCTTTCCCGGCGGATCGAACGCCGTCGCGGCTCGCGCTGTTCGCCGGCGAAACGATCGCCTGGACCATCGCCGACCTGGTGGCGCGCGGTGTCTGGCCCGGCGAGATGCTGGGAGCCTAGAGGGTCGGCGTCAGAACGGCTTGAGCACCACGAGGAACACGATGCCGATCATCAGGAGCGTCGGCACCTCGTTCCAGTAGCGGTAGGTGCGGGCCGGCCGCGTGTTGCGATCGGCCTCGAAGTCCTTGCGCCAGCGCGCGTAGACGTGGTGCACGCCGCTCAGCACGAAGACCAGCAGCAGCTTGGCGTGGAACCACGGCGCCAGCCACCAGTTGCCCTGCCACGCCAGCAGCAGGCCGAACACCCAGACCGCGATCATCGCCGGGTTCATGATGGCGCGCAGCAGGCGGCGCTCCATCACCTTGAAGGTCTCGCTCTGCGGCGTCCCCGGCCCGGCCTCGGCGTGGTAGACGAACAGGCGCGGCAGGTAGAGCAGCCCGGCCATCCAGGCGATCACCGCCACGATGTGCAGCGCCTTCAGGATTTCATAGAGCATGGCGCACCAGGCGGGCGAGACCGGCGATGAAGTGCGGGTGCGTGCCGACCGTGGGAACGCGCACGTAGGTGTGCACGCCCTTCTCCTCGGCGAGCTCGCGGTACTCGATGTCGAGTTCGACCAGCGTCTCGGAATGCTCCGACACGAAGGACAACGGGTAGAGCACGATGCCCTTGCCATCGCGGGCGGCGCGCTCGATCTCGGCCTCGGTCGATGGCCCGATCCACTTCAGCGGCCCGACGCGGCTCTGGTAGCACACCGACCAGTCGAGCCCGCCGATCGCGCTGGCGATCGCGCCGGCCGTCTGCTCGACCTGCTTCTGGTAGGGATCGCCGGCCTTGATGACGCGCTCGGGCAGGCCGTGCGCCGAGAACAGCACGCGGGTCGGTCCCTCGCCAGCCTGGGCCAGGCCCTCGTTCACCAGGGCGACCGAGGCCGCGATGAAGCCCGGCTCGAGCGGGTAGTCGGCGATCTCCGACGTCGGCACCTTGAAGTGCGCCAGTTCCTTCCACGCCTGGAACGACGAGGCCGTCGTCGCCGTCGAGTATTGCGGGTAGAGCGGCAGCAGCACGATACGATCCGGCGCGAAACGCTCGACCGACTTCACGACCGCCGGCGTCATCGGGTGCCAGTAGCGCATGCAGACATAGCCGCGGAACTCGTGGCGTTCGCCGCCATCGTTGGCCAGCGCTTCCTCGAGCGCGCGGGCCTGCGCCTCGGTCTGGCCGAGGATCGGCGACGAGCCGCCGATCTGGGCGTAGATGCCCTGGGCCTTGGGCGCGCGACGCCGCGCGATGAAGCGGGCGAGCGGACCGCGCACGAACGACGGCACGCGCAGGATCGCGGGATCGCCGAACAGGTTGCGCAGGAACGGCTCGACAGCCTCCAGCGAATCGGGCCCGCCGAGGTTGAACAGGATGATGGCGACCTTCAAGACAAGATACTCACGCTGCCGAAGGCTTCCAGTTGCGCACGATCTCGACCAGCCGCGCGACGTTGTCGGGCGGCGTCTGCGGCACCACGCCATGCCCGAGGTTGAACACGAACGAGCCGTGGCCGAGCTTGTCGAGGATGCGGGTCGCCTCGCGCTCCAGCGCCGGGCCGCCGGCCACCAGCATGATTGGATCGAGGTTGCCCTGCAGGCAGATCTGCGGCTGCAGCTCGCGCGACGCCCAGTGCGCGCCGAGGCTGGTGTCGATCGACAGCACGTCGAACGCATCGGGCCGGCGATACATCAGCGCCGCCGGTCCGACGGCGCGCGGGAAGGCGATCACCGGGATCTTCGGATGGCGCGCCTTCAGCGCGTGGGCGATGCGCACCATCGGCTGCAGCGACCAGCTGAACAGCTGCTCCTCCGGCAGCACGCCGGCCCACGAGTCGAACAGCTGCACGGCATCGACACCGGCATCGACCTGGGCCGACAGGTGATCGACCACGGCATCGACCAGCAGGTCGATCAGCAGGCCGAACGATTCGGGATGGCTGTAGGCCCAGGTCTTCACCTTGGCGAAGTCCTTGCTGCTGCCGCCCTCGATCATGTAGCAGGCGAGCGTGAACGGCGCGCCGGCGAAGCCCAGCAGCGCGGTCTCCTTCGGCAGCGCCGCGCGGGTCAGCCGGATCGCCTCGTAGACCGGCGCCAGCTTCTCGGGCAGCCGGCCCCGCGACAGCTTTCCGAAGTCGGCGGGATCGGTGAGCGCCTCGAGCTTGGGACCCTCGCCCTGCTCGAACCAGGTGCGCTGGCCGAGCGCGTCGGGCACCACGAGGATGTCGGAGAAGATGATGGCCGCGTCGAAGCCGTAGCGGCGGATCGGCTGCAGCGTCACCTCGACCGCCTTGTCGGGCGTGTAGCAGAACTCGAGGAACGACGAGGTCGTGGCGCGGACCGCCCGGTACTCCGGCAGGTAGCGCCCGGCCTGGCGCATCAGCCAGATCGGTGGCGTGGCGAAGCGTTGCCCGGCCACGGTTTTCAGGAACTTGCTCTCGCTCACGCGTTCGTCCTCATGCCTTTCCTCTTACTCTTTCATAGAAGGTAGTAGGAGTCGTAGGGGGTGTGGCACATGGGGATGCGCCCTTTTGGATCGGCATCCCCAAGCGGCTGTGGATCGGCCGGCATCGATTCCACGGCCTTTTCCGGGGAGATTCACGATTCGCAGGGTGTTCCTCCCGGACTGTCCGCAGGGGATCGCGAGGGGCATGGACCGGGCGAGTCGGGACCCGAATCCGGGGCGGTCCGGCGAACCGTTGGCCTGTCCCCGATTCGCCCGTCGCAATCCCGCGTTTCTCCCCGGGGCCCTGTGGGGTAAACAGGGGCGTGGCCAACCGCAATTTCCACGTTCACCTGGTGTCCGACTCGACCGGCGAGACGGTGTCGAGCGTCGCGCGGGCCTGCCTCGTGCAGTACGAGGGCGTGTTCGTGCAGGAGCATGTCTGGTCACTGGTCCGCACCAAGGGCCAGATGGAAAAGGTGATGCAGTCGGTCGAGCGCGACCGTGGCCCGGTCCTTTATACGCTGGTCGACCCGGATTTGCGCGACCTCGTGCGCGATCATTGCCGGCGCCTGCAACTGCCCTGCGTCGGCGTGCTCGACCAGGTGATGAGCGTGCTGGCCGTCCATTTCCATTCGAAGAGTGAGCAGTGGCCGGGCCGCCAGCACCAGCTCGACGAAGGCTACTTCGACCGCATCGACGCGATGCACTACACGCTGGCGCACGACGATGGCCAGTCGACGCACGACCTCGATGACGCCGACGTCGTGCTGGTCGGGCCGTCGCGGACGTCCAAGACGCCGACCTGCGTCTACCTCGCCAACCGCGGCGTGCGGGCGGCCAACGTGCCGCTGGTGCCGGGCGTCGATCCGCCGGCCGAGCTCGAATCGGCGCGTCGTCCGTTGGTCGTCGGGCTGATCACCGATCCCGAGCGGCTGGTCCAGATCCGGGTCAACCGGTTGCGCCTGCTCCAGGAAAGCACCGAGAGCGACTACACCGACATGGACCAGGTCCAGGGCGAGATCCAGGAAGCCCGCCGGCTCTATGCCCGGCGCAAGTGGGCGACGATCGACGTCACGCGGCGGTCGATCGAGGAGACCGCGGCGGCGATCATGCAGATGCTGCAGGTGCGCCGCGAGCAGAGGCTGCAGGCCGGCTAGGCCTTTCCGACCGGACCCTTCCAGGGAGGCGACGATGATGGTTCGTCCTTGCCATCTCTTATTTGCACTTGGTATGACTTTTGCAGTGCGGACGGTACTGGCGGCGGGACCGATCGAGGTCACGCGCGGCCAGGACGCGATGGTGTTCGGTAACTGCGTGCCGAGCCTCGTGGTCGAGAACCGGTCGTCCCAGGTCGTCGACTTCCTGCAGGTCGATGTCGCGGTGACGCTGGAGAACGGCCAGGAGCGCACGGTCGAACTGAAGTCGGCCTATCGCGAGGGCGTGCTCTACCCGATCCAACCCGGAGGGACGGCGACCTTGAAGCAGCATCTCGATACCTCGAAGGCGCTCGGCGTCGCCTGTGGCGACCTGCGTAGCCGCCGCGTCGTCGGCACCGTCTGCGAAGCCGCGGGCGGCGTGTCCTGCGTTCCCGCCGTCTCGGTCCAGCCCTGATGCGCCGTCGCACGGTTCTCGCCGCGGGTGGCGCGTCGCTGCTCGCGGCCCCGGCGCTGTCGTCGCGCGCCCGCGCCCAGGCCTTCCCCAGCCGTCCGCTCAAGATGGTCGTGCCCTACCCGCCGGGCGGCGGCACCGACGGGCTCGGCCGCATCACCGCCGAGCGCCTGTCCGAAAAACTTGGCCAGCCGATCGTCGTCCAGAACATCGGCGGCGCCTCGAGCACGGTCGGCTCGGAAACGGTCCGGCGGTCCGATCCGGACGGCTACACGCTGCTGTTCAACGCCAGCCTGTTCGTGCTGGGCAAGACGGTGGTGCCGACCTGCC
This sequence comes from Pseudomonadota bacterium, assembly GCA_020160955.1. Classification (GTDB taxonomy): domain Bacteria; phylum Pseudomonadota; class Alphaproteobacteria; order Reyranellales; family Reyranellaceae; genus Reyranella. The sequence goes on from JAIUOX010000027.1 coordinate 39,196, forward strand.
CATACGATCCGCAGACCGACTTCCGCGCCATCGCCCAGGCCGGCGAGGCGCCGCTGGTGCTGTTGGTCAACAACAACGTGCCGGGCACCGACTACGCCTCGACCATGGCGGCGATCGCGAAGGAGCCGAAGAAGTACTTCTTCGCGCTGTCGTCCGGCGGCTCAGCCGGCCACATCGCGACCCTGGCCTTCCTCAAGCGCACCGGCCTGCCGCTCGACACGATCCTGTACAAGGGCACGGCGCCGGCCAACGCCGACCTGGTGGCCGGCAACGTGCAGCTGTTCATGGACCCTTGGACGGCGCTGCTGCCGCTGGCGACCTCGGGCCGGGCGCGCGGCCTGTTCGTGACCTCGAAGGAGCGCACGTCGCTGGCGCCGTCGATCCCGACCAGCGACGAGGTCGGTCTCAAGGGCTTCAACATCAGCTCGTGGTACGGCGTGTGGGCGCCGAAGGACACGCCGGATCCCGTGGTCAACCGTCTCGCCGCGGCGATGGCGGAGGTCTCAAAGGACCCCGCCTTCATCGCCAAGACCACGTCGCTCGGCATCGTGCCGACCGCGCGCGGTCCCAAGGAGTTCGCCGCCTTCATCAAGACCGAGGTCGAGACCAACACCGCCCTGCTGGTCGAATCGGGCTTCAAGCCGGAATAGTGAAAGGTCCCTCGCTGCGCTCGGGATGACAGTCTTTCTTGTCATCCCGAGCGCAGCGAGGGACCCTTCTACTCTGCCGCCTTGGTCACCGGGTCGAAGCGGGCGTCGAAGTCACGGATCGAGCTCTCGACGGTGGCGGCGACCTGCTTCAGCTTTTCCTGGTTCACGACCTTCAGGCCGAACAGGTCCTTGACGTAGAAAACGTCGACCGCGCGCTCGCCGTAGGTCGTGATGTGCGCCGAGGTGATCTGCAGGTTGAGCCGCGTCAGCGCCCGCGTGACGATGTGCAGGAAGCCCGGCCGGTCGCGGCCATTGACCTCGATCACGGTAAAGGTGTCCGAGGCGTTGTTATCGATCAGCACGCGCGGCTCGACCGTGAAGACGCGGTCGCGCTTGGGATACGAGGCCCGCTGGCTGTCGAGCTCGCGCTGGATGTCGAGGCGGTTGGACAGCGCGATCTCGACGCGCGCGGCGAGGCGGGCCAGACGCTGCGGGCCGTCGAACGGCTTGCCGTCGAGGTCCTGGATCCAGAACGTGTCGAGCGCCATGCCGTTGGCCAGGGTGAAGATCTTGGCGTCGACGATGTTGGCGCCGCTGATCGCCATGGCGCCGGCAAGGCGGGCGAACAGGCCGTGCGTGTCGAGCGTGTAGATCGTGACCTCGGTGACCGAGCGCTCGGTGTCGACGCGGTGCTCGATCGCCAGCGGCTGGCGGTCGGTCTCGGCGCGCCGCACCAGCTCGGCCTGGCGGGCCAGCGTGTCGGGATCGAATGACAGCCAGTAGGGCGCGTAGCCGCGCGCGAAGTGTTCCTCGCGATCGGCGTCGCTCCAGCTCGCCAGCCGGCGCGCCACCTCGGACTGGATATGCTTGATGCGCTCGCCGCGGCCGCCCGACAGCGTGCCGCCCGACAGCACCTGCTCGGTGGCGTAGTAGAGCTGGCGCAGCAGCGCCGCCTTCCAGCCGTTCCAGACGTTGGGCCCGACCGCGCGGATGTCGCACACCGTGAGAACCAGCAGCAGGCGCAGCCGCTCCGGCGACTGCACCAGCGCGGCGAAGGTCTCGATGGTCTTGGGATCCATCAGGTCGCGCTGGAAGGCGGTCGCCGACATGCCGAGATGGTAGCGCACCAGCCACGACACGGTTTCGGTCTCGGCGGCGCTGAGGCCGAGCCGCGGGCCGAGCTGCAGCGCGACGTCGGCGCCCAGCACCGAGTGATCGCCGCCGCGGCCCTTGGCGATGTCGTGCAGCAGCACCGACAGGTAGAGCACCGGCCGCGACAGGATCTTGTGCACGACGTCGGAGGCCAGCGGATGGTCTTCCTTGAGGCTGCCGTTCTCGATGCGCGCCAGGATGCCGATCGCCCGGATGGTGTGCTCGTCGACCGTGTAGGTGTGATACATGTCGTGCTGCGTCTGCGCGACGACACGGCCGAAGTCGGGAATGAAGCGGCCGAACACGCCGGCCTCGTTGAGGCGCCTGAGCGTGGTCTCGGGATCGTGCCGCGACGTCATCATCTGCATGAACAGGCGATTGGCCTCGGGATCGTTGCGCAGCCGGTCGACCAGCCGGATGTTCTGCGTCACCAGGCGCAGCGTCGCCGGGTGGATGTCGAGGTCGTTCTCCTGCGCCACCGCGAACAGCCGCAGGATGGCGACCGGATCGGTGGCGAAGCTGTCCGGCGCGGCGACGGCGAGACGTTCGCCGTCGAGCCGGAAACCGTCGAGCTCGCGCGGCCGCAGGCTCTGCCACAGCGCGGCCAGGCGCGGCTTGCGGCGGCGGCTGTCCTCCAGCGCGGCGACGAAGATGCGCGTCAGGTCGCCGACCGTCTTGGCGTGCAGGTAGTAGTGCTTGGTGAAGCGCTCGACGCCGCGGCTGCCGGGCCGGTCCTGGTAGCCCAGCCGCGCCGCGATCTCGCGTTGCAGCTCGAACGACAGGCGGTCGTCGGGACGGCCGGTCAGGTAATGGATGTGGCAGCGCACGGTCGTCAGGAAGCGCTCGGCGCGCTCGAAGTGGCGCGCCTCCTCGCGGGTCAGCACGCCCTTGGCGACCAGCTCGGCCGGCTCGTGCACGCGGTAGAGGTACTCGGCGATCCAGAACAGCAGGTGGAGGTCGCGCAAGCCCCCCTTGCCTTCCTTGACGTTGGGCTCGACGACGTAGCGCGAGTCGCCCATGCGCTGGTGGCGCTGGTCGCGCTCCTGCAGCTTGGCCTCGACGAAGTCGCGGCCGTCACCCGACAGGAACTGCTGGGCGAAGCCCTTCGTCATCTCGTCGAACAGCGCGCGGTCGCCCCACACGTAGCGCGCCTCGAGCAGCGCGGTGCGGATCGTCTGGTCGCGCTCGGCGTAGCGCAGGGTTTCCTCGACCGTGCGGGTGGCGTGCCCGACCTTCAGGCCGAGGTCCCACAGCAGGTAGAGCATGTACTCGACGATCTGCTCGCCGCGCGGCGTCTGCTTGTAGGGACGCAGGAACAGCAGATCGATGTCACTGAGCGGCGCCAGCCCGCCGCGGCCGTAGCCGCCGGTCGCCACCACGCCCAGCCGCTCGGCGGCGCTGGGGTTGGCGGCCGGGAAGATGCGCTGCTCGGCGAAGTCGAAGATTACCCGGATCAGCTGGTCCATCAGGAAGGAATGCGCCGCCAGCACCTGCTCGCCGTCGTTGCGCAGCGGCCCCGGCTCCTCGAAGCGGCGGCGGATCTCGGCCCGGCCATGGGCCAGGGCGTCGCGGAACAGGGTGAGCACGGCGGCGCGCGGCGGCTCGTTGCCGGCCGGCACGTCCTCGACCAGGCGGGCCAGCGCCTCTTCCAGCGCGCGACGCCGCACGATGGCGCGGCGCTCGGGGATCTGATCGTAGGGCTTGGCCATGGCGCGCGGATACTACAGCCCCCCGGCCGCGTAAAACAGGCGCGCCGCGCAGGGGCTTTCGGCTATCCTGCCGCCATGTCCGTGCGACTTGTCCTGGCCGGCCTCGCGCTGCTGCTCGCGGCGGCGCCGGCGATGGCCCAGACCCGCCCCGCCACCCCTGCGCCCCCGCCGCCGGCGGCCGCGCCGGCCGGGCCCCAGATCGACCTCAACTCGGCCAGCCGCGACGACCTGATGACGCTGGACGGGATCGGCGAGGTGCGCGCCGAGGCGATCATCCGGGCCCGCCCGTTCAAGGCCAAGACCGAGCTGGTCGAGCGCCGGCTGATCCCCGAGGCGGTCTACGACAGGATCGCCGACCGGGTGATCGCGCGGCCGCCGCCCGGCGCCGTGCCCGCGCCGGCGACCCGCCCTCCGGCCGGGCAGCCGCGCCGCACCTGATGCAGCGCGACACGATCTACGCGCTGGCGACGCCGACGCCGTCGCGCGCCCAGCCCGGCGCGATCTCGGTGATCCGGCTGAGCGGCCAGAGGGCCGCCGAGGCGTTGATCTTCCTGACCGAGCGCAAGGCCTTCGAGCGCGGCCACTCGGCCCGCGACCCGGCCCTGCCGCCGCCGCGCCACATGGCGGTGCGGCCGGTGCTCGACCCGCTGAGCGGCGAGGCGATCGACCGCGGCCTGGTCGTCTGGTTCGAGGCGCCCTTCACCGAGACCGGCGAGACCATGGCCGAGCTCCACCTGCACGGCGGCCGCGCGGTCGTGGCGGGCGCGCTGGCGGCGATCGGCAAGCTGGGCTTCTGCCGGCCGGCCGAACCGGGCGAGTTCACCCGCCGCGCCTTCGAGAACAACAAGCTCGACCTCACCGCGGCCGAAGCCATCGCCGACCTGGTGGCGGCCGAAACCGACCAGCAGCGCCGCGTCGCGCTGCAGCAGCTGGAGGGCGGCCTGCGCCGGCTCTACGAGGACTGGCGGACGCTGGGGCTGCGGGCGCTCGCCCACCTCGAGGCGGCGATCGACTTTCCCGACGAGGACCTGCCCGACGGCATCGCCGACGAGGTCCGGGTCGCCGTCGAGCGGCTGCGCGCCGAGATCGCCGCCCACCTCGACGACCGGCGCGGCGAGCGGCTGCGCGACGGGCTGCAGATCGCCATCGTCGGGCCGCCGAACGCCGGCAAGTCGTCGCTGCTGAACCTGCTGGCGCGGCGCGACATGGCGATCGTCTCGGCCACCGCCGGCACGACGCGCGACGTGATCGAGGCGCACCTCGACCTCGGCGGCTGGCCGGTCGTGGTGGCGGACACGGCGGGCCTGCGCGAGACCGGCGACGAGATCGAGCTGGAGGGCGTGCGGCGGGCCCGCGCCCGCGCCGCCGCCGCCGACCTGCGCGTGCTGGTGCTCGATGCCACCACCGACTGGCGCGCGGCCGGCGACATGCTGGTCGGGCTGGAAGACGGCTGGGACACCGGTCGCGACCTCGTGGTGGTGAACAAGACCGACCTCGCCGCGGTCGATTCCGACGACGTGCTGGCGCTGTCGACGAAGTCCGGCGCCGGCGTGCCCGACCTGCTGGCGGCCCTGGAAGCGCGCGCCGCCGACCTGATGCAGGCACGGGCCGCGCCGCCGCTCACCCGCGAACGCCATCGCGCCGCGCTGCTCGAAGCCCACGCCGCGCTCGGCCGCTCGATGGCCGCGCCCGAGGTCGCGATGGCGGCCGAGGACGTGCGGCTGGCGATGCGGGCGCTCGGCCGCATCACCGGCACGGTGCGCGTCGACGAACTGCTCGACGTGATCTTCCGCGACTTCTGCATCGGCAAGTAGGAACGATCGCCGCATCGTTCCGTTCTTCAGCGAAGGAGACCGAACGATCCGACCAGCGACTCGACACGTGCGCAAGGACAGCGCGGTCGCCTCGGCGCCGCGCTGGCGCTTCGTCGTCCAGAAGCACGACGCGACGCGGCTGCACTACGACTTCCGGCTCGAGCTCGACGGCGTCTTCAAGTCGTGGGCGGTCACCCGGGGCCCGTCGCTCGATCCCGCGGTGAAGCGGCTGGCGGTCGCGGTCGAGGATCACCCGCTCGACTACGGCGACTTCGAGGGCACGATCCCGGAGGGGCAGTATGGCGGCGGCACGGTGCAGTTGTGGGACCGCGGCACCTGGACACCGGTCGGCGACCCGCACGAGGGCTTGCGCAAGGGCGATCTCACGTTCGACCTCGAAGGCGAGCGGCTGCACGGCGGCTGGGTGCTGGTCCGCATGAAGCATGACCGGGCGGGCAAGAAAGGCCGGACCAACTGGTTGCTGATCAAGCGTCGCGACGCGGCGGCGCGCGAGGGCGCAGCCGACGACCTCCTGGAAGAAGACACCTCGGTCGCCTCGGGCCGCACCCTGAAGCAGATCGCGCGGGGCACAGGCGGGTCGGCCGTGGTCATGGGCGTGTCGATCTCCCATCCCGACAAGGCGCTGTGGCCGGCCGAGGATCCGCCGGTCACCAAGCTCGAGCTGGCGCGCTACTTCGAGGCGGTCGGCGACTGGATGATCGAGCACCTGCGCGGCCGGCCGTGTTCGCTGGTGCGCACGCCGGAGGGCATCGACGGCGCACCGCCCTTCTTCCAGCGCCATGCCGCGCCGGGCACCTCGCCCCTGATCGAGCGGGTGAAGGTGCGCGGCGACCGCAAGCCTTACCTCCAGATCGACCGCGTCGAGGGGCTGGTCGCGGCGGCGCAGGGCGACGCCACCGAACTGCACCCGTGGAACGGTCAGCCCGGCGCACCGGACCGGCCGGGGCGCTTGGTGTTCGACCTCGATCCGGCGCCCGATGTCGGCTTCGACGCGGTGATCGCCGGCGCGCTGGAACTGCGCCGGCGGCTGGAGACACTCGGCCTCAAGACCTTCTGCAAGACCACCGGTGGCAAGGGCCTGCACGTGGTGACGCCGCTCACCGACGACGAAGATTCGCCCGGCTGGGACGCCGCCAAGTCGTTCACGCGCGAGGTCTGCCGCCGGCTGGCCGACGAGCAGCCCGACAAGTACCTGCTGTCGATGGCCAGGAAAGACCGCGCCGGCCGCATTTTCCTCGACTACCTGCGCAACGACCGGACCTCGACGGCGGTGGCGCCACTGTCGCCGCGCGCCCGGCCCGGCGCGCCGGTGTCGATGCCGGTCGCCTGGACGCAGGTGAGGAAGGGCCTCGATCCGAAGCGCTTCACGCTGCGCACCGCGCCGGCGCTGCTGCGCAAGGCCAGGCCGTGGTCGACCTATGCCCGTTCGGCGACGCCGTTGCGCCGCGCCATCGAACGCCTGCTCAAGGCGGCATGAGCATGCGCGGGGCAGACGCCTGAAGGATCGACCTGCTAGGATCGGGAGATGACCCGAATCCTGCTGACCCGCCATGGCCACGTCGAGGGGCTGAAGCCCGAACGCTTCCGCGGCCGCGCCGAGCTGGCGCTGACCGAGCAGGGGCGCAAGGAGGTGGTGGCGCTGGCCAAGCGCGTGGCGCCGCTCAAGCCGACCGCGATCTACACCAGCCCGATGCAGCGCTGCGTGCGCACCGGCGAGGCGATCGCCAAGGCTTGCGGCGCGAAGGCCGAGGCGCATGACGGGCTGGCCGACATCGATTACGGCGCCTGGCAGATGCGCACCCACGACGAGGTGCGCGCCGAGCAGCCCGAGGCCTATGCCCGCTGGAAGACGGCGCCGCAGCTGGTGCGCTTTCCGGGCGGCGAGTCGCTGCAGGACGTGGCGATGCGGGCCTTCGACCTGCTGCGCACGGTGCTGCAACGGCACGCCGGCGAGACCGTCGTGCTGGTCGGTCATGACAGCGTGAACCGGGTGCTGCTGCTCGGGCTGGTCGAGTTGCCGCTGTCCGGCTACTGGCGGCTGGTCCAGGACCCGTGCAGCCTGAACGAGATCGAGGTGGCGGCCGACGGCACGGTGCGGCTGCAGCGCCTCAACGACACGAGTCATCTGGACCGGACCCGGCGCGTTCCGTAAAACGCCCGCCATGCGGGCCTTTCCCTATGACGTCATCGTGGTGGGTGGCGGGCATGCCGGCTGCGAGGCGGCCGCCGCCGCGGCGCGGCTGGGCGCGCGCACCCTCCTGCTGACGCACCGGCTCGACACGATCGGCGAGATGTCGTGCAACCCGGCCATCGGCGGCCTGGGCAAGGGCCACCTCGTGCGCGAGATCGATGCGCTGGACGGCGTGATGGGTCGCGCCATCGACCGCGCCGGCATCCAGTTCCGGACCCTCAACCTGTCGAAGGGCCCGGCGGTGCGCGGACCGCGCGCCCAGGCCGATCGCAAGCTCTACCGCCAGGCCATGCAGGCGCTGCTGGCCGAGCAGGCCAACCTCGAGATCGTGGCCGACCCGGTTGCAGACATCCTCCTAGATGCACGGGGCGCGTGTGCCGGCGTGGTCACGGAATCGGGCCGCGAAATCGGCGCGGGCCGCGTGATCCTGACGACCGGCACGTTCCTGCGAGGCCTGATTCACTGCGGTGAAATGCAGGTGCCGGCCGGCCGGGCGCGCGGCGACGGGGTTGAGGAACCCTCGACAGCACTCGCGCAGACGTTGCATCGCCTGGGCTTCGCGCTGGGGCGGCTGAAGACCGGAACGCCGGCGCGGCTCGACGGGCGCACCATCGACTACGCCAGCCTCGAGCGGCAGGACGGTGACGACCCGCCCCAGCCCTTCTCCTACCTCACCGACCGGATCACCACGCCGCAGATCGCCTGCCACATCACCGCGACCACGCCGGCGACCCATGCGCTGATCCGGGCCAACCTGCACCGGGCGCCGATGTACTCGGGGGCGATCGAGAGCGTCGGCCCGCGCTACTGCCCGTCGATCGAGGACAAGGTCGTCCGGTTCGGCCAACGCGACCGGCACCAGATCTTCCTCGAGCCCGAGGGGCTGGACGACGACACGGTCTACCCGAACGGCATCTCGACCTCGCTGCCGCGCGAGGTCCAGGTCGAATTATTGCGTACCATACCGGGGCTCGAGCACGCAGAAATGCGCCGCCCGGGCTACGCCATCGAGTACGACCACGTCGACCCGCGCGAGCTGACCTCGGCGCTGGAGACCCGGCGCATCCCCGGCCTCTACATGGCCGGCCAGATCAACGGCACCACCGGCTACGAGGAAGCGGCCGCCCAGGGGCTGATCGCCGGCCTCAACGCGGCCCTGGCCGCCGCGGGATCCCGCCCGTTCACCGTCGACCGGGCCGAGGGCTACCTCGGCGTGCTGGTCGACGACCTCGTGACGCTGGGCGTCACCGAGCCCTACCGCATGTTCACCTCGCGGGCGGAGTACCGGCTGTGGCTGCGCGCCGACAACGCCGACCGCCGGCTGACGGCGCGCGGCCTCGAGATCGGCTGCGTCGGGTCGGAGCGTGCCCGGATGTTTCACGTGAAACAGGAGGCGCTGGCCGCCGCCCGGACGCTGGCCGGGAGCCTGACCCTGTCGCCCTCGGCCCTGGCCAGGCGCGGGATCGTCATCAACCAGGACGGGGTCCCGCGGTCGGCGCTCGACCTGCTGGCCTATCCCGATGTCGACTGGACGCGGCTGGCGACGCTGTGGCCCGAGCTGGGCGCGGTCGCGCCGGCGATCGCCGAGCAGGTCACGATCGACTCCCGGTACGAAGGCTACCTCGCCCGGCAGCGCCAGGACATCGAGGCCTACCGGCGGGACGAGGCGCTCGAGCTGCCGGCCGACCTCGACTACCGCCAGGTCGGCGGCCTTTCCAACGAGATCCGCCAGAAGCTGGAAGCCCACCGGCCCGAGACGCTGGGCCAGGCGGCCCGCATTTCCGGGGTGACGCCGGCCGCGCTGGTCGGCCTCCTGAAGTTCGTGCGCCGCCGCGCCGCCTAGATGTCGAAGCCCCCTTCCGGTCGCGCCCGGTTCCTGCACCAGATGCAGGCGCTCGGCGCCCCTGTTTCACGTGAAACAGCCGAGCAGCTCGACCTGCTCGTCGCCACCCTCGAACGCTGGCAAAAGGCCATCAACCTGGTCGGCCGGACTACCCTGGACGAGGTCTGGGTCCGCCACGTCCTCGATTCGGCGCAGGCCGTTCCCCTCGTCCCGGCGGAAGCCCGGGCGCTGGCCGACCTCGGCAGCGGTGGCGGCTTCCCCGGGCTGGTGATCGCCGCCTTGCGGCCCGACCTGCAGGTCACCCTGATCGAGTCCGACGCCCGCAAGGCCGCCTTCCTGGGCGAGGCCGGACGCCGCATGTCCTTGAAAAACCAGCCGAAAATCGTCGTCAGCCGGATCGAGAAGGCGCCCGCCGCGGCGGCCGACGTGGTCACGGCGCGGGCCCTGGCGCCGCTCTCGCAGTTGCTCGAATGGGCCCAGCCGCACCGGACAGCGCCCGCTATTTGCCTTTTCCACAAGGGGAAAGGCTGGCAGGTTGAGGTCGCCGAAGCCAAGAAGGATTGGGATTTCCCGTGTCAAACC
>JAIUOX010000028.1 GCA_020160955.1 Pseudomonadota bacterium
GCACGAGCTCGACGCGGCGCTGATCGTCAACCCGTTCGACCCCGACGCGATCGCCGACGCCATGCACGTGGCGCTGACCATGCCGATCGAGGAACGCCGCGAGCGCCAGGCCGCGCTCAAGGCCAAGGTGCTGCGCACCACCGCCGCCGTCTACTGCCAGCGCTTCCTCGACGCCCTGCGGGCGCCGGCACGACGGCTGCACGCAGCGTAGCGCAGCGATGCCGCGTCGCTCTACGATGGGCGGCATGAGCATCGTCGAGTGCCTGTGCATCGAGGGCTACCGGTCGCTGCGCGACCTGCGCCTCGCGATCGCGCCCCTGACCGTCGTGACCGGCGCCAACGGCAGCGGCAAGTCGAGCCTCTACCGCGCGTTGCGCCTGCTCGCCGACATCGCGCAGGGCCGCGTCGTCGGCGCGCTGGCCGCCGAGGGCGGCCTGTCGTCGGTGCTTTGGGCCGGGCCGGAGACGCTGTCGCGCGGCATGAAGCGCGGCGCGGTGCCGGTGCAGGGCGGCCCGCGCCGGTCGCCGGTGGCGCTGAAGCTCGGCTTCTCGTCGTCGACCTACGGCTACGCGATCGATCTCGGCCTGCCGGTCGGCGGGGCGACGCGCTTCGGGCGCGACCCGGTGATCAAGGCCGAGAGCCTGTGGACCGGGCCGCTGCTTGGCCGCGCCAACACCTTCGCCCAGCGCAAGGGCCCGGTGGGAAGCCTGCGCAATCCCGAGGGCGCGTGGCGGATGGCGTCGGATCGGCTGGGCGCGGGCGACAGCATGCTGACCCACTGCAGCGACCCGCGCGACGCGGCCGAACTGCTGACGCTGCGCGAGACGCTGCGCGACTGGCGCTTCTACGATCACTTCCGCACCGATCCCGAGGCGCCGGCGCGGCGTCCCCAGGTTGGCACGCGCACGCCGGTGCTGGCGTCGGACGGCGCCGATCTCGCCGCCGCGCTCGCCACCATCCAGGACGTCGGTGCGTCGGAGGCGCTCGACGAGGCGGTGGCCGACGCCTTTCCCGGCGGCTCGATCGAGGTGTCGGAACAGGACGGCAGCTTCGAGGTCGAGATGCGCCAGCACGGCCTGCTGCGCCCGCTGCGCGCCGCCGAGCTGTCGGACGGCACGTTGCGCTACCTGCTGCTGGTCGCCGCGCTGCTGTCGCCGCGGCCGCCGACCCTGATGATCCTGAACGAGCCCGAGACCAGCCTGCATCCCGACCTGCTGCCGGCGCTGTCGCGCCTGATCGCGCGCGCCGCGACGGCGAGCCAGCTGATCGTGGTCAGCCACGCCGCCCCGCTGGTCGCCGCGCTGGAGACCCACGGCGCGCACCGCATCGTGCTGGAGAAGCAGCTCGGCGAGACCGTCGTCGCCGACGCCGAGCGTCCGGCCTGGACCTGGCCGACGCGATGATTGCCTTCCTCCCTGCGCGTGAGCGCGGGGAGGTGTCCGCGCAGCGGGCGGAGGGGTCAGGAGCCTTCGTGATGAAGCCTTCGACCCCTCCGTCGGCGAAGACGCCGACACCTCCCCGCGCTGGCGCGCAGGGAGGAAATCACCGGGGCGCTCATCGTGGCGTGGACGTCACGCCCACTTGGCCGGCGACGTGCCCAGCGGTTCCGGCGGACGGGCGAAGAACGCCGGCGTCTCGGAGAACTGGACCGCCGGCTTGAGGTGGCGCAGGCGGCCGAACGGGCCGTCGCTCTCCATCAGCAGGGACGCCAGCACCGCGTCGGGCAATTCGGCGGCGCCCGCCGACGCGTCGACCGTGCCGAGGCCGGCCAGCCAGTGCGCGACCTGGACCAGCGAGACGCGGACATGCCACGAGCCGCCCTGCTCGACGCGGCGGGCGAGGCCGACCATGGCGCCCAGCGCGGCGAGGTAGCCGGCGATGTAGTCGAGCGCCTGGACCGGCAGGTTGCGCGGCGTGTCGCGGCTGCCGCCCTGGACCGACGACAGGCCGGTGACGTTCTGCACGATCGAGTCGAAGCCGCGGCGGTCCGACCACGGGCCGTGGTGGCCGTAGGCGCAGATGCTGACACAGACGATGCCGGGACGCAGCTCGGCGACGCGCTCGGGCGAGAAGCCGCGCGCCGCCAGCGTGCCGGGGCGATAGCCTTGCGTGAACACGTCGGCGCCGCGCAGCAGCGTCGTCATCGTCTCGACGCCCGACGGCGTCGTGAGATCGACCCAGGCGCAGCGCTTGCCGTGGCCGGTGTCCATCAGGATCTCGGTCTGGTAGGGCAGGTGCGGCGCCGCGACGTGCAGCACGTCGGCGCCGTTCTCGGCCAGCACGCGGCCGCTGGTCGGCCCGGCGAGCACGCGCGTCAGGTCGAACACGCGCACGCCGCTCAACGGACGCTCGCCGCCTTTCGGCAGCGGCTCGGCCGGTGCCTCGCCGATCTTCACGATGTCGAACAGCGGCAGCGTCGCCACCGCCTGGCCGTGCGGATGCGCAGTCCACTCGTCGCGGCTGCGCACCAGCCCGCCGACGCAATTGCCGTCGGCGATCGCCTGCTCGATCGCCAGCCCGTCCCACCGGGCGACCGCGGCGGCCAGCGCTTCGCGCGTCGCCTCGGTCGCGCCGGCGATGCGCAGCGCGCCGTCGCGGTGGTGCGGGTGGTTGGTGTGGAGGAACATGATGCGGCCGTCGCGCGTCGGGTAGTGGCCGGCGAGCGGGTCCCACGACACCGGCTTCTTGCCGTCCTGCAGCACGTACGTGTTCGAGCGCAGCGACGCCGCCGCCGCCGCGCGGTCGACGGTCACCGCCTGGGGGCGGCCGGTGCGCCGCCGCCACAGGTCGGAAACCGCCAGCCCGACGGCGCCCAGCGCCGCCGTCCCGGCCTCGGCGACCCGCCACGGGCTCGCGAACACCGGGTCCGAGGCCCCGGTGAGGGTGAGCGAATCGTCGCGGCGCGGCGCGCGGCCGAGCGCGCCGAGGATCGATTGCGCCGAGGGAGCGCCGCTCATGTCTCGGCCATGATGCGGGTCAGCAGCGCCATGAACTCGTTGGGGCAGGTGATGTGCGGGTTGTGGCTGGCGTCGATCTCGTAGCCCTTCCAGCCGGGCTCGCTGTTGGCGCGGTCGAGGAACTGGCGGAACACGTCGCCCGGTCCCTTGCGCTGGGCATAGATGAAGGCGCGCGGCGGTGGCGGCTCGGTCGAGGTGAGCTTGATCCGCTGCTCGAAGGTCTTGAGCGGCTGCGGCCGCCGGCGCGGCGTCGCCCACGCCACGTCCTCGGGCGCGGTGTCGGGCGGCATCGTGTTCACCGGCAGTTTCCAGCCCTCGCCGTCCTTGGCGGCGCCGGCCCGCATGTTGGCCTCGGCCTTCGGCCCGACCAGGTCGAACAGGCTCTGGCCGTCCTTCGGCGCGAAGGCGTCGATGTAGACGACGCGGCGGATGCGGCCGCGCGCCCGGTCGGCGACGCCGGTGGCGACCATGCCGCCGTAGGAGTGGCCGAACAGGGTGACGTCGGTCAGGTCCTCGAACTCGAGCACATTGACCACGTCCGTGATATGGGTATCGAGGTCGATGTCGGGGCGCATCAGGTGGGCGCGTTCGCCCAGCCCCGTGTAGGTCGGAGAGAAGAAGGTATGGCCAGCCTGGGCGAGCAGCGGACGCATTTTCTTCCAGGCCCACGATGCGGACCACGCCCCGTGCGCGAGTACGATGGTTGCCATTAAATCCCCCTCCCGACTGGCCAAGCGTGGCCCGAACTGATACTACGAATTATTCGCAATGACGTCGCCATGACCGCCGCACTCACCATAGCACTCGGAAAAGCCCCGGTGGGCTTCCGCGGGCGCATCCGGGGCCTGTCGCCGGAAGAGGGCGGGACCGGGCTGTCCGGCGAGGAGCTGGAGCGCCGGCTGATCGAGCTGGGGTTCGTCGAGGGCGCCGACGTCGAGCTCTTGCACCAGGGCCTGTTCGGCGGCGACCCGATCGCCGTCCGGGTGGCCCACACCACGGTGGCGCTGCGCCGCCGCGAGGCGATGGCGGTGCTGGTCGAGGCAGCGCCATGAGCGACACGCTGGTCGCGCTGGTCGGCAATCCCAACTGCGGCAAGACCGCCCTGTTCAACGCCCTGACCGGCAGCCGCCAGAAGGTCGCGAACTATCCCGGCGTCACGGTCGAGAAGAAAGTCGGGCCGTTGACCACGCCGTCCGGCCGCACGGTGCGGGTCGTCGACCTGCCCGGCACCTACTCGCTGCGCGCCCGCTCGCCCGACGAGGCGATCACCCGCGACATCGTGCTGGGCCGGCTCAGCGGCGAGCCAGTGCCCGACCTGATCGTCTGCGTCGGCGACGCCTCGAACCTGCGGCTGGCGCTGCGCCTCGTGCTCGAGCTCAAGCATGTCGGCCGGCCGGTCATGCTGTCGCTCAACATGATGGACATCGCGCGCAAGCGCGGCATCGAGATCGACACCGAACGGCTGTCGCGCGAGCTCGGCGTGCCGGTCGTCGAATCGGTGGCGGTGCGGCGCGGCGGCACCCAGGCGCTGCTGGCCGAGATCGACCGTGCAATCGAGCGCCATCCCGCCGCGTCGCGGGCCGATTGGCAGGCGCCCGATGCCGGCGCGCTGCGGGTCGGCCAGCGCGAGGCCGACCGGCTGCTCGCCGCCGCGGTCAAGGGACCGGGACGGCGCGATTCGCTGACCGCCCGCGTCGATGCCGTGCTGCTGCACCCGGTGGCGGGGCTCGCGATCCTGCTGGCGATCCTGTTCGTGATGTTCCAGGCGGTGTTCGCCTGGGCGGCGCCGGCGATGGACGGCATCGAGGCCGCCTTCCGCCTGCTCGGCGAGGGCGTCGACAAGGCGCCGCTGCCCGACCTGCTGCGCAGCTTCCTGAAGGACGGGCTGATCGGCGGTGTCGGCAGCGTCGTGGTCTTCCTGCCGCAGATCGTCATCCTGTTCTTCTTCATCCTCGTGCTCGAGGATCTCGGCTACATGGCGCGCGCCGCCTTCCTGATGGACCGCATCATGGGCGGCGCCGGGCTGCACGGCCGCGCCTTCATCCCGCTGCTGTCGTCGTTCGCCTGCGCCATCCCCGGCATCATGTCGACCCGGGTGATCGACGACCGGCGCGACCGGCTGACCACCATCCTGGTGGCGCCGCTGATGACCTGCTCGGCGCGCATCCCGGTCTACACGCTGATCATCGGCGCCTTCGTGCCCGAGCGCGACGTCTGGGGCTTCGTCGGCCTGCAGGGGCTGGTGATGTTCGGCCTCTACGCCGTCGGCATCGCCGGCGCGCTGGCGGTGTCGTTCGTGATCAAGCGGCTGGTGTGGCGCGGCGCGGCCGGCGAGCCCTTCATGCTCGAGCTGCCCGACTACAAGCTGCCGCAGCCGCGCGGGCTGGCGATCGGCCTGTGGACGCGCGCGACGCTGTTCCTCAAGCGCGCCGGCACCACCATCCTCGCCATGATGATCCTGATCTGGCTGCTCGCCTCGTTCCCGCAGCCGCCGGAGGGCGCGACCGGGCCGGCGATCAACTACAGCTTCGCCGCGATGATCGGCTCGGCGATCCAGCCGCTGACCGCGCCGCTCGGCTTCAACTGGCAGATCAACGTCGCGCTGATCCCCGGCATGGCGGCGCGCGAGGTCGCGGTCGGCTCGCTCGGCACGATCTACGCCGTCGCCGGCGGCGAGGAAGCGGCGGCCCAGGTCGGCCAGGCGCTGGCCGGCCACTGGAGCCTCGCCACCGCGCTCGCCTTCCTCGCGTGGTTCGTGTTCGCGCCGCAATGCGCCTCGACGCTGGCGGTGATCCGCCGCGAGACCGGCAGCTGGCGCTGGATGGCGGTCACCTTCGTGTACATGCTGGCGCTGGCCTACGCGGCCGCGCTGCTCACCAACCAGGTCGCCCGCGCGCTCGGCGCGGGCTGAAGTCTCCTCCCGGGGCGAGCCGACGCCAGCCCGTCACAGTCCGGCCGACGGCCCGAGGTCACGATGGCGTCCTTCTCCCTCAAGCCCCAGCAACGCACCGTGCGCTACTGGCTGCAGCAGCTCCACCTGTGGATCGGATTGATCCTGCTGCTCCCCCTCGTCGTGATGGGCGTCAGCGGCGCGGTGCTGGTCTATGGCCACGACATCGAGCACCTGCTGGGCCAGGGCGAGCCGGCCGCGACGACCGTCGGCGAGTGGCGCGCGCCGTCCGAGCTGGTCGAGGCGGCGAAGCAGGCGGTCAGCGACCCCAACCGGGTCGCCATGGCGGTGCGCTGGCCGGCCGAGGTCGGCGAGCCGGCGGCGGTGCGGCTGTCGCGGCCGGTTGGCCCGGTTCGCGGCGAGCCGCGCAACCAGAGCCCGTTCGCCGGCAGCGTGCAGGTGCTGCTCGACCCGGTGTCGCTGCAGCCGCTGAAGTCGCAGGGCATGACCGGCTGGGTGCGCTTCTTCCATGACCTGCACGGCCACCTGTTCCTGCAGGGCGGTGTCGGCCGCGAGATCGTCGGCTGGCTGGGCGTCGCCCTGCTGGTGCTGGGCTGCTCGGGCCTCTACCTGTGGTGGCCGCGGCCCGGCCAGTGGAAGGCCGCGTTCCGGGTCCGGCGCGGCGCCAAGGGCCTGCGCCTGCACCGCGAGCTGCACGGCGCGGTCGGCATCTGGAGCCTGGTGCTCTTCATGCTGGTCAACTTCACCGGCGTCTACATCGCCTTCCCGCAGACCGTGGGATCGATCATCACGACGGTGCTGCCCGGCCGCGACGTGCGCGCGGCGACCCAGCTGGCCCGCGTCGAGCCGATGCGCGGCACGCCGCCGATGGGCATCGACGAGGCCGTCGGGCTGGCCAAGAGCCGCGTTCCCGACGCGCGCTTCCTCAACGCCTTCCTGCCGACCCGGCCGGACCAGGCGCTGCGCGTGTCGCTGGTGCGCGACGACCACCGCGACGGCGCGCCGCCGGTCACGGTGGTGATCGACCCGCTGCGCCGCACCGTGATGGACGTGCTCGATCCGCGGACCATGACGACCGGCGAGCGCTTCCTCGCGTGGCAGCGCGCGCTGCACTACGGCCTCGGCCTCGGCCCCTTCTACAAGTTCCTGGTGTTCGTGTCGGGCGTGATCATCCCGCTGTTCGCGATCACCGGCTTCTTCATGTGGTGGATCAAGCGCCGCAACCGCCGCGCCGGGGCCCGCGCCAGGGCGGCGATCCAGGCGGCGGCCGGGCTGAAGGCCGCGGAGTAGGGCTCCCGGCCCGGCGGTCTCAGCCGGGCAGGGGCCCGCGGAACACGAAGAACGCGCCGGCGCAGATCAGGGCGAAGCCGACGAGGTGGTTCAGCGTGATGCGCTCGCCGAGGTAGAGCACCGAGAACAGGGCGAACACGGTCAGCGTGATCACCTCCTGCATGGTCTTGAGCTCGGCGGCGGAATAGACCGTGTGGCCCCAGCGGTTGGCCGGCACGGCGAAGCAGTACTCGACGAAGGCGATGCCCCAGCTCGCCACCACCACCAGCCACAGCGGCCGATCCGTGAACTTCAGGTGCCCGTACCAGGCGAACGTCATGAAGACGTTGGAGATCAGCAGCAGGACGATGGGGGTGACGGCCGGGGGAAGCCAGGTCATGGGATGAATTACTCCGCCTTGATTCCGATCTTCTTGATCAGCGGCACGACCAGCTTCTCTTCCTGGTCGAGCATCGCCGCCAGTTCCTGCGGCGTGCTGGCCTTCGTCTCCGCCGTCAGCTCGGCGAACTTGGCGACCACCGCCGGGTCGTTCAGCACCTTGACCATCGCCGCGTTCAGCTTGGCGAGCACGTCCGGCGGCAGCTTGGCCGGCGCGAACAGCCCGGTGTAGGTGCTGAAGGTGAAGTTTTCGAGGCCCTTCACGCCCGACTCCTTCATGGTCGGCACGTCGGGCAGCTGCGGCAGGCGCTTGTCGGACGACACCGCGATGGCGCGCATCTTGCCGGCCTTGATGTGGCCGATCGCGGCGTTGATCTGGTCGACCTGCGCCGGCACCTGGCCGGCGATCAGGTCGATGTGGGCCTGGCCGCTGCCCTTGTAGTGGATCGGCGTGTACCGGGTGCCGGTCAGGTCGGCGATCAGCTCGATGGCGATGTGGTTGGTCGTGCCGACGCCGGAATCGGCGACCGAGAACTTGCCGTCCTTGCCCAGCGCGATGAAGTCGGCCATCGACCTGATCGGCGAGTTGGCCGGCACCACCAGCACGGCCGGCACCGACTGGATGTGGCTGATCGGCTGGAACGCGGTGCGCCAGTCGTAGGGCGCGTTGCCGTAGATCGCCGGCACGGCGACCAGCGAGTTGGCCGAGACCAGCAGGCTGTAGCCGTCGGGCGCCGAGCGGGCGACGACGTCGCTGCCGATCATGCCGCTGGCACCGGCCTTGTTCTCGACCAGCACCGGCACGCCCAGCACGTCCTTCAGCTTGTCGGCGACGATGCGCGCGGTGACGTCGATGTTCCCGCCCGGCGCGTAGGGCGCCATGATCTTCACCGGCTTGTCGGGGAACTTGTCCTGGGCCGTCGCGGCGCCGGGAATGGCGAGGCCGAGCAGGGCGGCCAGCAGGACGAATTTGCGCATCGGTTTCCTCCGGGTTTTGGAAGACCCTAAGGGATGGTCCCGGGCGGCGCAAAGACCCCGTGCGGGCGCTAGCCCCGGCCCATCACCCACTGCGGCAGGCCGAGCGCGATGTCGGGGAAGGCCATCAGCAGCGCGATCAGCGCCAGCATGGCGCCGACGAAGGGCAGTGCGCCGCGGATCACGTCGGCGATGGCGCCTGACGACCGCAGGCTCTGCACGACGTAGAGGTTGAGCCCGACCGGCGGCGTCACGAGGGCGGCCTCGATCAGGATGGTGAGCACGATCCCCCACCAGATCGGGTCCCAGCCCAGCCCGACGACGATCGGGAACACGAACGGCGTCGTGAGGATCATCATCGAGATGGTTTCCATGAAGCAGCCGAGCACCAGGTAGAACGCGACCAGCAGCAGCATCGTCCCGTACTTGCCGAGCCCCAGTGAGCCGATCGCCTTGGCCACGCCGTCGGTGACGCCGATGCTGGCCAGCACGAAGTTCAGGAACTGCGCGGCGATGATGATCAGCATGATCATCGCGGTGGTCCGCATCGTGCCCTCGAACACCGCCTTGAGCATCCGCCAGCTCAGCGCGCGTTCCCACGCCGCCAGCAGCAGCGCGGCGAAGACGCCCATCGAGGCGGCCTCGGTCGGCGTGGCCCAGCCGGCGTAGATCGAGCCGACGACGACGAGGAAGATGAACAGCGGCGACGCCAGGTCCTTGAGGCCGCTCAGCCGGTCGCTCCACGTACTGCGGATCGGCGTCCCGCCCTTGGCGGGCGTCAGCAGGCAGGCGGCCAGGATGATGATCATGAAGAACGCGGTCAGCAGCAGCCCGGGGACCATGCCGGCGAGGTAGAGGCGCGGCACCGAGGTCTGGGTCAGCAGGCCGTAGAGGATGAAGTTGATCGAGGGCGGGATGAGGATGCCGAGCGTGCCGCCGGCCGCCAGCGTGCCGAGGAACAGCGGCTCGTCGTACTTGCGGATCTTGACCTGGGGCAGGGCGACGACGCCGACCGTCGCCGCGGTCGCCACGCTCGAGCCCGAGGTCGCCGCGAACATGGCGCAGGTGCCGATGTTGGCGTGCATCAGCCCGCCCGGCAGCCACGACAGCCAGGTCGCGATCGCGGCATAGACCCGGTTGGCGATGCCCGAGCGCAGCAGGATCTCGCCCAGCATCACGAACATCGGTATGGCGATCAGGATGTATTCCGAGCTGGCGTTCCACACGATGTCGCCCATCGCGAGGTAGAGCGGCACCGACGAGAAGAACTGGTTGAGCGCCAGGCCGAGCACGCCCATCACCGCGGCGACCGGGACGCTGACCGCCAGCAGGGCGACGAGGAGGAGAAGCGCGGTGCCCAGCATGTCTATCGCCTCTCGCCGGCGTCCGGCGTCCCGATGCCCAGGGAGCCAAGCTCGCCCTTCACTTCTTCGTCCTGCGTCGGCACGCCGATGATCCGCGACGCCGCCGCGAGGTCGCCGCGGACCAGCGCCTGCAGGCTGCGCAGGAAGGCCACCGCGGCGGCGGCGAGGAACAGGGCGAAGCCGGCGAACCACGGCGCCTGCGGCCAGGCCAGCGGGACGCGCAGCGGCGTGTTCGACCGGTTCGCGCCCTCGAGGTTGTCGATGAAGATGGCGCCGGCGCGATCGACGATGGCGAGCACGAGGATCGTCAGCCCGACCAGCGCCACGAGGTCGAAGGCGGCCCGGGCGCGGGGGCCGAGCGCCCCGTAGAGCACGTCGATGCGGACGTGCCCGCGCGTCACCAGGACGTGCGCCATCGACCACGACGTGCCGACGGCGAAGAGGTAGGCGGCGATCTCGTCGGAGCCCGAGAAGGTGAAGGACAGCAGCTTGCGGCTGACCACTTCCGCGGTCACGACCACGGCCGCGAGCAGGATCATGGCGCCGCCGGCCCATGCCCCCCAGAGAGCGGCGGCCGAGACGCCGCGCCACAAGCGATCCATGCTGCCTCGCCGGCCCCGGACGGCGTCCCCGTCAGTTCGCCTTGGCCGCGAGGCCGTACTTCTTGCCGACCATCTCGGTCCACTTGGCGGCGCAATCCGCGCCGCAGCGCTTGGCCCACTCCGGCAGGACGGTGTCGTTGAGGGCCTTCTTGACGGCGGCGCGGTCGGCGTCCGACGGCACGAGCAGCTTGAGCTTGGCGGCCGGGCCGACCGAGCAGGGGCCGTTGCCCGTGTTGCAGGCGATACCCTCCTTGGTGTCCTTCTCGACGCTCGCCCAGGACGCTTCCTCGAGCTTCTTGAACTCGGCGGTCATGAATTCCTGGGTCGGCTTGGAAAGCTTGTTCCAGGCGTTGAGGTTCACCGCGACGAAGCCCGCCGTGTAGCCCAGCGAGACGTCGACGACGGTCTTCACGACCTCGGGCCACTTCGCCTGGTAGCCCGGCAGCGTTCCGGTGATGCCGCAGTCGACCACGCCCTTCTCCAGCGCGGGCACGACCTCGCCGAACGGGATGGTCACCGCCGCGCCGCCCAGTGCCTTGACCAGGTCGGACTGCGAGACGCCCTGCACGCGCACCTTCTTGCCCTTGAGGTCGGCGAGGCTCGCGATCTCGTCGCGGCAGAAGAAGACCTGCTGCGGGAAGGCGAAGGTGCCAACGATCTGCGCGCCGAACTTGTCGCGCATGATCTTCTGCATCTCCGGCATCCAGGCGTTCAGGATCTCGCGCTGCTGGGTGATGCTGGCCGCGGCACCCGACAGGTCGGACGCCTCGAAGACCGCGGCGCCGTCGTCGACGTAGATCGGCAGCGCGTGCGCCACGTCGTAGACGCCCGACTTCAGCAGTCGCAGCACCTCGGTGCCCTTCAGGTTGAGCTCGGTGATCGACTTGATGTTGCCGGTCAGCTTGCCGCCCGAATCCTTGCCGAGCTGCTCGCTCCAGAACGGCGCCTCGACCACCTTGTTGATGTTCAGGAAGTTCCACGTGCCGACCACGTTGAACTTCTTGGTGTCGAGATTGGCGGGCGCCTGGGCCGCGGCCATGCCGCTGGCGCCGACGACGAGCGCAGCCGTCAACCCGAGAATCCTCGCGACCTTCATGAATGCCTCCCAGCGATACCGTTTTTCGTGAAGCGGCCGTTCGGCCTTTTTTCCCTGTCGTGGCGCGGACGCTAGCATCAGGCCAACCCACGGGGAAGAGAAACGCCGGTCCGATGTTTCGCCCGGGGCGCCGGCGTGGCGGGTCTCAGGACGCAGGCGGTCGGTGCTGCGCCCATGGGCGCGTCGCTTCGAGCAGCGCGCCCATCCGCAGCACGTCGGTCTCGTGGCCCCAGCGGCCGACCACCTGCACGGAGGTCGGCAGGCCGTCGTCGCCGAAGCCCGAGGGCAGGGCGAGCGCGGGGTGGCCGCTCAGGTTGAAGGGGTACTGGTAGGAGGTCCAGCCCTGGCGGGTGATGCCGCACTTGTGGCCGTCGATCATCACGTCGTCGTTGGCGGCGTCGTGGCCGACATCGAGCGCGGTGCGGGCGTTGGTCGGCATCACCAGGAAGTCGTAGCGCGCCAGCAGCCCCTGCAGGCGGCGGAACAGCGCGGTGCGCGCGAACTGGGCGTTGCGGAAGTCGGCCAGGGTGAAGGTCGCGCCGCGCTCCATGAAGGCCAGCGTCACCGGGTCCATGCGGTTCTGCCAGCGCGGCAGGTACTGGGCGCAGAACACCGCGAAGTTGGCCTGGTAGAGGACGCGGCCCTCGTATTCGATCCAGTCGATCGCCTCGGTGATCTCCTCGACCGCCGCGCCGAGGCTCTCCCACGCCGCCAGCGCGGCCTTCGTGTTGCGCACCACGTCGCCCGCGACACGCGGGTTGGCGGTGCGCTCGATGTAGCCGATGCGCACGCCCGACAGGTCGTTCGACGCAAGCCTGGGCGACAGCGGGTGCTGCACGCCGCCCGACAGCGTCCACGGGTCCTTGTCGCTCGGTCCCTTCAGCACGTCGTGCATCAGCGCCGCGTCGGCGACGCCGCGGGTCAGCGGCCCGGCATAGACGTTGTTGCCGAAGGCGTCGCGCGTGGTGTCGGCCGGCACCGCGCCCAGCGTCGGCTTCAGCCCGACCAGGCCGCAGCACGAGGCCGGCCCGCGCACCGAGCCGGCGCCGTCGGTGCCCAGCGCCAGCGGCGCCAGCCCGGCTGCCACCGCCGCCGCGCCGCCGCCGGACGAGCCGCCCGAGGTGCGCTCGAGGTTCCACGGGTTGCGGGTGACGCCGAACGACGGCCCGTCGGTCAGGCCCTTGACGCCGAACTCCGGCGTCGTCGACTTGGCGAACACGATGGCGCCGGCCGCCCGGAGCCGCCGCACCAGGATGTCGTCGGCCGCCGCCGGGGGATTGTCCTCGAAGATCGCCGAGCCGTGCCGGGTCGGCACGCCGGCGACGTCGATCAGGTCCTTGATGCTGACCGGAACGCCGTGCAGCGGGCCGAGCGGCTCGCCGCGCATCACCGCGTCCTCGGCGGCGCGGGCGTCGCGGCGGGCGGCCTCGACCATGACCTCGCGGAAGCAGTTGAGACGCGGGTTGGCGGCCGCGGTGGCGGCCAGCACGGCGTCGAGGTACTCGACCGGCGAGAGCTTGCGGGACCGCACGAGCGCCGCCGCCCGGACGGCCGGCATGAACAGGAGATCGGTGTCTGGCATGCCCCCGGTTAGAGCACCGTTCGGCCGCCGGCACTAGATCACAGGGACTAGATCGCCGGTTCCTCGACCTTGTCGGCGGGCGCGGCGTCGTCGACCAGGCCCACGACCTGGCGACCGCTGGTGATGCGCAGCGACTCCGGCGCGCCGTGCAGGGCATCGGCGGCATGCAGCGGGTCGGCGAACACCACGCCGGTCAGTTCGGTGATCTTGGCCAGCGACACCTGGTAGCGCTTGAAGCGGCCGGCGCCGAACGCCTCGATGCCGAACTTGTCGACCACCGGCTTCTGGCTGAGCACGAAGCCGAACGTCCGCAGCCGCTTGCCGTTGCCGGTGGACGGCTCGGCGACGCAGACGACCTTCCAGAAGCGCACGGGATAGGCGATCTCGCCGTCGCCGAAGTCGGCGACCGGGTCCTTCGCGTCGAGCACCGGCCCGGCCAGGATGCACGCCCGGGTGTCCTTGCCCTTGCGGCTTTGCTGGATGTAGTTCTCGAAGTCGCCCCACAGGCCCTTGATGTCGCCGTAGTCGCCGCCGGGCGACGAGCGGTTGAATGCCGCGTGCTGCGGCGTGCAGTTGGTCCAGTGGAACGTGTCGGAGTTGGCGAACTCGACCTCGCGATCGGAGTCGCCCCACGCGTTGTCCTCGCGGCGCACGATGTGGCCGCGATCGACCTGGCCCGCCGGCTTGTAGAAGTCGGGATCGGTGAGCTGCGCCGTCGACGGGATGCGCTTGTCGAGGATCCACTTGTCCTTGCCGAACGAGGTGCGCGACCCGTCGGGCTTGCGTGCCGGATCGTAGTCGACGTTGGCCGCCGACCACATCTGCAGGCGCCGTGTCTCGTTCATCGCCAGTTCGAAGTGGTGGTACTTGAGGACCAGCGGCTTGCCGTCGCGGCCCTTCAGCATCTCGTCGAGGCGCTCGGCCGCGACGGTCGGCGCCGGCACGCGGATGTCGCCCCTGGGGTCGAGGAAGGCGGGATCGTAGCCCTTGCGGTTGGCGTAGTTCGGGTCGAAGCGGATCGACGCTTCCTCGGCGGCCGGCGCCGGCGCGGTCGCGACGACCGCCCCCGCTGGCGCCGCCGCCGGTGCCGGCGCGGCCGTTCCCGGCGCGTGGACGTGGATGGTCACGGGACCGTTGAAGATGAACTGGTTGTTGGCCATGGCAGCCTCCGGCGGGAACGGGATCGAGAGGGACGGGCCGATGCCCGCAAGGGCGACGCTCTCCGGCGCGAGCGGGTTCGCCACGACGGCGGTACGCCGGTTGATGTCGTCGACGGGATCGGTGGTCGAGGCCAGCAGGTCGCGCAGGATCGCCTGCTCCTCCGGCTTCGCCAGCGTCATGGCGGAGAGCCGGCCGACGATCGCGCTGACCCGGATGCCCTCGTTGGCGATCCAGTGGATCTCGTCGTCGCGCATCCCGTCGGTCCAGTAGCCGCCGCCGGCCGCCACGATGCGGCCGTTCTTCATCTCGGGAATGCCGGCGTGGTGCAGCGCCACCAGTTCCCATTGCTCGCTGAAGGCGGGCGATCCGGACGAGCCCTCGAGGGTGTCGGTCTCGTAGTGCAGGAAGCCTTCGCGATCGAGGATGTCGACCAGCCGGTTCTGCCGGATGGCGTACCGCTTGGTCCCGCCCTCCGGGTACTGGATGATGTTGACCGGCTGGCCGCGCAGGATCTTGGGCGTCGCCTCGACCAGCGTGATGACGCCCAGCGTGTCGAGCGTCGTGCCGGTCAGCGACTTCGGCTTGACCGCGACGATGGCGAAGTCGAGCGCCTCGTCCGAAACGTAGAAGCGGTCTGGGTCGAGCTCGAACACGACGCCGGCCTCGGTGCCGCGGTCGGACCGCTCGTAGAGGAAGTTGGCGCCCACGCCGACCGCGTCCGAGCGGGTCGGGAAGACGTGGTGGTTGGTCATCAGCAGGTCGGTGGCGACCAGGAAGCCGGTGGCGAAGCCCTCGGGCTGCAGCCCGGCGCCGATGTTGTCGACGATGCGCGCCACCGGCCGGCCGGCCTTGCGCGAGACCTCGCTCGGCGCGCCGTCGACCCAGTCGAGGGTGGCGCCGATCTTGCGCTCCAGCCCGACCGGCAGCAGGTGGGCGCTGCGCAGCGCCCGGGCCTTGCCGAACGCCTCCATGCGGGTCGCGAAGCGCGACCGCCGGCCGGCCGAATCGGCGGCGCCGGGGCCCAGCGTCTCGACCGTCGCCTTGTTCTTCTCGCGTTCGGCGGCCCGCGCGGCGTAGCGCCGGGCGGCCGCCATCTGCGCCGCCCGCTGCGCTTCCTTCAGACGATCCAGACCGGCCATCGCGCGCCTCCCGGCGGGGGCCGCGTCAGCCCGGGCCCCGCATCCTGCCCTTGTAGGAGGGGGTTGGGAGACCGCTCAGTGGCAAAAGTCACGGTCGAGCGCGTCTCCGACAAGGCTCCCTCCAACAGGGCGCCCTCGACAAGGCGCGCGCGGGTGCGCTACGCCGCCCGGCGGATGTTCTCCCTGCCGATCCTCGTCGCGCTCGCCGTCGTCGCCGTCGTCACCTCGTTCATTTCCGGCATCTTCGGCATGGCGGGCGGCATGCTGCTGATCGGCTTCCTGCTGGCGGTGCTGCCGGTGCCGGTCGCCATGGTGTTCCACGGCATCATCCAGATCGCCGCCAACGCCTGGCGGGCCTGGCTGTGGCGCCACCACGTGAAGTGGAGCGTGGTCTTCCAGTTCGGCTCGGGCGCGGCCACGGCGCTGCTGTTCTTCTCGTTCCTCGACTTCGTGCCCGACAAGGCGCTGGTGCTGATGGCGGTCGGCCTGACGCCGTTCGTGGCGCTGGCGGTGCCGCAGCGCTGGGCGCCCAACATCGAGCGCGGCGGCCAGGCCTTCATGGCCGGTGCGATCGGCGGCGGCATCCAGCTGGTCTCGGGCGTCACCGGCCCGCTGCTCGACATCTTCTACGTCCGCACCGGCATGACCCGGCAGGTCAACGTCGCCACCAAGGCGGCGGCCCAGGTGCTGGGCCATCTCACCAAGGTCGCCTATTTCGGCGCCCTGATCGACAACCCGGCCGGCCGCGACCTCGAGCAGTGGCTGGTCATGGGCTATGCCTGCATCTTCGCCGTGATCGGCACCACCTTGTCGCGGCGCTTCCTCGACCGTATGTCGGACAAGCAGTTCTACCACTGGACCCGCCGGGTCATCCTGGCGCTCGGCTCGGTCTACGTGGCGCAGGGCCTCTGGCTGATGGTGACGCGATGAGCGACGGCAAGGCAACGGACGTGAAGGCGGAAGTGCGGGCGCTGCTCGACCGGCTGCCCGACGACTGCAGCTATGCCGATGTCCAGCGCGGCATCGCCGTGCTGATGTGGCCCAAGCATCCCGACGGGACGCTGCAGACTCCCGGCAGCGCGCCACCGCGCCTGTCGCCCGAGGAAGTGAAACGCCGGCTGCGCGACTGGCTGAAATCGGAGAGCGAGAAATGAAGGACCGTGTTTCGATCGAGCTGAAGGACGGCGTCGCCGACGTCCGCCTGATCCGCGCCGACAAGATGAACGCGCTCGACCCGGCGATGTTCGAGGGCATCCTCGAGGCCGGCGCCCAGCTCGCCACGATGAAGGGCCTGCGCTGCGTCGTGCTGTCGGGCGAGGGCAAGGCGTTCTGCGCCGGCCTCGACATGGCCTCGTTCGCCGCCATGAAGCAGGACGGCGACGCCGTGCCGGGCGTGCGCGACCTGACGAAGCGGACCCACGGCATCGCCAACCGGCCGCAGCAGTGCGCCTGGCAGTGGCGCGCCCTGCCGGTGCCGGTGATCGCCGCGGTGCACGGCGTGGCGTTTGGCGGCGGCTTCCAGATCGCGCTGGGCGCCGACATGCGCTACGCGACGCCGGACGCGCGCTTCTCGGTGATGGAGATCAAGTGGGGCCTCGTGCCCGACCTCGCCGGCACGCAGCTGATGCGCCACCTCGCGCGCGAGGACATCGTGCGCGAGCTGACCTACACCGGCCGCGTGTTCGACGGCCGCGAGGCCCGTGAGCTGGGCTTCGTCACCCGCGTGGTCGACGACCCGCGCGCGGCGGCGCTGGAGACGGCGCGCGAGATCGCGGGCAAGAGCCCCGACGCGATCCGCGCCAACAAGCGCCTGCTGAACGATGCCGTCGCGGTCGACGCCGCGACCGGCCTGATGGCCGAGTCGGTCGAGCAGCAGAAGCTGATCGGTTCGCCCAACCAGGTCGAGGCGGTGATGTCGAACCTGCAGAAGCGCGCCGCCAACTACCGGGACTGACATCATGAACCGCCAGTGGCTCTACGCCCGGCCGCCCGCCGGCAAGATCGGACCCGACACCTTCCAGTGGACCGAGACCGCGATCCCGGCGGCGAAGGAGGGCGAGGCGCTGGTGCGCACGCGCCTGCTGTCGCTCGACCCGGCCAACCGCGCCTGGATGATGGGCAAGACCTACCGCGACGCGCTCGAGCCCGGCCAGGTGATGAGCGGCTTCGCGATCGGCGAGATCGTGGAATCGCGCAGCCCGGGGCTGAAGCCGGGCGACATCGTCGAAGGCGACTGGGGCTGGCAGGACTATGCCGCGGTCCCGGCGCGCCGCCTCGTCAAGCGCACCACGAAGGCGCCGCTCGAGATGCTGATCGGGCCGCTCTCGGTCACCGGTCTCACCGCCTACTTCGGCCTGCTCGAGGTCGGCCGGCCCAAGGCCGGGGACACCGTGCTGGTGTCGGCGGCGGCCGGCGCGGTCGGCACGATGGTCGGCCAGATCGCGAAACTGTCGGGCTGCCGCGTTGTCGGCACGGCGGGCGGCGCCGACAAGGTCGAGTGGCTGGTGCGCGAGCTCGGCTTCGACGCGGCGGTCGACTACAAGGCGCCGGGCCTGCGCCGCGCGCTGGCGGCGGCCTGTCCCGACGGCATCGACGTCTACTTCGACAATACCGGCGGCCCGGTGCTGGAAGCCGCGCTGTCGCTGATGAACCTGCGCGGTCGCATCGCCTGCTGCGGCAACGTCTCCCAGTACGACGTCGACAAGCCGGCGCCCGGCCCGATGGCGGTGCCGGGCCTGGTGGTCACCAAGCGGCTGCGCATGGAAGGCTTCATCGTGATGGACTTCTACGACCAGCGCGCCGTCGCCGAGGCACGGCTGGCGCGTTGGGTCGAGCAGGGCCGGATCAAGGCGATCGTCGACGTGATCGACGGGCTGGAGAACGCGCCGCAGGCCCTGGTCGGCCTGTTCGAGGGCCGCAACCGCGGCAAGTGCGCGGTACGGGTGGCTTAGTCCCGCCCTCCTGTCATCCCGAGTGCCCCCTCTGTCACCCCGAGCGCCCCCTCTGTCATCCCGAGCGCAGCGAGGGACCTTTCTCTTGTCACGGCCGTTGTGAAGGGTCCCTCGCTACGCTCGGGATGACAGGCAATTGGAGTTTCCCGCATGGCGCTCGTCCTCCACGGTCACCCGTTCTCGTCCTGCACCCAGAAGGTGCTGGTCGCGCTGTACGAGAACGCGACGCCGTTCACGTGGCGCGTGCTCGACACGCCGCAGACGTTCGAGGAACTGGCGCGGCTGTGGCCGCTGCGCCTGATGCCGGTGCTGCTCGACGGCGACACCCCGGTCGCCGAGACCAGCATCATCCTCGAGCATCTCGACCTGCACCACCGGGGTCCGGTGCCGCTGCTGCCCGACGATCCGGCGGCGGCGCTGGCGGTCCGCGCGCTCGACCGCTTCCTCGACCTCTACGTGATGACGCCGATGCAGCGCATCGTCGGCGACGCGCTGCGTCCCGAGGGCACGCACGACCCGCGCGGCGTCGCCGAGGCGCGGGCGCGGCTCGAGCAGGCCTACGCCTGGCTGAACACCAGGCTGGTCGGCGGCGAATGGACGGCGGGCCCGGATTTCACGATGGCTGACTGCGCCGCCGCGCCGGCGCTGTTCTACGCCGACTGGGTGCAGCCGATCGACACGTCGTTCAGCGCGGTGCGCGCGCTGCGCCGCCGCCTCTTGCGCCGCCCGTCCTTCGCCCGCGTCGTCGACGAGGCCCGCCCGTTCCGTCCGTACTTCCCGCTGGGCGCGCCGGATCAGGACTGATGCACAATTCAGAAGACAGAATGAAGCACAACCAGTGAGGGCAATAGTTATCGAATAAGCGACCCGTTGTGTGGCAGGCTGGCGCTGCGTTGGGCGGTGGCTGGGCTTGTCGAATGGGTGGTCGGTGGAGGCCGGAGGCAGGGGAAGGCCCCCGTCGACGAGATCGAATGGTCGACGAGGCCAAGGCTCGCCTCATGACCGAATTCTTTCCTGAAGATGCCCAGGAAGTCTTCTATGGCCGACAACTCGAAGTGTGGCTTGAGAAGTCCTACTTCCACTGGATCACGCGTAAGGCGTTAGTGGAACTGAGGGAGGAAAAACGCATCAAGTTTTCCAAAGAGGCGACTGCGCTTCACGAGGCGCACTTCTACTGGCCGAGAAAGCATCGCTATCCGCGACGGCAAATCCAGGAAATCGTGAAGCTGATTGATGAATTCTCAGAACCGGCATTCACGAGGGCCGTGGGGCACCACGCGGAGATGCTGTTCGATGCGAGCCTCGCCTATACCGAGTTCAAGGTATCGGCGCAGAACGTGCGAACATGGAAAGGAAGAAGCTGGTCGGAATCCCAGCACAACCTCGACCGCGTGATCGAGCGGGACGGGCGAGCCTACGGTGTGGAAATCAAGAACCAGCTTGGATACATCGACCAGACCGAGTTCGAACTGAAACTGCGGATGTGTCAGCATCTACGTTTGCGGCCATTGTTCATGGCCCGGATGATGCCGGCGAACTACATCAACGATGTCATCAGGGGCGGTGGCTTTGCCCTCATCCTCGGGGAAGTGTTCTACCCCCTGATGACGGATGATCTGGCAAAGCGGGTTCGCAGCAGGTTGAAGCTACCCGTGGTCAGCGTCCGTTCCCTACCAGATTCTGCATTGAAGCGATTCATCGACTGGCACGAACGCGATTCCATGTGAATTGGGGTGGTCAATTCACATGGCGCCCATGTCAAGTGCTTGATTTATCAGGGCTATTTGGGTCCCCCCTTAATACAAGTTGGCTGCCGCCCTTCTCTGTCATCCCGAGCGCAGCGAGGGACCTTTCGGCTACTTCCCCTTGAACACCGGCTTGCGTTTCTCGACGAACGCCTTGACCGCTTCCCTGTGGTCCTCGGTGCGCGAGGCCTGGACGAGGCGCTCGGCCTCGCGGTGCAGCGCGGTCGGGTAGTCGATCGAGAGCGCGTCGTCGAGGTTGTCCTTCATGTTGCGCAGTGCAATCCGCGGGCCCTGGGCCAGCGTGCGGGCGAACTCGAAGGCGGCATCGCGCAGCTTGTCGTCGGGCACGACGCGGTTGAACAGGCCGATCCGCTCGGCGCGCTCGCTGTCGACGCGGTCCGAGGTGAACATCAGCTCGCGCGCCCGCGCCGGGCCGACCGTGCGGGTCAGCAACCAGGCGATGCCGTAGTCGCCCGACAGGCCGATCTTGGCGTAGCCGGTACTGGCGAAGGCCGAGGTCGCCGCGATGCGCACGTCGCAGGCCAGCGCGATCGCGAGGCCGGCACCGGCGGCCGCGCCCGGCAGGGCGGCGATCGTCGGCTTGCGTAGCGCGACCAGCGCGCCGGTCAGGTTGGCCTGCCGCCAGCGCAGGTCGGCCAGCCGTTCCTCGTAGCTCATCTGGCTGCGCGGGCCGCGGCCGCCCATGCCCTTGACGTCGCCGCCGCTGCAGAAGGCGGTGCCGGCGCCGGTGATCAGCAGCGCGCCGACCTCGGGATCCTCGCCGCGCTCGCGGATCTGGGTGCGCAGCGCCGGCGTCAGCTTGTCCGACAGCGCGTTGCGCGCCTCGGGCCGGTTGAGCGTGATGACCGCGACGCCGTCGCGCACCTCGCACAAAAGTTCGGTTGTGCCGGTATCGATTTCCATGGAAGCCTCCGTCCCATGACATTCCCGGTCACCGAACACACCGTCAAGACCGCGCGCCACACCACCGGCTTCCTGGCCTGCGGAGCGGAAGACGCGCCGCTGCTGGTCTTCTGCCACGGCTGGCCCGAGCTCTCGCTGTCGTGGCGGCACCAGCTGCCGGCCTTCGCCGCGCTCGGCTTCCGCTGCGTCGCGCCCGACATGCGCGGCTACGGCCGCTCCAGCACCTACACGCGGCACGAAGACTTCGCGCAGGAAGAGATCGTCGCCGACATGCTCGAGCTGCTGGCCGCGCTCGGCCGCGAGCGCGCGGTGTGGATCGGCCACGACTGGGGCAGCCCGGTGGTCTGGAACCTCGCGGCGCACCACGCCGACAGGGTGGTGGGCGTGGCGAGCCTGTGCGTGCCCTACCTCGCCACCGGTTTCACGCTCGACACCGTGGTGCCGCTGGTCGACCGCACGCTCTACCCGGAGGACACGTTCCCGGCCGGCCAGTGGGACTACCAGTTCTTCTACGAGGAGAACTTCGACAAGGCCTGCAAGGGCTTCGAGGCCAACATCGCCAACGTCGTGAAGGCGCTGTTCCGCAAGGGCAACCCGGCGGGCGTCGGCAAGCCGGCGGCGACCTCGATGGTGCGCAAGGCCGGCGGCTGGCTGGGTGGCGGGCCGTGGCCCGACCTGCCGCGCGATCCCGACGTGCTGACCGAGGCCGACTTCGCTTCCTACACCGCGGCGCTGACCCGCAACGGCTTCTTCGGCCCGGACTCCTGGTACATGAACCACGCCGCCAACGGCGCCTACGCGCGGCGCGCGCCGAACGGCGGCCGGCTGGCGATGCCGGTGCTGTTCCTGCACGGCGCCTACGACACGACCTGCGAGACCATGACCTCGCGGCTGGCCGAGCCGATGCGGCGCGACTGCGCCGATCTCACCGAGGTCGTGGTCAAGTCGGGCCACTGGATGGCGCAGGAGCAGCCGGTCGCGGTGAA
The DNA here is from genome assembly GCA_020160955.1 of Pseudomonadota bacterium. Classification (GTDB taxonomy): domain Bacteria; phylum Pseudomonadota; class Alphaproteobacteria; order Reyranellales; family Reyranellaceae; genus Reyranella. The sequence continues at coordinate 22,062 of JAIUOX010000028.1, forward strand.
CGCCGCGCTGGCGAAGTGGCTGGCGACGAAACTGCCCGATTACTGGAGAGCGGCGTGATGCGTGTTGGCTTCCTCGCAAGCGGACTCGTCGGGCCGCTCGTTCTGGCGCTCGCCCTGCCGGCGGCGGCGCAGCTGACCAACCCGTCGCGGCCGGCCAACCCGCTGCCGCCGGTCGGCAGCGCGACGCCCGCGCCTGACACCAAGCCGGCGCCCGCGGCCAAGCCGGCAACCCAAGCCACGCCCCAGTCGACGCCCCAGGCCGCCCCCCAGGCCAAGCCCGCGCCGGCGCCCGCCGCCACGACGACCGGTGGCAAGGAGAAGGAACAGCCGCCGCTGCCGACGCTCAGCATGGTGGTGCCGCAGCGCGACCGCGACGCCGCCTTCGCCTACTACCGCGACGAGATCGCCGCCGGCCGCTGCCCGGCGCCGCTGGTGCGCGAGGGCAAGGCCTGCGGCGCGCCGCCGCCGCCGGCCAGCCGCGCCTGGAAGATGGACCAGCCGCTGCCCGACAGCGTGAAGGGCGAGGCGCCGCCGCCCGGCCTGATCGCCAAGCTGTCGCCGTCCTACGCCGGCCACCAGTACCTGCGGGTCGGCACCGACATCCTGATCATCGGCGTCGGCACCCGGACCGTGGCGGCGCTGGTGGTCGATCTCAGCCGCCTCACGCCCTGACGTCCCGCGACAGGCCCGGGGGCGGGAAACCGAAAGCCCGGTCCGGCCGTTGTTTGGTCCCAATGACACCACGATCCGGTGGAAGGATCGCGGCGTGGAGGGTCGAATGGTCAGGCTGTTTTCGAAGGTGATGCTGGTCGCGGCCGTCGGCGTGACGGCGGCGGCCTGCCAGGACAGTACCTACGGCGCGGGCCCCAACACCTATCGCCCGGCCTATGGCTATGCCGGTGGGCCGGTCTACGCGACCCCGGCGCCGGTCTACTACGGGCGCCCCGCGCCGGCGTACTACGGCAACCCGTACTACGGCGGCCAACCCGCCTACTACGGCAACCAGCCCGGCAGCCACGGCTACTACAACCAGGCCGACGGTCGCCGCTACACCACCGTGACGGTGACCAACCGCGGCCAGAACGGCTACCGCGACGACGTCGTGCGCCAGCAGGTGGTGTGCGGCAGCCAGTACTACGACGGCTACCGGACCCAGACCGCGCCAAGCTGCTGAGTGTCATCCCGAGGGCTTCAGCCCGAGGGACCTTTCCTCAGCTTCCGCCACTGCTCGAACGCGTGCCGCGCGCCGTCGCCGCTCGGGATGTGCAGGCCGTAGACGCCGCCGCCGGCGCTGACCTGCTCGGCCACGAACTCCTCGTAGGCCATCGCGTCCTCGGCCTCCGCCGCCACCGCGTCGGCGAGCGCGGCGGGGAAGGCGATCAGCCCGGCGCGGTCGCCGAACAGCCATTGGCCCGCGAGCTCGGGCGGCAGCGCCCGCCCGTCGCCCTGCCACAGCGGCAGGCCGGCGCGCGCGATCTCGGCCGCGGCGCGCAGCGGGCGCTCGCTCGCCACGCCGGCGAGGCCGCGCCGCTGCAGCAGCGGCACCGGCGGCGGCACGGCGAGACCGCGCAACACCAGCACCTGGCCGACCTCGGCCTCCTCGACCTTCTCGGTCGCGACGCCGACCAGCGGCTCCTGACCCGGTGTCAGCGGGCGCAGCCTCGCGATCGCCGCGGCCTCGATGCCGTGGCGGCGCAGCGCGGCCGCGATGCGAACGGTGCCGGCGGCGATCAGCTTGGCGCGCGTCGCTGCGGACAAGCGCGGGACCTCCCCTGTAGGATCGCCGCCTGAAATAGCATCGCGACGCGAGCGAGGGGAGAGAGACATGGCGGGACGGCTGGCCGGCAAGGTGGCGGTGGTGACGGGCGCGGCGCCGCGCGGCGAGGGCGTCGGCAACGGCATGGCGACCGCCATCCTGTTCGCGCGCGAGGGCGCCAAGGTCGTGCTGGTCAACCGCAGCGCCGAGCGCGCCGAGAAGCTCGCGAAGCAGATCCGCGACGAGGGCGGCGATGCGTCGGTGTTCGCGGGCGACGTCGCGAAGGACGAGGTCGCGCAGGCGATGGCGGCCTTCGCGGTCAAGACCTATGGCCGGCTCGACATCCTGCACAACAACGTCGGCATCGGCGCGCCGGGCACGCCCGAGACGGTGTCGCTGGCCGACTGGCACAAGGTGCTGGAGGCCAACCTCACGACCACCATGCTGTGCACGCGCCACTGCATCCCCGAGATGAAGAAGGGCGGCGGCGGCTCGATCATCATGGTGTCGTCGATCGCCGGCGCGACCGGCCTGATGGGCAGCCCCGGCGCGGTCGCCTACTCGACGGCCAAGGCCGGCCTGCACGGCTTCACCCACTCGGTGGCGGCCGACTACGCCACCCAGAACATCCGCGCCAACTGCATCATCGTCGGCTCGGTGCACACGCCGATGGTGGCGCACATGGGCGACGAGGCGCGCCAGCGGCGGCGCAAGATGGTGCCGATGCAGGTCGAGGGCACGGCGTGGGACATCGCCCACGGCGCGGTCTACCTCGCTTCCGACGAATCGCGCTGGGTGACCGGCATCCTGCTGCCGATCGACGGCGGCCTGACCGCGCTGCGCGCCTGGCCGCGCTGAAGGGAGAGAAGATCATGATGGGGAAGGCAACGGCCCTGGGCCTGGCGATCGCGCTGGTCGCGGGCACGGCGCAGGCACAGGTCATCGATCTCAAGGGCACCTGGACCGGCATAGCCGAGGCGATCTTCGAAGGCCCGGCGGCGCACCATGGCAAGCCGGGCGCCAGCGGGGCGGGCAGTCGCTTCAAGCTCAACCAGCAGCCCTTCACCTTCGTCTTCGAGGGCCAGGAAGGGCGTCGCTTCTGGGGCATGGTGTCGTCGCCGACCTCGACCGAGCGGATCATCGGTTCGCTGTCGGTCGACGGCAAGTCGGTCCACATGGTCGACGACGACGGCATGGTCGACGGCACGGTGGTGAACGCCGACACGCTCGACCTCTGCTACCGCCACGTCGGCAAGGAGTCGGCGCTGGTGTCCTGCCTGCGGGTAACCCGCAAGAAGTAGGCGTCAGCGAGCAACCCTGCGGTCGTGGTGCCAGGTGAAGATGCCGCTTGCCACCACGACCAGCGCGCCGGCGATCGTCCAGCCGTCCGGCCAGTCGCCGAACACCACGAAGCCGAACACGGTGGCCCACACCAGCAGCGTGTAGCTGTAGGGCTGCACCGCGCCCGCCTCGGCGTAGTCGAGCGCCTTGATCAGCGCGTAGTGGGCGACCGCGCCGACCAGCGCGATCACGATCATCAGGACCCACGCCGTCGCGCTCGGCCACTGCCAGCCGATTGGCCCGACCAGCGTGGTCGCGATCAGCGCGACCAGCGCCGACCACAGCAGCGACGTGTCGGGCGAGTCCTGTCGCGCCGCCAGCCGCGTCAGCACCTGGTAGCCGGCCCACAGGACGGCGCCGACCAGCGGTAGCAGCACCGGCCAGTCGAGCGCGCGAAAGCCCGGCCGCACGATCAGCAGCACGCCGAGGAAGCCCGCCACGACGGCCAGCCAGCGCGCCGGCCCGGCCTTCTCGCCGAGGAACAGGACGCCCAGCGCGATCACGATCAGCGGCGAGGTCGCGGCCACGGCATGGGTGTCGGCCAGCGGCAGGTAGCGGAAGGCCAGCACGAAGATCGCGCTCTCGATCACCGCGACCAGCGAGCGGATCACCTGCAGGCCGGGTTGCCGGGTGCGCAACGCCGCGCGCACGCCCTGCCGGCGCACGATGAAGCAGGCGAACAGGAAGACCAGGATGTAGCGGATCCACATCATCTGGCCGACCGGGTAGTCGGCGACCAGGAACTTGGCGATCGAGTCCATGCCGGCGAAGCACAGCATCGCCAGCATGGTCAGCAGCGCGCCGAGGGCATTGTTCTTCGATCCCGCGCGGGCTGTTTCCATACGGCGAGTCTAGAGCGAAGCCATAACGTTGTCCTCCCTGCGCGCGAGCGCGGGGAGGTGTCCGCGTAGCGGACGGAGGGGTCATGAGCCCCTCGACGTGAGCGCATGACCCCTCCGTCGCCGAAGACGGCGACACCTCCCCATGCTGCCGCATGGGGAGGAAAACCCTGTCATCCCGAGCGTAGCGAGGGACCCTTCACCTTGCGTCCAGCAACTCCCTCAACTGCCGGCGGAACGCAACGATCGCGCGGTCGGCGGCGACCAGGCGGTCGTCGGTGGCGTCGAGGCTGACCGCCGGGGTCTGGGTGACCACGACGCGACGGTCCTGGTCGAGGATGAAGCGGTTGGACACCGCCATCGCCCATTCGAAGGGTTTCGCGACCAAGGGGTTGCGATGGCGGTGGTAGAGCCGCAGGTAGTAGCGCGTCAGGCGCTCGTTGATCGGCACGAAGGCGATCACGTTCTTGAGGCTGTCCGAGATCGTCAGCCGCCACAGGCCGGGGAACAGGAAATGCAGGGTCGGTGGCCGCTTGGCCGCCTCGGCGGCCAGCGCCTCGCGGCTGGGCGCCGGCGTGCCGTCGTCGCGCGTGTTGGTCGTCCAGACCTTGATGCCGGTGGCGTCGGCCTCGACGTGCGGGCCATGCACGCGGGTCTGGCCGCCGCGGCCGATGGTGGTGCGATGGACGATGGCGAGGTGGGCGACGTCGAGCTGGTTCTCGATGGCGCGCGTGTAGTGCACCGGCCAGTCGACGCGCGACGTGGTCGAGCGCCAGCCGGCATCGTCGAACTCGGGGAAGTACGGCGGCTCGGGGACGGTCTCGCGCCGCGCGCCCCACCACAGCCAGACGAAGCCGTGCCGCTCGCACACCGGGTAGGACGTGACCGCCAGGCCCTGCGGGATGGTGCCGTCGCGCCCGCTGGCCGGCAAGACGCGGCAGGCGCCGCCGCTGTCGAAGGCGAAGCCGTGGAACGGGCAGACCAGCCGGTCGTCGCACACCGTGCCGCCGCTCAGCGCCGCGCCGAGATGCGGGCAGCGCTCGTCGTGGGCGTGCGCCCGGCCGTCGGCGGTCCGCCAGAACACGAACCGCCGCCCCAGCCGCTCCAGCCCGAGCGGCCTGCGGCCGAGCTCGCGGCTTTCGAGCAGGGGGTACCAGTGGTCGAGAGGGACACGCATTTGGACAGGATACGACCAGATCGGCCGGTCCGGATGAAGGGTCCCTCGCTGCGCTCGGGATGACAGGAAAAGTGCGTCATCCCGAGCGCCCCTTCTTGTCATCCCGAGCGCAGCGAGGGACCTTTCCTCATCGTCCTTGACTTTGCTGCGCTGCAGCACCATATACCGGTCACTCCGCGAGTTCGCGGGGGCCAGGTTTCTCGCGATCGCGCGACGCGCCCGTCAGAGGCGCTTCATCCCGAGACAATCTCCCAGAAGCAAGAACCCTCCCAGCCGCGCGCGGGAAGGGGTCCCAGGGTCTCTCCGCTGGAGCGACCGACAGGATAGTTTTTTCCAGTGACTGATATTTCGTTTGCGGATCTCGGCCTGTCCGAGCCGCTGCTGCGTGCCCTCAACGGCGCCGGCTACACCCATCCCACCCCGATCCAGGCCCGCACCATTCCCGCCCTGCTCGAGGGCCGTGACGTGCTGGGCATCGCCCAGACCGGCACCGGCAAGACGGCCGCCTTCGCGCTGCCGGTCCTCCAGCAGCTGGCCCAGCAGAACCGCCGGGCCGAGGCGCGCAGCCCGCGCGCCCTGGTGCTGGCGCCGACCCGCGAGCTGGCGGTGCAGATCGGCCGCAGCTTCGACACCTACGGCAAGGGCCTCGGCCTCAAGCTCGGCATGGTGATCGGCGGCCTCGGCTTCGGCCGCCAGGTCGAGACCATGAACCGCGGCGTCGACATCCTGGTCGCCACGCCGGGACGCCTGCTCGACCTCGTCGAGCGCGGCAACGTCCGGCTCGGCCAGGTGACGTTCCTCGTCCTCGACGAGGCCGACCGCATGTTCGACATGGGCTTCATCAAGGACGTCCGCCGCATCGTCGCGTCGGTGTCGAAGGAGCGCCAGACGCTGCTGTTCTCGGCGACCATGCCCGAGGACGTGGCGCGGCTGTCCAAGGACATCCTGCGCGACCCGACGCGCGTCGAGGTGGCGCCGCAGGGCCGCACCGTCGACCGCATCGACCAGGGCGTCTACTTCGTGCCGGCCTCGACCAAGCGGGCGCTGCTCAGCCACCTGCTGGCCGACGCCAACCTCGAGCGCGTGATCGTGTTCACCCGCACCAAGCGCGGCGCCAACCGCGTCGCCGAGACGCTCGACAAGAGCGGCGTGCGGTCCGAGGCGATCCACGGCAACAAGTCGCAGAACGCGCGCCAGCGCGCGCTGGAGAATTTCAGCCGCGGCCGTGCCCGCGTGCTGGTCGCGACCGACCTCGCCGCGCGCGGCATCGACGTGCAGGGCGTGACCCACGTCATCAACTACGAGATGCCGGCCGAGGCCGAGAGCTACGTCCACCGCATCGGCCGCACCGCGCGCGCCGGCGCCTCGGGCATCGCGATCTCGTTCTGCGACGGCAGCGAGCGCGGCGCGCTCAAGAGCATCGAGCGGCTGACCAACCAGCGCCTCGCGGTGCTGCCGATGCCGGCCAACGAGGACCTGCCGGCGATGCCGGCGGCCTCCGCCGCCTCGGCGCGTGATGAGCGCGACGACGAGCGTGAGGGCGACCGCGGCTTCCGCGGCGACCGTCGCGGCCCGCCGCGTGGTCACCGCAAGGGTCCGCCGCGCGCCGCCTATGGCGAGGCCGGCCCGGCCCGCGAGCATCACGAGCGTCCGCGCCACGAAGGTCCGCGCCACGAAGGTCCGCGTCACGAGGGCCCGCGCCACGAAGGTCCGCGTCACGAAGGTCTGCGCCACGAGGGTCCGCGCCACGAAGGTCCGCGCCACGAGGGCCCGCGTCACGAGGGCCCGCGTCACGAGCAGCGCTTCGAGCAGCCGCGCCAGGAGCGGTCGCACTACAACGACCGTCCGCAGCACGACCGCCCGCGCAGCGACCGCCCGTACGGTGATCGCCCGCGCAACGATCGCCCCTACAACGATCGTCCCTACAACGACCGCCCGCACGGCGACCGCCCCCAGGGCGGCGACCGCGGCCGTGACTTCGCGCCACGGGGCCCGGGTCGCGACTTCGGCGACTATCGCAACTCCGCGCCGCCGCGGAACAACTACGGCGACCGTCCCCACGGCGATCGCCCTTACGGCGACCGTCCGCAGGGTGATCGTCCTTACGGCGACCGTCCGGCCGGCGACGCGCCGCGCCCGCAGTGGAAGAAGCGCCGCTTCGGCGGCGGTGGCGGCGGCGGTCGTGGCCGCGGCCGCGCGGCCTAGCTCACCCTCTTTCTCCTCTCCCCCGCGAGGGGGAGAGGCCGGGTGAGGGGGATCCTCAGATGATCCCTTCCTCCTTGAAGATCTCCAGGCACTTCCTCAGCGCCCGCTCGTAGCGGGCGCGTTCCTGTGCCATCGACGCAGCGTCCCACGGGAAGAAGCCGTGGCCGGTTTTCATGCCGATGCGGCCGGCGTCGACGTTGCGCTGCAGGACCGGCGGCGGGCCGTCGGCGTTGCTGAGGTCGGGCCAGATGATCTTGGCGACGGCGCAGGTCGTGTCCCAGCCCGAGTGCTCCTTCTGCACGATCGGGCCGGCCGCGGCGTAGCGGAAGCCGAACGACAGCCGCACCGTGGCGTCGATGTCCTCGGGCGAGGCGACGCCCTGCTCGATCAGCCACAGCGCCTCGCGCATCAGCGCGCCCTGGATGCGGTTGCCGAGGAAGCCGATCACGTCCTTCCTGACCTGCACCGGGCGCTTGCCGAGCGAGGTCATGATCGCGCCGACCTTTTCGGCAAGTGCTGCGTCGGTGTGGACCGAGCGCACGACCTCGACCAGCGGGATCAGGCTGGCCGGCATGAAGAAGTGCAGGCCCATCATGCGCGACTGCGTCTTCAGTCCCTTGCCGATCTCGCTGATCGGGAACGACGACGAGTTCGAGGTCAGCGCGGCGTCGGGCCGCGCCAGCGCCTCCATCTCGGCGAACAGCTTGCGCTTCAGCTCGAGATCCTCGGTCACCGTCTCGACCGCGAGCGTGATCTCCTTCCAGTTGGCCTCGGGCAGGGTGGCGAAGGTCGCGAGCCCGCTGGTGTCGGCCGGCTTGCCCATCGCCTCGAGCGCCTTGGCGCAGGCCGCGGGCAGGCCGTCGCGCGTGGCGGCCGAGCGCGACACCACGTCGACCTTCCAGCCGCCGCCCAGGAACATGGCGATGATGCCGACACCCATTGTGCCGCCCCCCAATACCAGGGCGTGGCCCGGGGCTTGCCCTCCCGCATGGCGTTCGCTTTGCGACATTGTGCTCCCTCCCAACTCGACGGCGGCCCCGCGGGCGGGGCAATATCCCGGCTCACACATTCACCCGTGGGGGAAACGATGAGCGGCACTTACAAGGATATCGGCGTCTCGAGCGAAGGTCATGTCGGCATCGTCGAGATCCAGCGGCCGCCGCACAACTTCTTCGACAACGCGCTGATCAACCAGATCGCCGACGCCTTCGAGGCGTTCGACCGCGACAACAACATCCGCGCCTACGTGCTGTGCGCCCAGGGCAAGTCGTTCTGCGCCGGCGCCGACTTCCAGAACCGTCCCTCGACCGGCAGCCAGTCGGAGAGCGGCAAGCACCTCTACAAGGAGGCGACCCGCCTGTTCCGCGCCAAGAAGCCCAGCATCGCCGCGGTGCAGGGCCCGGCGATCGGCGGCGGCCTCGGCCTCGCCGTGATGGCCGACTTCCGCGTCACCTGCCCGGAGGGCCGCTTCGCCGCCAACTTCACGCGGCTGGGCTTCCATCCCGGCTTCTCGCTGACCTACACGCTGCCGCGCCTGATCGGCCAGCAGCGCGCCAACCTGATGTTCTACACGGGCCGTCGCATCGGCGGCGAGGAAGCCGTGGCGTGGGGCCTGGCCGACGTGCTGGTGCCGCTGGCCGACGTGCGCAAGGGCGCGATGGACCTCGCCAAGGAGATCGCCGAGTGCGCGCCGCTGGCGCTCCTGTCGACGCGCGAGACGATGCGCCGCGGCTTCGCCGACGGCGCCGAGGCGGCGACCGAGCGCGAGCTGGTCGAGCAGGACTGGACGCGCAAGACCGAGGACTTCAAGGAAGGCGTGAAGTCGTACGCCGAGAAGCGCTCCGGCAACTTCAAGGGCCGCTGAGGTCGCGATGGCACAGGTCTCTGGAAAGGTCGCCATCGTCACCGGTGGCGCCTCGGGCATCGGCGAGGCCTGTGCTCTCACGCTCGCCCGCGAGGGCGCGGCAGTATTGGTCACCGACGTCGACGACGCGCTGGGCAAGGGCGTCGTCGAGCGCATCGCCAAGGCGGGCGGCAAGGCGCGCTACCTGCACCACGACGTGCGCGACGAGGCGACCTGGCCCGGCGTGATCGCCGACGCCGAGAAGGCGTTCGGCCGGCTCGACATCATGGTCGCCAATGCCGGCATCGGCATCATGGCGCCGATCGAGCAGATGACGCTGGCCGACTGGCAGCGCCAGCAGGCGATCAACCTCGACGGCGTGTTCCTGTCGGTGAAGCACGCGATCCCGGCGCTGCGCCGGGCCGGCGGCGGCTCGATCGTGCTGATGTCGTCGATCGCCGGCCTGCGCGGCGCGCCCGGGCTGGCGGCCTATTCCGCCACCAAGGGCGGCGTGCGGCTGTTCGCCAAGTCGGTGGCGCTGGAATGCGCGGCCGACAACATCCGCTGCAACTCGGTGCATCCCGGCATCATCGCCACGCCGATCTGGGGCAAGATCCCGACCGGTGCCGAGGGCAACCGGCGCAACGCGCCGATCGACCCGGCCGAGCGCTCGGCCATGGTGACGCCGCTGGTCCGCGTCGGCGAGGCGCAGGACATCGCCAACGGCGTGCTGTTCCTGTGCACCGAGGCGGCCAACTACATGACCGGCCAGGAACTGGTGATCGACGGCGGCATCACCGCCGGCGGCCGCGCCGCGCCGCGCAAGGCCTGATGCTGCCGGTGGCCGGGGCCGCGTCCGCGCTGTGGATCGTGGTGGCGGCGCTGTCCGGCGCCGTCGCGGTCGCGCTGGGCGCCTTCGCCGCGCACGGACTGGATCTCTCGACGACGGCCGGCGTGAAGGCCCGCGAGTGGCTGCAGACCGGCAGCCACTACGCGATGATCCACGCGCTGGCGATGATCGGCGTCGTGGTCCTCGTCCGCACCGGCGGGCTCAGCGGCGGCGGCTTCGCGACCGCGGCGCAGGTCCTGTTCGCGGTCGGCTGCGTGCTGTTCCCCGGCGCGCTCTACCTGATGGCCTTCGGCGCCCCGCGCTGGCTCGGCGCCGTCGCCCCGATCGGCGGCAGCGCCTTCATCCTCGGCTGGCTGAGTTTGGCCGTCGCGGCATTCTTGGCCAAATAGCCGTCATCCCGACCCGAGCCTGGCGTGGCGGAGTGAGCTCCCTTCCTGGAATTGGCCCCACAACCTACGGGAGCAGGTTTGTGCTCCTATTGCCTTTATGGTTTGCTTGGGCGAAGCTTCAGACGCAGTGAATACCGTAGGACGCTGCAAATCTCGGGGTTGGGGGCCATCGGGGTCATGAAAGCTGTGTGCTTGGTATGAGCGTATTCGCGCGCGTCCGGGCTTTGATCCGGCCGGAGGTCGATCGGACCTACACGACCGACCTCAAGCCCCTGATGGACTTTTCTACGGTCGATCTGGACAAGATCCGAACAGACCTGACGCTGATCAAGCGGGGCGCCGAAAGAGGTGGGAGAAACGAGCCTCCACCGAACGCCACCGAGATGGACGAGGTCGAACTCGAGATTGTGAGCGCGGTTACGTCGCTGCGTGCGGAAGCCTTTGATAACTATCACAAGCAAGCGTCAGCGTATGACGGCCGATTGGCGAGGCTGGACCTGCGGACGATCGTTCCGGAAGTGAAGACCATGCTTCACGACGCCGAAGCCGATTTCAGCGCAGAAGCCACAAAAGACACCAACCACGTTTTTGCAAAGAAGGTCGAGGTAACGGAGGCGGAGGCCGCCTACCAAAAATTCAGGGCCCGTCACGAACTCGAGAAGCTGCCCGAAATCGAAAAGAACCCCGTTCTCGCGTTTGGAATACTCTTGGTGATTTTCATTGGCGAGACCGCTGCAAACTCCAGTTTCTTCAGTGCCACCCATCCCAGCGGTCTGTTCGGAGCGCTATTCGAAGCGGCGGCTATTTCTCTGATCAACTTGGCGACGGGCTTTCTGCTGGGCATCTTTCCGCTTCGATATATTCGGCTGCCGTCGATGCTTTGGCGCATCCCAATGTTCGTCTTGACGATTCTTCTCATTGGCTTGGCTGTCGCATTCAATTTCTTCGCTGCCCACTATCGGGATGCGTTCTCTGAAGTTCCGCCGGATGCCGAGAACTTCATGCTTCTCGCGTCTCGCATGGCGCTGGCGAGCTTGTTGAAGGGGCAGTATGTCCTGCAAGGATTCCAATCCTACCTGATGGTCTTGGTTGGGCTTCTCGTGTTCACCTATGCGACATACAAGGGGCTGTCCTGGTTGGACCCGTATCCGGGCTATGGCTCGGTTTATCGGCGCATGCAATCGAGACTGCAGGAATATCTGCACCTGATCGAGGTACTGGTACGCAATCTGCAGGACCGAAAAGACCAAGCCATTAGCGAGTTGCGAGAGTCGATCACGGACATCAGGCGTCGTGATGAGGAGTACGGCGTCGTCATCGCCGAGCGCAGCCGTCTCACCCATCGCTACAATTCTTTTCTGGATAGCCTTGAGCGGGCTGCCGCCTCGCTACTGTCTGGTTACCGCGAGCACAATCGCTTGGCACGAACGCTTCCGCCGCCGCCCAGCTTCAGCAAGGCCTGGGAGGCAAACTGGATGCGGGAGACTGTCCTGGCGGACGAAAACAAGGAGGAACGCCAGAAAGCCGTTCAGGAACTGCTTGAGGCGATCGCTCAATCGCAAGTCAAGTTGCTAGAGGCGTTCACCAACGCACTGAAGGAGTACGAGAAGCTCCGTGATTTCGGGCGGGTCTAGGAGAGCCGAATGGGACTCTATTCTTCCAAGAGGCGGCCCGGAGGCAGGCCTGCGGCGATGGGAGGCAGCAAGTCTCGGATGCAGTCCATCCTTGGCATGCTTTTGATCGCTACCTTTGCTGTCGTCGTCGGTGTCGTGCTTTGGCTCTCGTTCTCGGAGAAGGATACTCGGATCGAACTCAGCGCTGTGGATCTATGTCCCAAGGATCAGGCGCGCCGGCCCCCGGCCTTGTATGCTGTCCTAGTGGATCAGACCGATCCGCTAAATGAACTGGCGCGAGCCTCTGTGGCCAACGAAGTACTCCAGCGGCTTCAGTTGGATCTCGAGGGCGGTGGTGATTCGCCAGCTAACCGGCTTGCCAAGGTCGAAGTCTGGACCTTTACCAATGGGGGGGCCGGCAAAAAGGACAACTACCGCGTTGGGAACACGGATGTGCAGCTGACCAAAGTGCTCAGCATGTGCAACCCCGGGTCGCCAGCTAAGTGGGACTACCTGTACCGCAACGTCGATGTGGTGAAGCGGCAACATCAGCGTTTTTATGCGTCGTTGAAGCAGATCTTGGATCAAAGCCTGGCCTTTCCCGAAGCGCCGAGATCACCGATCATCGAAGCGCTATACGGGATTGGTGCCAAGGTTTTCTCGGCTCCTGAAGTCTCCGACGCGAAGAAGCAGCTGATTCTCGTTTCCGATCTGGTGCAGGGAACGCAGGACCTGAATTTCTTCCAATCAGGATACAAGCCCAACTTCGCCTCCTGGCGTTCGACCCCGAATGGTCGCCAGACACTTCCCGAGCTTCGAGATGTGGCGGTGACGGCGATCGTCATTCCGGGAACGCGGCCGGACCTACAGACGGAGAATTTGCTCGGCTTCTGGGGCGGTCTATTCCAGGCCGCGGGGGCGCATCCCACCTTCATCCGCAAGCCTTAGGTGATGCGATGAGCGACGTGAGCCTGGATAGGGGCGCCGCGACCAGAGATCGTTGGAGACTGTTTCTCGACCGTGGCGTTCTCGGCGTATTTCTGGTGGCCGGAAGCCTGTCAGTCATCGCCCTGAAGATCGTGCCGGTGCCCTTCTATGTTCGTGTCGGGGTGCCGATTGCGGTCATTCTCCTGTACGCGGCTCTCACGCTTTCCCGAACTCGCTTCCGGCTGCGTTTCGATCAAGCCGGGGACAACTGCTATTATATGGGGTTCATATTCACCCTGGTTTCGTTGGGCGTGGCGCTCTATCGAATACAATCAGGCATCTCTCAGGAAATCGGGCTCAGCATCGTTCGCGATTTCGGGTTGGCACTGAGCACGACGGTTGTCGGCATCATTTGCCGGGTGTCCCTGACACAGCTGCGCGAAGACCCGCACGATATCGAAGAGGCTACCCGGCGTGAGCTTATCGAGTACTCGCGCGCCCTGAGCGGCCAGATGCGTGCGTCGGTCGGAATGATCGCGGATTTCCGGCAGGAAACCGAGGACCGCCTGAAGAATTTCGTTTTCGAGGTGACGCAGGTCGTAAAGGAGCATCAGGCCAGAGTCGGAGAACTCAGGGAGGCTGCTCAGCGGTTGTCGGATAGTACCAAGACCCTTGCAGAGGACTTTTCCGCGGCCGAGAGCTCTACGGGCAGCTTGCGTCAGGGGATCGGAGTGGCGGTGGCCAACATTAACCTACTAGCTGTGTCGCTGCGGGACATGAATCAAATGCTCCACCAGACTGGGGCCTCCGCCAATACTGCCGCCGAGAACTACTTGTCCCAGGCGGCCGCGAGCAAGTCCGTGGCCGATGGCGAGCTGCAGCTTTCCCAAGTCCTCGCTGGGACCGTTGAACGTTTGGGGAAGCTGAGTGAAGCCGTTGGGGCCTTGTCGACGACCTTCGGTCCTGCGCTGGAAAGTGGAGAGGCCTTTGGCGGCCTGACGGCTGAGGTACGCAACGTCACGGAGGCATTGCGAACCGCAACGCGCAGTGTTGCCGGATCGAACTCACGGCTGGTCGCGGCAGAGGCCAGCCTGGCGGCTCAACTCGATACGACTGAACGAGCGGCGCGCGGACTGCTTGCGGCGTTGGAGACCCTTGAAGCGACCCGGGCGAACATGGCGGCCGAGACTGCCAGCGGAGCGGGCGACCCGAGACCGGGAACTTAGCCGATGTCCATCCGCAACGATGGGCAGGCCTATAGAAGGGGCGTGGTGTTCGGCTTCACGGTAGCCGAGGTGGTGCTCCTGCTGGTCTTCTGCATGCTCCTGCTGTTCGTTCCTGTGCTGCTCCCTCAAATGGAGGGCGGGAGCCCGAAAGCGCCACTGCCAGCGCCGCCGCATGTTGGTGGGGTCAGCAACCCACCAGCTACGCCCGCGTCTCTCCCCATGGGGCCGCCAGGGCAAACCGGGGCCGGGAGAATCCCGGATGACCCCGCGCCCTTACCGCCGGGCTGGAAGGTGCTGGTGCTCGGAGGGCGTGGGGCCGAAGGAACAGCGTCCACCCAGAATGCCAATACCAGTCTCGCGCCTCCATCGGGCAATGAGCCTAAGCCTGGGCTAACGTTGGATGCCATCTGTCAGAAGCTGGGTATACCGGCGAGTAGTTGCAGCGTTCCAAACGCAGAAGAGGCGCTGAAGAATGCCGGGAAGCACAACTGGCCGCCCATCATTCCGCTGAAGGAGGCGGACGGGTACTTCTTCCTCATCGGGAGTGCCCAACCCTCTGTCGAGTTCGAAGTCAAACTTCGTGAAGCCGTCGTCCCTGAGATCGTCAAGTATGCGCGCGAGTTCAAGACGGATGTCGTCGAAGTTGTCGGACACACAGACGAACAGCGAATCCAAGGCCTCTCATCCAACCTCGACTGGACAACCTTTGAAGTCTTGCTGCGCAATGAGAGTGCCGGAAAGATGGTCGCTGCCGACAATGCGGGATTGGGCTTCGCGCGAGCCGTGGCAATTGTCCAGATCCTGAGGCGCGATCCGCGGCTCAAGGATATGACAATTCTTCCGCTGTCTGCTGCTCAAGTCGTGGATACCAGCGGCAAGCTGGCAGCTGGTACCAGCGGTGGAGACGAAAAGCAGCGTCGACGGATCGAGGTTCGCCTTCGTCAAAGCACTCCGGAGAAGTAGGCCGCTACCCGGATAGCTGCTCATCCAGCAGCTTCAGCGCTTCCGCCGCGAAGGCGCGCATGTTCTCGACGCGGTCGTTCGACCCCGTGCGCAGCGTGCGGGCGATCTTCTTGCCGTCGGGGCCGACCACGGCGACGCAGGTGTGGCCGGCGGGATCGCCGTAGCCGTTGCCGGTCGGGCCCGAGGCGCCGGTCTCGGCGAGGCCCCACGTCGTCTTCAGGCGGTCGCGCACCAGTTCGGCGGCCAGCGCGGCCCACGGCTCGCTCGACGAGCGGATGCCCTTGCGGCGGTCCGGTGTCGCGCCGAGGAAGGCCTCGCCTGCCGGCTTGGTGTAGACCACGGCGGCGCCCATGAAGTAGGCCGACGCGCCCGGCACGGCCAGCAGCGTCGCGGCGATCAGGCCGCCGGCCGACGATTCGGAGATCGCCACCGTCTCCTTGCGCGCCTTCAGCTTCTCGCCGACCTTCTTCGCCAGCGGCAGCAGCGTTTCCATCGAATGTCCTTTCTGCTTGTCGTCGTCAGTCCGGCAGCACGCTGAGATCGAGCGTCTCCTGCCGGCCGAGCCAGATCGCGCGGTCGCGGTGGTCGGCCAGTTGCTGCCCGGTGTTGGGATGCACGAACACCGTGAGGTCGCCGCGGTTCAGGACGAGCCACGACAGGATCGGCGCCAGCTGGTCGGGCTTGAACAGCACCTGGTAGCTGAAGCAGGGATGCGGCCCCACCGGCTTCTCGTGGAACCGTCCCATCTCGATCGGGAAGGTCTTCTCGATGCGCTCGCGCAGCGCCCACGCGGCATCGCGCGAGGCGGCGTCGAAGTAGACGTGGGCGTGCCAGTCCTTGATCTCGGGCGTGTTCATGGCGCGACCCTAGCACAGGTCGAGCGCCCGCCAGACGGAACCCAATGTCGTTCCCCGATGCGAGCCACCTTGCTAGGGTCACTCCCCATGAACTTCGATTTTTCCGACGACCAGAAGCTGCTCAAGGAGCAGGTCCGCAAGTTCCTCGCCGACAAGTGCTCGACCAAGGTCGTGCGCCGCGTGCTCGACGGGGCCGAAACGCACGCCGCCGAGGTCTGGAAGGGCCTCGTCGACCTAGGGGTTCCCGCCACCAACATCCCGGAGGCCTACGGCGGCCTCGGCCTGACGCCGCTCGAGCTGTGCGTCGTCGCCGAGGAGATCGGCCGCGCCGCCGCGCCGGTGCCGTTCGACAGCTCGGTCGTGCTGGCGACCGAGGCGATCAAGCTGGCGGGCTCCGAGGCGCAGAAGAAGAAGTGGCTGGCAGCACTTGCTTCGGGCGAGGCGATCGGCACGCTGGCCACGGCGGAAGGCGCGCAGCCGCCCAAGCCGCGCTCGATCCGCACGACCTTCGGCAACGGCCGCCTGAACGGCGTCAAGGTGCCGGTGATCGACGGCGAGGCCGCGACCTTCGCGGTGGTGCTGGCCAACACCGGCGGCGCCGGCGACCGCGCGCTGTCGCTGGTCCTGGTCGACCTCAAGCAGAAGGGCGTCAAGGCCAAGCGGGTCGAGACCATCGACCCGGCGCGCAAGCATGCCGAGCTCACCTTCACCGACGCCACCGCCGAGCTCCTGGGCGCGGAGGGCGAGGGCTGGTCGCTGCTCGAGCGGCTGTACGACGCCGCCGCCGTGTACTTCGCGTTCGCCCAGGTGGGCGGCGCGGAGTCGGCGATGTGGATGGCCCGCGACTACGCGCTCAACCGCCAGGCCTTCGGCCGCGCCATCGGCTCGTACCAGGCGATCAAGCACAAGCTGGCCGACATGTACGTCAAGCTCGAGCTGGCCCGCTCGAACGCCTACTACGGCGCGATGATGCTGGCCGAGGGCGGCGCCGACCTGCCGCTGGCGGCGGCGGCGGCGCGCATCGCGGCGACCGACGCCTACGACTTCGCGTCGAAGGAGAATATCCAGACCCACGGCGGCATCGGCTTCACCTGGGAAGCCGACACCCAGTTCCACTACCGCCGCGCCCGCGTGATGGCGCTGTCGATCGGCGGACCGCTGGCCTGGAAGGACAAGCTGGTCAGCCGTCTCGAGCAGAAGAACGCGGCGTAAGGAAGGAAGCGGACCATGGACTTCAACGATACCCCCGAAGAAGCCGCCTTCCGTAAGGAAGTGCGCGCCTGGCTCGACGCCAACGCGACCCGCAAGAGCGACGACAAGCAGAGCTTCCGCGCCCGCAACGACGATCCCGAGCTGCTGGCCAAGGCCAGGGAATGGCAGGCCAAGAAGGCCGCCGCCGGCTACGCCCGCATCACCTGGCCGAAGGAGTATGGCGGCCGCGGCGGCTCGCCGATCCTGCAGGTGATCTACCAGCAGGAGGAGGCGAACTACCTCGTGCCGCTCGGCTTCTTCGACATCGGGCTGGGCATGTGCATCCCGACCATGATGGCCTACGCCACGCCCGAGCAGCTGCAGCGCTACGTCAAGCCGGCGCTGTTCGGCGAGGAGATCTGGTGCCAGCTGTTCTCCGAGCCGGCGGCCGGTTCGGATGTCGCCGGCATCCGCACGCGGGCCGAGCGCGACGGCGACGGCTGGGTGATCAACGGCCAGAAGGTCTGGACCTCGGGCGCCCACTACTGCGACTACGGCATCGTCATCACCCGCACGGACCCGTCGGTGCCCAAGCACCAGGGCCTGACGATGTTCTTCCTGTCGATGAAGACGCCGGGCGTCGAGGTGCGGCCGATCAAGCAGATGTCGGGCGGCGCCAACTTCAACGAGGTGTTCTTCACCAACGTGCGCATCCCCGACAGCCAGCGGCTCGGCAAGGTCGGCGAGGGCTGGAAGGCGGCGCTGACCACGCTGATGAACGAGCGCCTCGCGGTCGGCCTGCCGTCGGGCGGCCTCGACGTCGACGAGCTGATGGAGCTGGCGCGCGACACCGACCTCGAGGACGGGCCGGCGATCCGCAACGCCCAGGTGCGCGGCAAGCTGGCCGACTGGTACGTCCAGCAGCAGGGCCTGAAGCTGACGCGCTACCGCACCCTGACCGCGCTGTCGAAGGGCCAGACGCCGGGACCCGAGTCGTCGATCATCAAGATCGTGGCGGCGCCCAAGATGCAGGACCTCGGCGCCTTCGCCATGGAGCTGATGGGGCCGGCCGGCATCATGAAGGAAGAGGTGCCGGGCGCCGGCGGCTTCCAGGCGCAGTGGATCGGCGGCGCCGGCTTCCGCATCGCCGGCGGCACCGACGAGATCCTGCGCAACATCGTGGCCGAGCGCGTGCTCGGCCTGCCGGCCGACGTCCGCGTCGACAAGGACATCCCGTTCAACAAGCTGAAGGGCTGACCGCCATGAACCGCCTCGACGGCAAGGTCGCCTTCCTGTCGGGCGCGGCCCGCGGCATCGGCGGCGCGGCGGCCAAGCTGATGGCCGCCGCCGGCGCCCGGGTGGCGATCGGCGACGTGCTGGAGGAGCGCGGCCGGGCGACCGCCAAGGAGATCGAGGCGGCGGGCGGGCAGGCGCTGTTCGTGCCGCTCGACGTCACGACCGAGGCCGGCTGGGCGCACGCGCTGGCGGTCACCGAGAAGAAGTTCGGCGGCCTCGACGTGCTGGTGAACAACGCCGGCATCTTCAACGGCAAGGGCGTCGAGGACGCGACGCTCGACGAGTGGCACAAGCTGGTCGCGGTCAACCTGACCGGCGTCGTGCTGGGCACGCGCGTCGCGCTGCCCTACCTCAAGGAGAGCGGCAAGAAGCGCGCGGCCGGGGCGGCGATCGTCAACCTCGCCTCGGTGGCGGGGCTGGTCGGCTCGCAGCTCGACCCGCTCTACTCGCTGACCAAGGGCGGCGTCACGCTGTTCACCAAGTCGACGGCGCTGGAGTTCGGCCGCAAGGGCTACAACATCCGCGTCAACTCGGTGCATCCCGGCGTCATCGACACCGACATGGGGCAGAAGACCTTCGTGACCCGCGCCGCCGCGCAGGGCACCAACGACACCGAGGCGACCCGCGCGGTGTCGATCCGCATGCATCCGATCGGCCGGCTGGGCGAGGCCGACGACATCGCCAAGGGCATCGTGTTCCTGGCCTCCGACGACGCCGCCTTCATGACCGGCTCCGGCCTCGTGGTCGACGGCGGCTACACGGCGCAGTAGTCGGAGCGCGGGCCTCCGGCCCGCCTCATGAGCGGGCCAGAGGCCCGCGCTCCGTCTAAAAGATCCCCGCCGCCAAACCCGCCGCCATCGCCGCGCCGAGTTCCTCGACCTGGTCGACGAAGCCGGGTTGCCAGGGGCCGCGGCAGACCAGCGGCTCCTGGACGATCTTCCAGCGCAGGCCGGTCAGAATGGTCTCGATGCCGCGCCGCGTGCCGGTGCCGTCGCTGCCCGCCCTGATGTAGACCGCGCAGGGCAGGCCCTGGGTGCGCTCGAGCAGCGGGTTGTACGAGCGGTCGAAGAAGTCCTTCAGCGCGCCGCTCATGTAGCCGAGGTTCTCGGGCGTGCCGAGGATCACCGCCTGGGCGGCCAGCACGTCGTCCGGCCCGGCCTGCAGCGGCGCCAGCACGCGGACGTCGATGCCGGTTTCGCTCCGCGCGCCACGCTCGGCGGCCTGCCGCAGGGAAAGCGTGTTCTCCGACGGCGCGTGCGCCACAATGAGCAGCCTTCTGGACATGGGAGGGGTTTTAGCCCTTATCGCGCCGACATGCTCAAGAAACTCCTGATCGCCAACCGCGGCGAGATCGCCATCCGCATCGCCCAGGCCGCCGCCGAGCTGGGGATCGTCACCGTCGGCGTCCACTCGGCCGACGACGCCACCTCGCTGCACGTCCGGCGGGTCGACGAGGCCGTGGCGCTGCCTGGTCGCGGCGCCGCCGGCTACCTCGACGGCGCGGCGGTGATCGCCGCGGCCAAGGCGGCCGGCTGCGACGCCATCCACCCGGGCTACGGCTTCCTGTCGGAGAACGCCGAGTTCGCCGCCGCCTGCGCCGCCGCCGGGCTGGTGTTCGTCGGCCCGACGCCCGAGCAGCTGGCGCTGTTCGGCGACAAGGCGCGCGCCCGCGACCATGCCGGCGCCTGCAAGGTGCCGGTGCTGCCCGGCACTGGCGTGATCGACGTCGCCGGCGCGACGGCGTTCCTCGGCCAGCACGCGGCCAACGGCATCGTGCTGAAGGCGATCGCCGGCGGCGGCGGGCGCGGCCTGCGCGTGGTGCGCGACGCCGCCGAGCTGCCCGACGCCTTCGCCCGCGCCTCGGCCGAGGCGAAGGCCGCGTTCGGCAACGGCGATCTCTACGCCGAGCGGCTGGTCGGCCACGCCCGCCACGTCGAGGTCCAGGTGGTGGGCGACGGCCAGGGCAACGTGGTGGCGCTGGGCGAGCGCGAGTGCACGCTGCAGCGGCGCAGCCAGAAGATCGTTGAGCGCGCGCCCAGCCTGGCGCTCAGCGTCGGCCAGCGCGGCGCGCTGGTCGAGAGCGCGCTCGCCATGGCGCGGGCCGTCAAGTACCGCAGCCTCGGCACCGTCGAGTTCCTGGTCGACGGCGACTACTTCTTCTTCATCGAGGCCAACCCGCGCCTGCAGGTCGAGCACACGGTCACCGAGGAAGTGTGGGGCGTCGACCTCGTGAAGACCCAGCTGCGGCTGGCGGCCGGCGTGCCGCTCGGCCAGACCGGGCTCGGCGAGGCGAGGCCGCGCGGCCACGCCATCCAGCTGCGCATCAACATGGAGACCATGACCGCCGACGGCTCGGCCAAGCCGGGCGGCGGCACGCTCAGCGTGTTCGAGCCGCCGTCGGGTCCCGGCGTGCGCGTCGACACCTACGGCTATGCCGGCTACCGCACCAACCCGGCGTTCGATTCGCTGCTCGCCAAGCTGATCGTCAGCAGCCCGTCCGACGACCCGGCCGACGCCCTGGCGCGGGCCGAGCGGGCGCTGTCGGCCTTCCGGCTGGAAGGCGCTCCCAGCAACATCGCCTTCCTGCGCGCGCTGCTGGCCGACGCCGACGTGCGCGCCGACCGCGTCCACACCCGCTTCATCGACGACAAGGCGCCGGCCCTGATCGAGGCCGCCGCGGCCCTGAAGCCCGGCCTGTACTTCCCCGCGGCGGCCACGGCCGCTCCGGCGGCGAGCGGTGGCCGCGTCGCGGGCGCCCGCGTCGACGCCGTCGACCCGCTGGCCGTGCTGGCGTTCGGCAAGGCCGCGTCGCCCGCCGCCGACGCGACGCCGGCCGCGTCCGACGCGCCGGAAGGCACGGTGCCGGTGCCGGCGCCGATGCAGGGCACGATCGTCAGCCTGTCGGTCGGCGAGGGCGACGCGGTCGCCGCCGGCCAGGCCCTGCTGGTCATGGACGCCATGAAGATGCAGCACGAGATCAGGAGCCCGGCGCGCGGCTACGTGCGGCGCATCGCGGTCGAGGCCGGCGAGACGGTGTTCGAGGGCGCGCCGCTGCTGTTCGTCGAGGAGGCCGACGTCGAGGTCGCGGGCACGGCGGTCGAGGAGACCATCGACCTCGACCACGTGCGGCCCGACCTCGCGGAGTACTTCGAGCGCCGCGCGCTGACGCTCGACGAAAAGCGGCCCGACGCGGTGGCGCGGCGGCGCAAGACCAACCAGCGCACGGCGCGCGAGAACCTCGACGACCTGGTCGATCCCGGCAGCTTCATCGAGTGGGGCGCCTTCGCGATCGCCAGCCAGCGCACCCGGCGCACGCTCGAAGACCTCGTCGCCCGGACGCCGGCCGACGGGCTGATCACCGGTGTCGGCCGGGTCAACGGCTCGCTGTTCGGGCCGGAGAAGAGCCGCGTCGCGGTGGCGCTGTACGACTACACGGTGCTGGCCGGCACCCAGGGCAAGACCAACCACCACAAGAAGGACCGGCTGTTCGAGGTGGTCGAGGACCAGCGCCTGCCGCTGGTGTTCTTCACCGAGGGCGGCGGCGGCCGGCCGGGCGACATCGACGTGCAGTCGGTGGCCGGGCTCAACACCATGGCCTTCCACCTGTTTGGCAAGCTGTCGGGAGCGGTGCCGCTGGTCGGCATCAATTCCGGCCGCTGCTTCGCCGGCAACGCCGCCCTCTTGGGCTGCTGCGACGTGGTGATCGCCACGCGCAACTCGACCATCGGCATGGGCGGCCCGGCGATGATCGAGGGCGGCAACCTCGGCGTCTACGCGCCCGAGGAAGTCGGCCCGATGAGCGTGCAGGTGCCCAACGGCACGGTCGACATCGCCGTCGAGGACGAGGCCGAGGCGGTCGCCGTGGCGAAGAAGTACCTGTCGTACTTCCAGGGCGCGCTGCCCGGCTGGCGCGCCGCCGACCAGCGCCTGCTGCGCCGCGCCATCCCCGAGAACCGGCTGCGCGTCTACGACGTGCGCACCGTGATCGACACGCTGTGCGACGAGGGCTCGGTGCTGGAACTGCGCCGCGCCTTCGGCCCCGGCATGGTGACCGCGTTCGGCCGCATCGAGGGCAAGCCGCTCGGCATCGTCGCCAACAACCCGATGCACCTCGCCGGCGCGATCGACACCGACGGTTCGGACAAGGCGGCGCGCTTCCTGCAGCTGTGCGACGCCTTCGACCTGCCGGTGCTGTTCCTGTGCGACACGCCCGGCATGATGGTCGGGCCGGAGGTCGAGAAGACCGCGCTGGTCCGCCACTGCTCGCGCCTGTTCGTGACCGGCGCCAACCTCGGCGTGCCGTTCGGCACCATCGTGCTGCGCAAGGCCTACGGGCTGGGCGCGCAGGCGATGGCCGGCGGCTCGTTCCACGCCGGCGCCTTCGCGATCTCGTGGCCGACCGGCGAGTTCGGCGGCATGGGGCTGGAGGGCGCGGTCAAGCTCGGCTTCCGCAAGGAGCTGGAGGCGATCGCCGACCCGGCGGCGCGGCGCGCCAGGTTCGACGAGATGGTCGCGGCCGCCTATGCCCGCGGCAAGGCGCTCAGCACCGCGACCTACTTCGAGGTCGACGAGGTGATCGATCCCGCCGACTCGAGGCGCTGGGTGTCGACCGGCCTGCTCGACGCGCCGCGCAAGCCGCGCCACGCCCACAAGCGCCGGCCCAGCATCGACACGTGGTGAGGCGCGCGGGACGCGCGCCGTCCCGCGCTTACTGCGCCACCCAGAACGTGTCGGGCTGGTAGAGGCCGATGTACCCGCCCGGGTCCCAGGCGTAGTAGCCTTCCCTCGGCACGTTCCTGATCTTCGGGCCGACCACCAGCGGCTGGCGGATGCCGTTGACGGTGCCGATGGTGAAGACCTCGTCGGCGTTGGCCGCGAGGATCTTGTCCCACGCCTTGGTGCGCTCGGCGTCGCTGGTCGCGTGCTCCCACTCCCGCACGTAGTCGTTCAGCTTGCAGGCCGGGTCGTAGTCGCACTTCTCGCCCATCTTCTCCTTCGACTCTACGTACATGCCCCAGCGCGACCATTGCAGGCCGCCCTGCGTCGTCGGCGCGAACTCCTTGGGGCTGGTGCTGGGCGTCGGCACCGCGGTCACGGCGCCGGCGAAGGCGGTCATGACGGCCTCGCCGGAGAAGGCGCGCAGGCGGAAGTTCTCGCGGGTCTGCGGCTTGACCAGCATCTTGATGCCGATCTTCTTCCACATCTCCGAGATCAGGTGCAGCGCGTCGGCGTCCTCGGTCTCCTCGCTGGCATGCTCGACCACGATGGTCGCCGGCCGCCCGTCGGGCAGCAGGCGGAAGCCCTGGCCGTCGCGCTTGGTCAGGCCGACCTCGTCGAGCAGCTTGTTGGCCAGCTTCGGGTCGTACTGCGCCCACTTGGTGGCGTACTCCGGCTTGAACAGCGTCGACCGCTCCATGATCGTGTTGTTCGACGGCTTGGCCAGCCCGAGGTAGACCGACTCGTTCAGCTCGCCGCGGTCGATCGCCAGCGACAGCGCCCGGCGGAAGCGCGCGTCGCGCATCAGCTTGCGCCATTCCGCGTCGTTGGCGTTGAGGTTGGGATAGAGCGCCAGCTGCGAGCCCGAGCCCGACTCCCACAGCCGCACGTCGACGCCCGAGCCCTTGGCGCTCTTCTGCAGGAAGGTGTAGTCGCGCATGTTGAGGTAGCGCGGCTGCAGGTCGGCCTCGCCCAGCCCGGCCTTGGCCGGGATCAGGTTGGTCGCCGCCTGGGTGAAGATCACCTTGTCGACGTAGGGCAGCTGCTGCCCCTTGGCGTCGATGCGGTGGTAGAACGGGTTGCGCACGTAGACGAAGCGCTGGGCCGGCGACGGCGTGGTGTTGACCCACGGGTTGAGCGTCGGCAGCTCGGGATTGTCGTTGGCGTACATCACGTCGAGCCGCCGGTAGATCTGGGTCCAGTGACCCGACTGGCCGCCCTTCGCTGCCTTGGCGATCTCCTCGGCCGGCGTGTGCGCGACGTGGAACTTCTTCAGGTAGTGGGCCGGTCGGAACAGGAACAGCGGCGCGGCGCGGGCCTGGCTCTCGATGAAGTAGGGGTTGGGCTTCGACCAGCTGTAGCGGATCGTCAGCTTGTCGAGGATCTCGACCTTGGGCGGCTCGCCGTCGACCATCAGCTCGACCGACGGGCCGGACGGCGACAGGTCCTTGTTGTTGGCGACGTCGTCCCAGAAGAAGCGGAAGTCCTCGGTGGTGAAGGGCGCGCCGTCCGACCAGCGATGGCCCTCGCGCAGCCGGAAGGTGAAGACCTTGTCGTCCTTGGCCTCGTAGCTCTCGAGGATGTCGGGCTGCAGCTTGAACTCGGGCGTGTACACGACCAGGCGGGTGTAGCTGTAGATCGTCATCAGCCGGGTATCGCGCGCGCTGGCCACCAGCATGTTGATCTGGCCGCCCTGCTGGCCCGGCCCGTCGCCGCCGGCGAAGTGCGTCACGACCAGCGGCTGGCGGGGCACCCGCTGCTCGACCGGGGGCAGGGTGCCGGCCTTGACCTGGTCGACGAACATCGGCGTCTCGCGCAGCACGACGTCGGCCGCGAAGGCCGGTCCGCACAGCAGGGTCGCGAGGACCGCCTGGCCGAATACGCGTCTCTTCATGATTTTTCCTGTCTTTCGCGGCCGTTGCCGCAGCCCCGAATCAAATCGCCGTTTGCCGGCCGGGTCAATGCGGCCCGGTCGCGCCGCCCCCGTTTCGCAGCAGCCGCCACAATTTCTTCACGTTTGGCGAGCGGTACGCTACTCCTTGCCCCGAACCGGAGGAAACGGCATGGCGAGCGGCCTGGAACACGAATTCGCGACCCTTCACGAGATCGTCAAGGCGGCGAAGGTCCGCCTCAACGGCAACATCTGGGACTACCTGGTCGGCGGCACCGAGACCGAGACCACGCTGCGCCGCAACCGGCTCGCCCTCGACGCGATCGCCTTCCGGCCGCGCGTGCTGCGCGACGTCTCGAAGATCGATCCGTCGTCGGAGCTGCTGGGCAAGAAGATCCGCTTGCCGGTGATGCTGGCGCCGGTCGGCTCGCTCGAATCGTTCGAGGCGGGCGGCGGCATCACGGTGGCGAAGGGCGCCGGCGCCGGCAACGTCGGCATGCTGATCAGCTCGGTCACCACGCTCAAGCTGCAGGACATCGTGAAGGGTGGCGCGGGGCCGAAGATCTACCAGCTCTACGTCCGCGGCGACGACGCCTGGGTGGCCGATCGCGTCAAGGAGGCGATGGATGCCGGCTACGACGCCTTCTGCATCACCGTCGACACCAACGTCTATTCCCGCCGCGAGCGCGACATCACCAAGCGCTTCGTGAAGTCGTGGCGCGCCAGCGCGGTCGGCCAGGACTACCAGGCCGCCTTCGCGTGGGACAACTTCAAGCGCGTGAAGGACAAGTTCCCCGACGTGAAGTTCATGCTGAAGGGCATCGGCACCGGCGAGGACGCCGACATCGCCTGCCAGGAAGGCGTCTGGGCGGTCTACTGCTCGAACCACGGCGGCCGCCAGCTCGACCACGGCCGCGGCTCGGCGGCGGTGCTGCCGGAAGTCGTGGCGGCGGTGAAGGGCCGGGCCAAGGTCGCGGTCGACGGCTCGTTCAGCCGCGGCAGCGACATCGTGAAGGCGATCTGCATGGGCGCCGACTGGGTCGGGCTCGGCCGGCTCTACTGCTACGGCCTCGCCGCGGCCGGCGCCGCCGGCATCGAGCGGGTGATCGAGCTGCT
>JAIUOX010000029.1 GCA_020160955.1 Pseudomonadota bacterium
CGTTCCTCCACCGCGTGCTCGACACCGACGAGACGCGCAAGCTCGAGCTCCTGCGCCGCACCTCGGCGATCGGCGCCGGCGACGCGCTGCAGGACCGCATCCGCTGGATCACCGACGACCCGCGGCCGCGCTTCGCGATCGCCGCGCACGACACCGGGCTGACCATCGGCGCGTCGCGCAAGACCGACGGCGCCGACCGCTACTGGCGGGTGTCGCAGTACATGATGCCGAACCACGCGCTGGTGCCGGTCGCCTTCCCCGGCGACGTCTACCACGGGCAGTGCTGGGTCCCGGTCGACGACACGACGTGCTGGATCTACACCTACAGCTGGCTGCCCGACCGGCCCTTCACCGCCGCCGAGCGCGAACGCTACGCTGGCGGCCTCAGCCTGCATGCCGAGGTCGACTCGTCCTACATGCCGCTGCGCAACCTGCGGAACGAGTACGGGCTCGACCGGCAGGCGCAGAAGACCCTGAGCTACACCGGCATTCCCGGCGTCAGCGAGCAGGACGCGGCCATCCAGGACAGCCAGGGCCCGGTGCAGGACCGCAGCCGCGAGCACCTCGGCCCGACCGATGCCGGCATCGCCGAGTTCCGCAAGATGCTGCTGGCCAACGCCCGTGCGCTGCAGCAGGGCACGCCGCCACCCGCCGCGGCCCGCGCCCGGGGATACGCGCTGCGCGCCGGCGGCTGGGTCGCACCGGCGCAGGCCGACCTCGCGGCGGTGATGGACCAGCGCTTCGGACCCGGCCGCGGCTACGTCGGGGACGAATACGGGCTCTAGCGCTGGTCACGCCGCCACCGCGGGGTGATCCGCCCCCCCGGGGCGCGCCGTAGACGGTGCTGGAGGTTGCGTTTCCGCCTCCGCCCGTCCGCCGTCGCCATTACACCCCCGGCGCGCGCGGCCGGATGACCTCGCGATGACCGGCCGTCACGTCCCACCCTGGACGGCCGGTCATCCTTTTCCGCCGCGCCGCGCGGGCCTAGTGCTGGTGGCCGGCCGCGCCGCCCATGACGGCGGGATCGAGCATGCCGAACACCATGGCGATGTGCCCGACGACCAGGAACAGCGCCACGAAGGCGGCATGCAGGCCCATGCGGCCGTGCTCGTCGCGCCCCCGGCCCAGCAGGCCGAGGTCGAGCAGCGAGAGACCGAGCAGCGGCACCACGCCCAGCAGGTAGAAGCCGACGGCGATCACGTCGGCGGCGCCGCGCCAGCCGTTGGCCACGGTCAGCGGCACCACGGCGGTGTTGAGCAGGTAGAGGAAGATGCCGAGGAAGTAGAAGCCGACGACGATGCTGCAGACCCGGTTCAGCATCCGCACCGCGCCGTGATAGGCGCGCGTGTAGAGGATGTAGAGCTCGGTGACCGCGATGGTCTCCGCCAGCACGATCGGCACCGCCATGAAAATCACGAGGTTCCACGGCTGGTTGGTCGCGAGAAGCTCCATGTAGTGCGTCATGCCCACGGTGCGCCTCCTGTGTGATCGGGGACGCGACCCTACGGCACCGCGCGCCGCCGCGAGCAGCGACCCAAGCGCGCGTGTGAGGTCGCTCACACCGTCGCTAGGACGAGGGCGGCTTTGGTCGCGGGATCGGGCAGGCGCCGGCGATCACGTCGCCAGCCTCGGCATCGCGGACCGTGTCGGCGTCGAGATCGGTGCGGAAGGTCGCATGGAAGCGGTTGATCATGTTGCTGAGCCCGACCGTCAGCGTGATGTCGACGATCTGCGGCGTCGAGAAGTGGCGGGCGAGCGCGCCGAAGGTCTCGTCGTCGATCGGCTCGAGCCGCGTCGACTTGCGGGCGTAGGCGATGATCGCCGCCTGGCCCGGCGCGTAGAGGTCCGCCGGCAGCGGATCGTCGGCCAGCCGCGCCATCTGCTCTTCCGTCAGTCCTATGCTCCGACCGAGCACCGTGTGCGTGGGGATTCAATAGTAGCAGTCGTTGACCACGGTGGCCGTGAGGTAGGCCAGTTCGGCGTCGCGCGGCGGCAGCGTCGACCCCGAGCGGTAGACGACGCGGATCAGCTCGCTGATCGCCCGCCCCGCCTCCGGCCGGTTGGCCAGCGCGCGGTAGAGGTTGAGCATCTTGCCGCGCGCCTTGGCGGTCTGCTCGAGGAAGGCGCGGCTGTCGTCGGGCAGGCTCGGGTCGGTGTCCTGCAGCAGGGGAATGCGGGCCATGGCGCGATCCTAGCGGCCAAGCCGCCCGCGGTCACCGCGACCGGCCTTTCGGTGCTGTGTGAGAGAGATCACTTACGGCGCGGCGGAACTGGACTGGAATGGCCGCCATGACGACACGCACCGTCAGTCGCGCCTTCGAGGTGCTGGAAGCGCTGGCCGCGCAACCGCAGGGCCTGCGCCTGCACGACCTCAGCCGCTCCGTCGGCCTGCACAAGTCGACGGTCTTCCGGCTGGTGCGCACGCTCGTGCAGCTGGGATACGTCCGCCAGGCCGGTGACCGCGACCTCTATGCGCTGAGCCCGGCCAAGCGGCTGGTCGAGGTCCGGCCGGCCCCGGAGCCGGCCCCGACCTTGGCCCCACCCCCGGCAGGGACCGCCGCGCCGTGAGCGGACCGCCGGCCGGCGAAGCGGGCATCCACGCCTACCTGCGGCACCAGGCGGAGGCGCGGCGCGCGGCCTATGTCGCCGACGGACGGCGCTATGCCGGCCTGCCGCAGGCCGGGCTGGAGACCGCGTGGGCCGAGGCCTTCGTCGCGATGTGCCTGCACGGCGACCCGTCGCGGGTCCGCGACCTCGACGACCTGACGGCCGAGATCGGGCTGCGCGACCGGCCGGTCCCGGCCCACCTCGTGGCCCACGCCATGCCCGGCATCCGGGCGCGGGCGCGGCAACGGCTGGACCTCGGCTTCATCGCCGACTTCGGCGAGCGCGTCGGGGCGTTCCTGCGCCAGGAGACCGAGGACGGCCGCGACCCGCGCGTCGCGGGCTGAATCGGTTGTACCGGGCGGCCGGGCGTCCTGTACGCTCGGTCCTCCGTACGCGTTCGACCGACCCGACACTCCCGCCCGCAGGAGAACGGCCATGACCGTGTTGTTCCACGACGGCAATCGACAGCTCCAGGACCAGTTCGACAGCCGCCGCATCGCCGACCGGCTCGAGGAGAAGCTGACCCGGCGCGCCTTCAGCCCCTCGGACCGCGCCTTCATCGAGGGCGCGATGGCCTTCTTCCTGGCGACCGCCGATGCCGCGGGTCGTCCCGATTGCTCGTTCAAGGGCGGCGCGCCGGGCTTCGTGCGGGTGGTCGGCGACGACGAGCTGGCGTTCCCCGACTACGACGGCAACGGCATGTTCAAGAGCCTGGGCAACATCGTCGCCAATCCGGCCGTCGGGCTGCTGTTCATCGACATGGGCAGCCAGCCGCGCCGCCTGCGCGTCAACGGCACCGCGCGGGTCAGCCGCGACGACCCGATGATGCAGCGCTTCGCCGGCGCGCAGCTGCTGGTCCGCGTCAAGGCGCAGGCGATCTTCCCGAACTGCCCGCGCTACATCGTGACGCCGGGCGCGACCGAGCCGTCGACCTACGCGCCGCGGCCCGGCTACCAGCCGCCGGAGCCGGCGTGGAAGGGCTTCGACGACTTCAAGGACTACGTTCACCCGCGGCAGAAGACTCCCGACGGGCTCTGACGTCCCGGCGACCGTCCACGCCCTGGCGCCGGACCGCCAGCCTCGTTGCGCCAAACCTCTTGGGCCGTCCGGTTGCCATCGCCGCCGGAATGGGCGGAAGATGGGTCCGCGTCCGCGTGGTCCGGGAACGAGAATGACGATTCCGCCTTTCAGCCTGTCGAACATCGTCACCGTCCTGCTGGCCCTCGCCTGCATCCTGGTCGTCCTGCACCAGCGGCGGACCCATCGCGTCAACGTGGCGCTGACCGGCGCCCTCGCCGTCGCGGCGGTGGTCGTCGCCCTGCTGCTGCTCACCGAGGAGCTGAACCCGACGCCGTACCGCGACGCCATGTGGCTGGGCGGGCTGGTCCTCGGCTTCGCGGCCGGCCGGTTCCGGGCACGGCGCCTGGCCGTCGAGTTCCGCCCCGGGGCGCACCTCGCCGCGGGCAGCTTCAGCGCCGACCGTCTCGCCGTGTCGGCGCTGCTGCTCGCGGCCGCCGGGTTGGACCTGGTGTTCGTCCTGCAGCGGCAGCCGCTGGTCCCGATGATCTACCTGGCCACGGCGGCGGCGCTGGGCGCCGGCTACCACGCCGGCTGGTGCTACGCGGTGATCGCCCGCATCGTCGCGCTCAAGGCGCTTTGAACGGGGAGTTGCGCGAACGGCAAGGCGTACGACACTCTACCGCGTGACCAGGAACAGACTGCGCGTTGTGGCCCTGGCCGGGCTCGTCGGGGCGATCGGCCTGCTGACCGTCGCCGGGGCACAGGCCCAGTCAGGCGCCGGCGCCGTGCCGGTGCAGGAGTGCGACAGGCTCGCTGCCAATCCGACCGATCCGGCGCGGAGCCCCGATGTCCGGGGTGTCCAGTTCACCGAGTTGCAGAACAACGTCGAGGCCGCCATCTCTGCCTGCCTGGGGGCGGTGAACGCCTATCCGGCCATCCCGCGCTTCAAGTACCAGTTGGCGCGCGCCCTCCAGCTGCGCGACAGGAGGGCCGCCTTCGCGCTTCTCCAGCAGCTCGTCGACGCGAACTATGCCGCCGCGTTCGACAACCTCGGATGGATGATCCTCAACGAGACGCGGGACTATCCGAAGGCCATCGAACTCTTCAAGGCCGGCATGGCGCTGGGCGACGCCGATTGCGCCGCCAGCCTGTTCACGATGATCGAGGACAACCGGTGGCAGCCCCCGGATCGGGACAAGACCCGGATCGCCCTCCTCGAGAAGGCCGCCGCCGCCGGCCATGCCGGCGCGCTCGCCGCGCTGGGCACGGAACGCGCCAAGGCGGCCAGGCCCCCGTCCTCGTCCTCCTCGTCGTCCCCATCTCGCCCAGCGCCGCCTTCCCCGACGAACCAGCCGTCGGCACGGGCCGGCGACGTCGCGCCGCGCGAGCCGGCCCGTCCCGCGGCCGGCACGATGTCCGACGATGGCGAGGGCCCCAACCTCCCTCTCCTGCTGCTGCTGGCCGGCATCGCGATCGTTGGCCTCGGCTGGTACAGCCGGGTGCGGGCGCGCAAGAACTTCATCGCCAAGGTCAGCCAGATCTGCGCCGGGCACGCGGACGCCCTGGGACGACGCTATCGCCAGCTGGTGAAGGAGGATGACTACGGTCGCACCGACTTCGCGCGGTGGGGCAAGGAGGTGGTCTACTTCGCGCAGACCCAGGTCGTGCCGGCCCTGAGCGCCAGCCAGCAGAAGCTGTTCGAGGATCGCACCCAGCAGGTCCTGGAGATCATCACCGCGACGGCCCTGGCGGCTCGCCTGCAGATGGCGGAGAAGGTCACCGAGGCCGATGTCGGCAGGATGGGCGGCGCGGAGTACGAACAGCATTGCGCCGACCTGCTGCGCAACGCCGGCTGGGCCGTCCGGGTGACCAAGGGAAGCGGCGACTTCGGCATCGACCTGGTCGCCGAGAAGGCCGTCAAGGAACGGCCCCGCCGGGTGGTCCTGCAGTGCAAGCGCTCTTCCGCCCCGATCGGGCTGTCGGCCGTCCAGGAGGCGATGGCCGGCAAGGAGTACGACAAGGCGGACACCGCCGTCGTGGTCTCGAACCAGCGCTACACGCCGGCGGCCGAAAGCATGGCCGCCACGGCCCGGGTCCTGCTCCTGCACCACTCCGATCTTCCAGCACTCGAACGATTGCTGGAGAGCCGGTGACTCCTCCCCGGCGGGGCGACGACCCGGTCAGGTCACCCGGAAGTTCTTGAGCCGCCAGGGACCCCTTCTCTTCTCAGCAGGTCAATCGACTCCGACCATGGTCCCTCTGCATGCAGGCGTGAGGCATGCGCAGGAGTATGATTCAGCCGATTGAGATTCATCGACCGCAAGCGCGTAGTCGATGAAAAGCTCCTCTCCTGCTGCAATGGCGCGTAGCGCGACGATGTCGAGCTGCAGCAAGCCGTTGTCTTCCTGGCGCTCGACGGCTTCACAGTTCGGCTGGCAACTGTGATTGAGGTGCCGCAGGTCGTTGCCATCCTGGGCGCCGTCGATGACTGTCCCGTCCGACAGCTCGAAGAGATAGGTCAGGTCGCTGTCCCACTCTACGGCCTCGACGTCCGAGGCCGACAAGCGTCGACCTTCATATACGCCCAAGCGTTCGCCAGCAGTGAGGGCACGGTCCGCAAAAAGGCCAAGGCCATGGATCGCGCTGGGGCGGACCTTGAAGAGAAGAGCAGAGGGCGCCATGCAATGAAAAACCGTGCGGAAGGATTGAGTCTGGCCCCGTCCGACAAGCGATCATCTCGCTCATGGCCGGTCGATTGCGAAGGCTGATACAGCCCCCCAGCATCCCCAATCAAGTGAGCATTTGCCTGGAGGACTCGCCCCTCTGCAGGTGATCAACCGACGCCGTCGTGTCTACACACGAACACAGACGCGACGGCTTGTGCTTGGCGGCGTGGGATTGGCAGCTCAAGATATTGGAAAGCGTCAGTATCATACACTGGACGTAGAGGCGCACCTCACACGCTTTGCCATGGCAGTGTTAGCCAGAGCACAAAAGGTAGCGAGTCGGCTCGGCGCGTTCCGGGAACGGGCGGCCGCGATCCTTGAACGGCGTCCAGCGGAAGTTCCTGGAAAGCCTCCAGCCGCGAACCAACGCCCCCTCACGGGGCGATACGCTCAGGTGCTCGCCGTGAAATACTCGTTGATTGCTGCCGCCACTTCGTCCGGGCGAGCCATTGCCGGGATGTGACCGGCGCCCTCGAACACGACCAGCTTGCTGTCCGGAATGAGCGACTGGATGTAGCGTTGGGTGTCCAGGGTGCAGGCAAAATCCTTCTCCCCGTGCAGAAGCAAGGTCGGCAGGCGCCAGCGCGGCAACTCCGTCGCCCAGTCAACAGGGCGTTCCCACTGCATGGTCATGATTCTCTCGGCCGCTTCGGGCGTCGCACGGGACAGGATGTTCACGCCCCAACGCCGGATGTGGTCGCTATCCGGCTCAGGCGTGCATCGCTCGATGAACCATCGAAGTCGATCGCGATGCGTCTCGCCGGGCCACCTGGAGGGGGCCGTCCGCGGCGCAGGCACGGTGCCGGGGACCACGACTTCCCCCGTACCATTCATCAAGATCAACCCGTCGAACCTGCCGGGATCGCGCAGGACCGCCCGCATGACCGTCATTACGCCCCTGGAGAAGCCCGCGAGGATGCAGCGCTCGATCTTCAGCGCATCCATTACCGCGAAGACGTCATCCACCATCGCCTCATGGCTGATCTTCTCGACCGGGACAGACGTCTCGCCGGTTCCGCGATGATCGTAGACAACCGTTCGCCACGACTCGCTCAGAGGGGCCAGCGTGGCTATCCAATCCTCGAAGTTTCCGACCCATCCGCTATGCGCAAGGATGGTCCGAGGCCCCTTGCCAAAGCTGAGTGCAAACACCCTGTTGCCGTCGATATCAAGAAACATGGCTCGATCCCCCGCTGCTAAGGGCGATGACCTCGGAGTCCACCCTCGCAGGGGAGAACGCCGTGTTACGCGACGTGCTCATCATTGACTGAGCGCAGCATTCTTGTCGCACCCTGTCCGCCAATACAAGCGAGCCGAGCATTCCTTTGCGATGCAACCCATGATCCGGATCACACGCTGGCACAGACCAGGTTTACAGAACGGGTGGGATGACTAGAGCCACCAGCCATTCAGGGTCGCAGCTTCATCACCACGCTGGTTGTATCGCAAGCGGGAAAGCCATCGACCGGTGGATGCGAACCCCATCGCTCGCATCCCAGACCTCGGCAAAACCCGCGCGCCGTCGATATAGTCTTGAAAAGACGATATGAACCAATGACTTTCAGGTCACGCGGAAGTTCTTGAACTGCCACGGGTCCCTGGTGTCGAGGCTTTCCGGGAACAGGCCGCCGCGATCCTTGAGCGGCGTCCAGTCGCTGTACTTGCCGACCACCGGGCCGAGGTAGGGCCGGCAGATCTCGAGGTGGCGCGCGAAGTCCATCTCGTCGGCCTCGACCACGCCGCGGTCGGGGTTCTCGAGCGCCCAGATGATGCCCGACAGGACCGGGGCGCAGACCTGGATCGAGGTCGCGTTGTTGTACGGCGCGAGCTTGCGCGTCTCGACGATGTCGAGCTGCGAGCCGTACCAGTAGGCGCCCTTCTTGTGGCCCATCAGCAGCACGCCCAGCTCGTCGCGGCCCTTCTCGATCTCGTCGACGATCAGGCGCTGGCGCTTCTGCTGCTTGAGGTTCTTGCCCGCGATCTCGTGCATCGACATGATCGCCTGGTCGCACGGGTGGTAGGCGTAGTGCACGGTCGGCCGGTAGACCACCCGGGACCCGTTGCGCAGCGTGAAGTAGTCGGCGATCGAGATCGCCTCGTTGTGGGTGATGATGAAGCCGTGGAACGGCCCCTCGAGCGGCGTCCAGGTGCGCACCCGCGTGTGCAGGCCCGGCCGGTTCAGGTAGATCGCCGCGTCGCAGCCGAACTTGTGGCGCGCGCCGTCCGGCGGCAGCGCCTTCTCGTGCGTGCCCCAGCCCATCTCGGCCGGCTGGCTGCCCTCCGACACGAAGCCGTCGATCGACCAGGTGTTGACGAACTCGCCGACCTCCTTGGGTCGCGACGACACCTGGGTGTCGCGCTCGGCGATGTGGATCACCTTGACGCCCAGCCGGCTGGCGAGCTTCGCCCAGCCCTCGCGGTCCTTCGGCACCGCCGCCCTGACGCCGGTGTCGCGCGCCACGTTGAGCAGCGCCTGCTTGACGAAGTGCGAGACCAGGCCGGGGTTGGCGCCGTGGGCGACCACCGCGGTCGGGCCCTTGCCGCGGTACTTGCGGCTGAGCTTCAGCATGCTCTCGCGCAGCGCGTAGTTCGAGCGCAGCGAGACCGACAGGTTGGGATCGGTGTAGCCGCCCGGCCACGGCTCGATGCAGGTGTCGAGGTAGAGCGCGCCCTGCTCGTGGCACAGCTCGACCAGCGCGGTCGACGAGACCTCGACCGACAGGTTGACCAGGAAGTCGCCCTTGGCCAGCCGCGGCGCCAGCACCGAGCGGTAGTTGGCCCTGGTCAGGCGCTTCTCGATGAACTCGATGCCGAAGCGCTCGACCTCGGGCAGGCCGCCGCGATCCTCGGCGGCGATGATCGTGATCTGCCTCGGCTTGATGCCGACATGGCGCAGGATCAGCGGCAGCACGCCCTGGGTGATCGAGCCGCAGCCCAGGATCACCATGCGTCCCTTGAAATCGAGGTACTTCTTCTTCGCGCGCGTGCCCTTGGCCATGTCGTGCTGCCCCCGCAGGTGTCTTGGATGGGTCGTTAAACGGCAACGGGGCCTTTCTCAAGGCCCCGTTAACGTCGTTCTGTTACAGGACGAAGGCTAGATGCAGACCGCCTTGAGCGGCGCGAAGCCGTTGAAGGCGACCGACGAGTAGGTCGTCGTGTAGGCGCCGGTCGAGAGGATCTCGACCTTGTCGCCGGGCTTCAGCGACAGCGGCAGCTTGTACTCGGTCTTCTCGTACAGGATGTCCGCCGAGTCGCAGGTCGGGCCGGCCAGCACCACCGGGCCGACGCGCGTGCCGTCGCGCGGCGTGCGCAGGCGATACTTGATGCTCTCGTCCATCGTCTCGGCGAGGCCCGAGAACTTGCCGATGTCGAGGTAGACCCAGCGCTTGCGGTCGTTGGCCGCCTTGCGCGAGACCAGCACGACCTCGCTCTGGATCACGCCGGCGTCGCCCACCATCGAGCGGCCCGGCTCCATGATCACCTCCGGCATGCGGTTGCCGAAGTGGCGCACCAGCGCGCGGCCGACCGCCTCGCAGTAGGCGTCGATGCTCGACACCTCGGCGCGGTAGCGGGCCGGGAAGCCGCCGCCCAGGTTGACCATGCGCAGGTCGACGCCGGCCTCGGCCAGGGCGAAGAACATCTGCGACACCTGCGCCAGCGCGCGGTCCCACTGCTCGAGGTCGGTCTGCTGGCTGCCGACGTGGAACGAGATGCCGTAGGCATCGAGGCCCCAGTCCTTGGCCTTGCGCAGCAGGTCCTTGGCCATCTCCGGCGCGCAGCCGAACTTCTTGCTGAGCGGCCACTCGGCGCCGCCGCAATCGACCAGCACGCGGCAGAACACCTTGGCGCCCGGCGCGACGCGGGCGAGCTTCTGCAGCTCCGCCTCGCTGTCGAAGGCGAACAGGCGCACGCC
This sequence comes from Pseudomonadota bacterium, assembly GCA_020160955.1. Classification (GTDB taxonomy): domain Bacteria; phylum Pseudomonadota; class Alphaproteobacteria; order Reyranellales; family Reyranellaceae; genus Reyranella. The sequence goes on from JAIUOX010000029.1 coordinate 10,267, forward strand.
CTGCTGGTAGGCCCAGGCGATGTCGCGCTCCTTCTTGATCGTGTTGCCGAAGGAGACGCGGTCCATGCTGGCGCCGGCCTGCTGGACGAACTCGATCTCGCCGCGGCTGGCGGCGTCGAACTTCGAGCCGAGGTTGGCCAGGCGCGACAGGATCTGCGCCGCCGGGTTGGCCTTCACGGCGTAGAAGATGTGCGCCGTCGGCAGCAGCTCGCGCATGCGCCGGAAGTTGTTCTCGACCACGTCGAGGTCGATCACAAGGCACGGCGTCTCGGGCTGCTGCTCGCGGAGGTAACGGAAAATACGCTCGGTCATGGCTGGGGGGTACCCCGTCAATCGAAACTGCTGGAAAGCGTGGATAACGTCGAAGCGGGATGGCGATGCCTCCCGCGACGCACGGCACCGAAAACGGCGGCGTGCGTCAGCCGATACTCGACGGAGTTTCGGTCTGCCGGACCGGCAGGTCTTTCGAAGCGGCCCGGTCGAGGAGAACCGGGCAAATGACGGAATAGCGGGGAACGCGCCCCGCGCGGTAAGCAACCATATCAGAAGCTCCTTCCCGGACCCGGCTCGAAGACCGGCACTGCCAAAAAGGACGCTTTCCGTCGTTGCGTAACCACTATGGGCCAGCGGCACGTGCGTGGGCGTCTTGATCGCTATCTACAACTAATTGACACGGTTACAAGGAGATTCTTGGTCTCCTTGCAAATTTTTGTGTGTCTTGTGGTGTCGAATCCACAGTTCAGGCGCGCGGCAGCGTCGAGCCGGGCAGCCGGATGGTCGCCGCCAGCACCGTGAAGGGCACCAGCGAGGCCGCCGACAGCAGGAGCGCCGCCTGGGTGCCGAGCAGCGTGGCGACCTTGCCCCACAGCAGCGAGCCCACGACCATCGAGCCGAAGAACACCATCTGGTGCACCGCCATGCCGCGCGCCCGCATGAAGTTGGGCAGGATCATCTGCACCGAGGCGCCGTTGTTGGCGATCACCGTGATCCAGCAGCCGCCGGCCAGGGTCACGCAGGCCCCGACCACCCACGGCGTCATGACCAGCGCCGCCACCAGGGTGGCCAGCGCGTGCACGCCCATCGCCCAGATGTTGGCGCGGTCATGGCCGAGCAGCCGGTTGATCGTCGGCATCAGGAAGGCCGCCACCACCGCGCCGGTGCCGAACACCGCGTAGAGGATGCCGAAGGTGAACTCGTCCAGCCCCAGCTCGAAGCGGCCGATCACCGGCAGCAGGGTGGCGATGGCGATGCCCGGCGTGAAGAAGCACAGGCCGCGGGCGAACACCGCCCGCAGGTCGCGGCTGTCACGCACGAAGGCGATGCCGCTGCGCGCCGCCTCGAGAAAACCCTCGCGGCGCTGGGCGGCCCGCGCCTCGGCCGGCCGCCGCCACGCCAGCATGGCGAGGACGACGCCGATGTAGGTCGCGGCGTTGATCGCGAACAGCAGGAACACGCCGACCAGCCCGAGCAGGATCTGGCCGACCACCGGGCCGATCGTGCGGGCGAGGTTGAAGCCGGCGCTGTTGAGCGCGATCGCCGGCCGCAGCAGCGGCCCGGAGACGATCTCCGGCACCACGGCGTGCCACGCCGGGGCGTTCATGGCGTTGCCCAGCCCCATGCAGAACGACAGCGCCAGCAGGTTCCAGTGGTTGAGCTGGCCCATGTAGGCCAGCACCGCCAGCGTCGCCGCCACCGCCATCATCCAGAACTGGCAGACGATGATGTAGCGCCGCCGGTCGAAGCGGTCGGCCAGGATGCCGGCCGGGAAGCAGAACAGGAACATCGGCAGCGTGCTCGACGCCGCCAGCAGCGCGACGAAGATCGGCTCCGACGTCAGGCTGGTCATCTCCCAGGCGGCGCCGGTGGTCGCCATCCAGCCGCCGGTATTGGACAGGAGGTTGGCCGTCCACAGCGCGAGGAACGCGCGGATGGCGAGCGGGGCGAAGGCGGAGGGGGCGCGCGGTTGCCCGCTCACAAGGCCTTCTCGTAGAGGCGGTGGGTCTTGTAGTGCACCCCGCCGACCGAGCGGATGATGTTGTTGGTCGCCTTGTTGTCCTCGAGGATCCAGCCCAGCTCGGCGGTGGTCTTGCCGATCCGCTTGCCGTTGGCGCGCAGGTGGTCGATCGCCATCATCGCCAGCCCCGCCCCCATCAGCGGGTGGTTGCGGAAGCGCTTCTTGACGCCCATCAGCGGCACCCTTGTGCTGCCGACGCCGGCGATCTTGAGCCGCCACAGGAGCTTGGCCAGCGTGATCGGGTTGAGCTTGCCGCCGAAGTCCTGGACCGCCTCGTTGAGGTTGGTCAGCGCCACGATGAAGGCCACCGCCTCGTCGTCGACCTCCACGAACACCGCGAGGTCGGGCACGATCACCGGGCCGAACGCCTTGGAGGCGTGGTCGATCTCCTGCTGGGTGAACGGCACGAAGCCCCAGTTGTCGCTCCACGCGTCGTTGAAGATGCCGACCAGGGTGCGGACCTCGGCGTCGAACATCTTCATGTTGGCGGTGCGGACCTTGACCCGGCCGGCCATGCCGGCGCGCGCCATCAGCTTGGCGCCGATCGTCTCGGGCGCGTTCTGGACGTCGTAGTCGTAGGAGAACAGGTCCTTGATCTTGGTGAAGCCGTTGGCCTCGACATGGCCCTGCGACCACGGCGGGTCGTAGGGCGTCAGCAGCACCGAGCGGCTGTCGAAGCCCCAGATCATCAGCCCGACTTCCTCGTTGATCGACAGGCTGAACGGCCCGGTGACGCGCTTCAGCCCCTTGCCCCGCAGCCAGTCGGCGGCGGCCGCGAACAGCGCGGCGAAGATCGCCGGGTCGTCCTCGGCGGCGAGGCAGCCGAAGTGGCCGGTGTCGTCCTGGTAGCGCTCGAGGTAGACGCGGTCGAGCTGGGCGCTGATCCGGCCGACCACGCGGCCGGCCCGGCGGGCGAGGAAGAACTGGACCTCGACGTGGCCGAACAGCGGGTTCTTGCCCGGCGTGAAGGCCTCGCGGCGCTCGGTGTCGAGGTGGGGGATGTAGCCCTTGTGGCCGGCGTAGAGCCGCTTGGGCAGGGCGATGAACGCGTTGAGGTCGGACTTGCCGGCGACCGGCGTCACGACGATGTCGGAGGGAGCCATTGTCCTAGGGTACCACGGCCGGGGCCGCCGGCGTGTGAAACGTAAGAATACCGTCAGGTTCGCAAGCCTTGCCGTCGGCCCGCAGCGCCCGCAGCTCGACGTCGATCTTCCAGCCCGCGGCGTCGCGCGACAGGCGCAGCAGGTGCCAGCGCGCCCGGCCGTACTTGCTGCCCGGCGCCGCCGAGGCCGAGGTCACGCCGATCACCGGCACCGGACCGTGCGGACCGGCGATGCGCGCGACCTCGCTGCGGTGGTTGTGGCCGTGCAGCACGACCTCGCAGCCGACCCGCCGGATCATCGCCTGGAAGCGCGCGGCGTCGGTCAGCCGCTTGAAGCGGCTCTCGGTGGTGAGCGGCGGGTGATGGATCAGCACGACCCGGCACACGCCCTCGCGGCCGAGCTCGGCCAGCAGCTTCTCGGCGCGCTCGATCTGGGCCGTGCCCAGCGTGCCGGTGGCGAGCAGCGGCGGCTTGGGCACGCCGCTCGACAGGCCGACCAGCGCGACCGGGCCGCGGCGGCGCAGCGTCGGGAAGACCGACAGGTCGGGTGCCGGCGGCTGGCCGTCGCCGGCCAGGTAGGCCGCCCAGCGGCCCAGCCCCTCGGCCCAGCCGGTCCGCACGTAGGCGTCGTGGTTGCCCGGCACGATCGTCACCTCGGTCGGGCCGCCGAGCGACGGCAGCCACGCCGCGGCGCGGGCGAACTCCTCGGGCAGCGAGATGTTCACCAGGTCGCCGGTCAGCGCCACGTGGTCGGGCTTCTGCGCCCGGATGTCGGCGACCACGCCGGCCAGCGCCTCGGGCCGGTGCAGCTGGGCCCGCCGCCGCCACCAGTTCAGGTAGCCGGTGGCGCGCTTGCCCAGCAGCTGCCACGGCCTGGCCTCCGGCATCGGCAGGTGCGGGTCGGAGAGGTGCGCCAGCGTGAACATGTGCCGTCGAAAAGCGGCCGGCGGCGCGTTTTGTCAAGGCGAAGCGAAAGGTCCCTCGCTGCGCTCGGGATGACAAACAAGCAATGTTGGGAGCGCGGCCCGCTCTTCCCTGTCATCCCGAGCGTAAGCGAGGGACCTTTCTATTCCTCCAGCACGTAGGTGCCCGGGGCGTCGCCCAGCACGACGTAGCCGGCAGCGGCGTTGCCGAGCGGCGGCGGCGCCACCGGCGGCCCCGAGTGCGCCGCCAGCCAGGCGGCGTAGGTCGTCCACCACGAGCCGTCGCGCTGCGGCGCGGTCACCGCCCAGGTCTCGGAGTCGAGGTGGCGGGCGTCGACCGCGTGGGTCATCACCTGGTGCCAGGGGCCGGGCCGGTCGATCGGGGCGACGATGCCGGCATTGTGGCCGCCGCTCGCCAGCACGAAGGTCACCGGCGCGTCGACGAGGTGGTGGATCTTGTAGACCGAGCGCCACGGCGCGACGTGGTCGTGCACCGTGCCGACCACGAACATCGGCGCGCGGATGTCGGCCAGCATCACCGTCCGGCCGCCCGCCGCGTAGCGGCCCTCGGCGAGGTCGTTGTTGAGGAACAGCTGGCGCAGGTACTCGGAGTGCATGCGGTACGGCAGGCGCGTGGCGTCGGCGTTCCACGCCATCATGTCGTTCATCTCGTCGCGCTCGCCCATCAGGTAGCGGTGCAGCCCCTTCGACCAGATCAGGTCGTTGGAGCGCAGCAGCTGGAACGCGCCGGACATCTGCTTGGCGTCGAGGAAGCCCTGCTCCCACATCATGTCCTCGAGGAAGCTGACCTGCCCCTCGTCGATGAACAGCATCAGCTCGCCGGCTTCCGTGAAGTCGACCTGGGCGGCCAGCAGGGTGACCGAACTCAGCCGGTTGTCGCCCTGCCGCGCCATCGCCGCCGCGGCGATCGACAGCAGCGTGCCGCCGAGGCAATAGCCGAGCGCGTGGACCTGCCGGCCGGGCACGATCGCGCCGATCGCGTCGATCGCCGCCATGACTCCCTGGCCGCGGTAGTCGTCGAAGCCGACGTCGCGGTCGCGCGCCGTCGGGTTCTTCCACGAGATCGCGAACACCGTGAACCCCTGCCCGGTGAGGTAGCGGATCAGCGAGTTCTCCGACGACAGGTCGAGGATGTAGTACTTCATGATCCAGGCCGGCACGATCAGCAGCGGCTCGGGCCGCACCGAGGATGTCGTCGCCTCGTACTGGATCAGCTCCATCAGGCCGTTGCGGAACACCACCTTGCCCGGGGTCGCCGCGACGTTGCCGCCGACCACGTAGGCCTCGCTGCCGGCCGGGCGGCGGCCGTTGACCATGCGCTCCCAGTCCTCGAACAGGTGCTGCAGGCCCTCGACGAGGTTGCGGCCGCCGGTCTCGAGCGTGCGCTGCTGCAGCTCGGGATTGGTCGCGAGGAAGTTGGACGGCGAGAACAGGTCGAGCAGCTGTCGCGCGCCGAACTCGACCATCGCCTCGTGGTGGCGGGTGACGCCGCGCACGCCGCTGGTGGCGTTGTGCCACCATTGCTGCTGCAGCAGGAAGCCCTGCTGGACCAGGTTGTAGGGCCACTGCTGCCAGGCCTCGCCCCTGAACCGGCGGTCCTGCGGCAGCGGCTCGATCACCGGCGGCACCTTGCCGGGCTCGAGCAGGTTGCGCCACGCGTAGGTCTGGTAGCGCAGCAGCTTGCGCATCGCCTTGTCGGCCAGCTGGAAGCGCTTGCCGGGCGAGGTCGCGAGGTGGACCAGCCAGTGGAGCTGGGCCGACAGCACGGCCGCCGGCGACAGGCCGAGCGTCAGCTTGGCCAGCGCCGCGTGCAGGGCGCGGTCGGTGATCTCCGACAGGCCGGAGAAGCCATGCGTCTCCTGCGCCGGTTCCGGGTGGACGACCGGCAGTGCGTGATCCTTGGGCAAGACGACTCCTGGGGGATGGGGGTGGCGACTAGGCCACGGCCACGTTGAGTTTCGGTGACAGCGCCTTCCACAGCGCCGTCATCGTCTGGGGACTGAGGTCCTTGGCGATCTCCAGCGTCACGCGCGACGCGACGCGGCGCGACAGCAGCGGCCGCAGCTCGCCGAGGCTGCGCCGCGGCAGCACCAGCACCAGGCTGTCGAACGCCTTGGCGGCACAGGCATCGTCCAGCGCCTCGGCCAGCACCACCATGAACCGGTGCTTCTCCAGCTTGTGAAAGTCGTGTGGCGGTTCGAAGGCATGGCGGCCGCTGCGGCCGGCCGCCGCGAAGCCACGGCCCGGCTTGTCGCTCTTGAGATCGCGCGGCCGTTGCCTGCTCTGCGGCGCCACGAGGTTGCCGGGCCCGGCGGCGGCGAACTTGCGGCCGCTCTCGTGCGGGGTGAAGAAGCGGGCGCGGGCGCCGTCGGCGACGACGATCCAGGGAACGGGAACTTTCCGGGCCATGCCTTGGTTCCTCCTGAAACAGGGGCCATCCTGCCGGCAGCCGCCGGGGAAGCCCTTGATCTGGATCATGCGCCCCGGTCCCCGGCCGGGCTAGCCTCGGTCCGCTTGGGAAAGGACGTCGCCAAATGACTTCTCGGCCCCTGCTGCTCCATACCATCGCCCTGGCCCTCGCCGGCGCGCTTGCCGGCGCCCCCGCCGCCTTCGCCGCGTGGAAGACCGAGCCCGGCGTCGCGACGCCGAGCTACGCCGTCGCCACGCCCGACCGGCAGGACCTCAACGTCGACAGCATCGTGCTGATGTGCGAGCCGACCGGCGAGGCGACGCCCGCCCTGCAGCTCCAGCTCTACCTCGCCGACGACGGTCCGCTGCTGCCCCGGGGCGCCGCCACCGCCGCGCTGAAGGACGAGCCGCGCGGCGAGCTGTCGATCGATGGCCGTGCCGTTCCGGTCGGGCTGTACTTCGCCGAGGACCACGTCGTGGTCGCCGACGATGCGTCCGATCGCGTGCCCCGGCTCTCGGAAGGGCTGGTCGATGCCCTCCAGAAGGGCCGTCACCTGGTGCTGCGCCTCGACCTCCTGAAGGAGCCCGCCGGCCAGCCGGCGGCGTTCGACGGCAGCCTCGAGGTCGAGCTGTCGGCCAAGGCGGTCGCCGCGGTGCGCCGCTGCACCGCCGCGCCGGCCCTGTCGCTGGCCACGCACTGAGTGTCCGTCGCGTCCCCGCCGTCTAGACTGGCTTGACCGAGGTCAAGGCCGGGCCGACACCCCTCGCTAGGGTTCGGGCCCGCTGTTTTTCGAGGACGGTATGACGCAATCGCAGCGCCGATGGACGATCCTGGTGGCAGGGCTGGCGATCCTCGCCGCTGCCGGCGCCTTCGCGTGGAAGCCGTGGTCGAAGCCGCCGGCCGACACCCTGACGCTGTACGGCAACATCGACGTGCGCCAGGTCGACATGGCCTTCCAGGCGATCGGCCGCGTGCAGGACATGAAGTTCGAGGAAGGCGATACGGTCAAGGAAGGCGACCTGCTGGCCCGGCTCGAACCCGAGACCTACCAGGACCTCGCCGACCTCGCGACGGCGCGCATGAACGCCCAGCGCATCGCCCTGCAGCGCCTGCAGGCCGGCAGCCGCGCCGAGGAGATCGCCCGCGACAAGGCGCAGGTCGAGGCCGCGCGGGCCGCCGTGGTCGACGCCGAGCTGGCGGTCCGCCGGCGCACCGAGCTCCTGAAGTCCGGCAACGTGTCGCGCGAGCTCTACGACGAGGCCAAGAACACCTACGATTCGGCGCGGGCGCGCCTCGACGTCGCCAGCCAGGTCGCGCAGCTGACCCAGATCGGCCCGCGCCAGGAGGACATCGACGAGGCCAAGGCGGCGCTGAGCGCCCAGCAGGCGACGGTGTCGCTGGCCAGGCGGCGGCTCGACGACACCCAGCTGAAGGCGCCGGCCAGCGCGATCGTGCTCAGCCGCATCGTCGAGCCGGGTGCCATGGTCGGTCCCAATTCGCCGGTCTACACGCTGGCGCTGACCGACAAGACCTGGGTGCGGACCTACATCGCCGAGCCCGACCTCGGCCGCATCAAGCCGGGCATGGCGGTCAAGGTCTACACCGACACCGACCCGACGCGCGGCTACGACGGCTGGATCGGCTTCATCTCGCCGACCGCCGAGTTCACGCCGAAGACCGTCGAGACCACCGAGCTGCGGACCCAGCTGGTCTACCGGCTGCGCATCTTCGTGCGCGATCCCGACGACCGGCTGCGCCAGGGCATGCCGGTCACCGTGCGCATCCCCCTCGCCCGCTGAGCGCGTGCCGCCGCTGCCGCCCGCCGTCGTGTTCGACGGCGTCGTCAAGCGCTTCGCCGCCGGCGCCGCGACGGTCGCCGCGCTCGACGGCATCAGCGCCGAGATCCCGGCCGGCCAGGTCACCGGGCTGGTCGGCCCCGACGGCGCCGGCAAGACGACGCTGCTGCGCCTGGTCGCCGGGCTGATGGCGCCCGACGCCGGCCGCGTCACGGTGCTGGGCCACGACAGCCGCGACGTCGCCGCCTTCCAGCGCGACCTCGGCTACATGCCGCAACGCTTCGGCCTCTACGAGGACCTCACGGTCGCCGAGAACCTGCGGCTGCACGCCGACCTGCACGACCTCGACGCGCGCCAGCGCCAGGAGCGCGTCGACTCGCTGATCGGCTTCACCGGCCTGGCGCCGTTCCTCGGCCGCCTGACCGGCGCGCTGTCGGGCGGCATGAAGCAGAAGCTCGGGCTGGCGATCGCCTTGATGGCGCGGCCGCGGCTGCTGCTGCTCGACGAGCCCAGCGCCGGCGTCGACCCGGCGTCGCGCCGCGAACTGTGGCGCATGGTCAAGGAACGCGCCGGCGACGGCGTCGCGGTGGTGTGGAGCACCGCCTACCTCGACGAGGCCGAACGCTGCGACCGCTTCCTGCTGCTGCAGGAGGGCAAGCTGCTGGCCTCTGGCGCGCCGCCCGACTTCGCCCGGCGGCTGGAGGGCCGCACCTTCCTGCTCGACCTGCCGGGGACCGAGCGCCACCGCGCGCAACGCCGCGCCGCCGCCGATGGCGCGGTCGCCGACGCCACCATCCAGGGCAACAGCCTGCGGCTGGTGCTGCGCGCCGGCGCGGCGCTGCCCGACCCTGCGGCGCTGGACGCGCCGGGCGCGACGCTGCGCCCGGTGCGGCCGCGCTTCGAGGACGCGTTCGTCGACCTGCTGGCCGCGCCGGCCGCGACGACAGCCGCCGAGGAGCCCGCCGAGAGCGTCGGCCTTCCGGCAGACGGGGCCGCCGATGGCGCCACCATCGTGGCGCAGGACCTGACCTGCGACTTCGGCCGCTTCCGCGCCGTCGACCATGTCAGCTTCAGCGTCGCGCCGGGCGAGATCTTCGGCCTGCTCGGTCCCAACGGCGCCGGCAAGTCGACCACCTTCCGCATGCTGTGCGGCCTCCTGAAGCCGACCGCCGGCAGCGCCCGGGTGGCGGGGCTCGACCTCGGCCGTGCCCGCGCCGCGGCGCGCGAACGGATCGGCTACATGTCGCAGCGCTTCTCGCTCTACGGCACGCTGTCGGTGCGCGACAACCTCGACTTCTTCAGCGGCGTCTACGGCCTGTCGGGCGCGCGCCGCGCCGAGCGCATTGCCTGGGCGATCGACAGTTTCGAGCTGGCGCCGGTGGTCGAGGCCGAGGCCGGCGGCCTGCCGCTCGGCTTCAAGCAGCGCCTGGCGCTCGCCTGCGCGCTGCTGCACGAGCCGCGGGTGCTGTTCCTCGACGAGCCGACCTCGGGCGTCGACCCGCTGATGCGGCGCGCGTTCTGGCAACGCATCGGCACGCTGGCCGACCGCGGCGTCACCGTGCTGGTGACCTCGCACTTCATGGACGAGGCCGAGTACTGCGACCGGCTGGGCATCGTCTATGCCGGCAAGCTGATCGCGACCGGCCGGCCCGACGACCTCAAGCGCCGCTTCGCCTCGCCGGAGCAGCCCGAGCCGACCCTCGAAGACGCCTTCGTGGCGCTGATCGCGGAGGCCGCGTGATGACGGGCCGGACCGCTCCCGCTCTTCCTCCCTGCGCGGCAGCGCGGGGAGGTGTCCGCGCAGCGGACGGAGGGGTCATGAGCCCCTCGACGCTTGCCCTAGCCCCCTCCGTCGCCGAAGACGGCGACACCTCCCCGCGCTCGCGCGCCGGGAGGAAGTCATGAGCGCGCGGCGTTTCCTTGGACTCTTGCGCAAGGAGTTCGTGCAGATCGTGCGCGATCCGTCGTCGATCGCGATCGCGCTGGTCATGCCGGTGGTGCTGCTGATCCTGATCGGCTTCGGCATCTCGCTCGACGCGCGCGACGTGCGGTTCGGGCTGGTCGACGAGAACCGCAGCGTCGAATCGGCCAGCCTCTACCAGTCCTTCTCCAACAGCCGCTACTTCCGGCCGAGCCTGTTCGCCGATGCCCGCGCCGCCGAGGCCGCCCTGATGCGCGGCGACATCGCCGGCTTCGCGGTGCTGCGCGGCGACTTCGCGCGACGCGTCGCCAACCCGCTGCAGCCGGTCGAGATCGGCATCTTCGTCAACGGCGTCGACGCCAACAACGCGCGCATCGTCACCGGCTACGCGCTGGGCACGATCGAGAAGTGGCTGGCGGCGCGCGGCCGCGACCGCGGCCACGTCGTGACGCCGCCGATCACCGTCGACCATCGCTACTGGTACAATCCCGAGATCCGCAGCGCCAACTTCATCGTCCCCGGCCTGATCGCGCTGGTGATGACCATGATCGGCGCGCTGCTGACCGCGCTGGTCGTGGCGCGCGAGTGGGAGCGCGGCACCATGGAGGCGATGATGGTGTCGCCGGCCAGCATGACCGAGCTGATCATGGGCAAGCTGGTCGCCTACTTCGGGCTCGGACTGGGCGGGCTGGCGGTGTCGGTCGGGCTCGGCCTGTTCGTGTTCGAGGTGCCGTTCCGCGGCTCGTGGGCGATGCTGCTGGCGATGTCGTCGGTCTTCCTCGTGGTGTCGCTGGCCCTCGGGCTGGTGATCTCCACGGTGGCGCGCAGCCAGTTCGTCGCCGCCCAGCTGTCTTTCCTCGTGACCTTCATGCCGGCCCTGATCCTGTCCGGCCTGATGTTCGACATCGCCAGCATGCCGCGCTGGCTGCAGCTGGTGACCACCGTGTTTCCCGCCCGCTACTACGTGTCGAGCCTGCAGACCCTGTTCCTCGCCGGCACGGTGTGGCCGGTGCTACTGCCCGACCTCGCCGCCCTGGCGGGCTTCGCCGTCGTGCTGCTGACGATCGCCGTGGTGCGCACCCGGCGCAGCCTCGAGTAGCCGCCATGTGGCGCCGCATCCGCTCGCTGATCGTCAAGGAGTTCCTGACGCTGTGGAAGGACCGCAAGAGCCGCTTCGTGCTCGTGGTCCCGCCGATCATCCAGCTCCTGCTGTTCGCCAACGCCGCGACCTTCGAGGTCCGCGAGGTCGATGTCGGCATCTGGCAGGAGGACCGCGCCGCGCTGGCGACCGAGCTGCTGCAGCGCTTCGAGGGCGCCGGCAACACCTTCCGCGTGGTGCGGCGCTACGACAACCCGCGCGCGGTCGAGGACGACATCGCCGCCCAGCGGGTCAAGGCGGTGCTGCATGTCGGGCAGGACTTCTCGGCCGACCTGCTGGCCGGGCGGCCGGCCCGCCTCCAGCTGCTGCTCGACGGCAGGCGGTCGAACGCCGCGCTGATCGTCCAGAACTACGCCGCCCAGATCGTCGAGCGCTTCAACCGCGAGCGCGCGCTGTCGGCCAGCCGCGGCGCCTCCGTCAACGTCGAGACGCGGGCCTGGTTCAACCCCAACTACGACAGCCGCTGGTTCATCCTGCCCGGCCTCACGGTGCTGCTGACCATGGTGGCGACGCTGCTGATCACCGCCCTGTCGGTGGCGCGCGAGCGCGAGCTCGGCACCTTCGACCAGCTGCTGGTGACGCCGCTCCGGCCGCTCGAGATCCTGGTCGGCAAGACCGTGCCGGCGCTGGTCATCGGCTTCGTCGAGGCCAACGTCATCGCCGCCGTCACCGTGCTGGCCTTCGGCGTGCCGTTCGCCGGCCAGGTCGCGCTGTTCTGGGTCGGCATCGTGCTGTTCGTGCTGGCGGCGATCGGCGTCGGCCTGGTGATCTCGTCGCTGGCCCGCACCCAGCAGCAGGCGATCCTCGGCGTCTTCCTGCTGATGAGCCCGGCCACCGTGCTGTCGGGCTTCACCACGCCGATCGCCAACATGCCGGACTGGTGCCAGGCGCTGACGCGGGCCAACCCGCTACGCTACATGATGGAGCTGTCGCGCGGCGTCTTCCTGCAGGACCTCGGCTGGTCGCTGGCCTGGCCGCAGCTCTGGCCGATGATCGTCATCGCCGCGGTGACGCTGTCCTACGCGACGTGGCTGTTCGGGCGAAAGCTCGCCTAGTCCGCCGCCGCCGACTTTTCCGGCAGCACGCCGAACTGGCGGCCGATGCCGGTCATGACGTCGATCATGTGCTCGAGCTGCTGCTTCGTGTGCGCGGCGCACAGCGAGCAGCGCAGCAGCGACACGCCGTTGGGCGTGGCCGGCGGCACGGCGACGTTGACGTAGATGCCGGCGTCCAGCATGGCGCGCCAGAAGCCGATCGCGGTGGTGCGGTCGGGCAGGTGCACGCCGACCACCGGCCCGTGCTGCGGGCCGAGCACGAAGCCGCGCGCCTTGAGGCCGTCGTACAGGGTGGCGACGTTGTCCCACAGCTGCTTGCGCAGCTCGGGCCGCGCGATGACGACGCGCAGCGCCTGGCGGACCGAGGCCACGATCGACGGCGGCAGCGAGGCGGTGAACATGTAGGAGCGCACGGTGACGCGCAGGATGTCGAAGTCGGGATCGTTCGACACGCAGTAGCCGCCGATCGCGCCCAGCGTCTTGGAGAAGGTGCCGACGATGAAGTGGCAGTCGTCGAGCACGCCGGCTTCCTCGCACAGGCCGCGGCCGTGCTCGCCCAGCGCGCCCAGCGAGTGCGCCTCGTCGACCAGCACGTAGGCATTGTACTTCTTGCAGACCTCGACGAACTCCTTGAGCGGCGCCGAGTCGCCCAGCATCGAGTAGATGCCTTCCAGCACCACCAGCCGGTTGCCCGGCTTGTCGCCCAGCCGGCGCAGCCGCGCCTCGAGGCTCGACGGGTCGTTGTGCTTGAAGCGCACCACCTCGGCCTGGGTCATCTTGCAGGCGTCGTAGATCGAGGCGTGGCTGTCGGCGTCGATCAGCAGGAAGTCGCCCTGGGCCACCAGCGTCGAGATGATGCCGAGGTTGGCCTGGTAGCCGGTCGTGAAGACCATGCAGTGCTTCTTGCCGTAGAACGCCGCGATCTCCTGCTCGAGCGAGACGTGCTCGGAGTAGGAGCCGTTGGCGATCCGCGAGCCGGTCGTGCCGGTGCCCTCGGCGCGGATCGCCTCGATCGCCGCTTCCATGCAGGACGGGTCGAAGGTCAGGCCGAAGTAGTTGTTGGTGCCGACCGTCAGCATCTCGCGGCCATTGATGATGGCCGTGGTCGGCGACAGGACCCGCTCCATGCGGATCTGGAACGGGTCGTGTCCGGTGGTCCGGACATCGCGGTAGGCCTCGAGCAGGCCGGCGTGACGGTCGAAAAGGCCCATGACTGTCCCAGGCCTCCCTATGGCAAGAAGATCAGGCGCGGGCGCGCAGCTCGAGAATCGTGTCGGCCAGCTGGTCCACGGTGTGGATCTCGGCGATCACGTTCATCGGGATGGAGACGTCGAAACGGTCCTCCAGCTCCATCACCATGTCCATGATGGCCAGCGAATCGATGGTCAGGTCCTTGGCGATGACCGTGTCGCCCGTGATCGGCTTCTCGCCGGCCTGGTAGGGCGCGAGGTGGACGCAGATCTCGCGGATGACCTCGCCGCGCGAGACATCATCGCGGGCCAGGGTCAGGGTGTCGGCAAAGCCGTCGTTTTCGACGGTCATTTGGTGTGCGGTGCGCAAAAACGATTCTCCGGTCCCGGGGGTCGGGCAGGAAATATGTGGAGGAATGGTCTTTTATTGTGAAATGACAATTTGTTACGCCGTGTTTCACAACATCTAGAGCCACTTGGCCTGGCGGTACCACGAGATCGTCTCCGCGAAGCCGGAGGCCAGGTCATGCTGCGGTGCCCAGCCGAGCACCCCCGGCAGGCGCCGGTCGTGGACCGTCCAATCGCTGTGAAAAATCTCGTTCACCTTGGGCGGCGTGAGAATCTGGAGCTTGCCGCCCAGCGCGTTGTTCAGGGCGTTCACCCGGGCCAGCCCGGCCATCACGAAGCGCGGGACGGCCAGCGACAGCGGCCGCCGGCCGACCGCCCGGCCCGCCTCCGTCCCCATGTCGCGGTACGAGTAGCCGGTCTCCCGGCCGTCATCTATTTCGTATAGCGAACCATTGATGTTCTGCTCTACGGAACGTGCCAACGCCTCGGCGAGGTCGGCGACATGGATCAGCGACAGCCGGGCCGACGGCACGGCCGGCCGCACGGCCAGCCCGCCGGCCACCGTCTGGAAGTAGGCCAGGGTCTCGCGGTCGCCCGGCCCGTAGACCGCCGGCGCCCGGACGATCAGCCACGGCCCCGAGCGGCTGGCCACCACCTGCTCGGCGGCGCGCTTGCTGTTGGCGTAGGGCGAAAGCTGCGGCTCGCGGGCGGCCAGCGACGACAGCAGGACGAACAGCGCGTCGGGCGCCAGCGCCGACAGGAGCGCCGTGCCGTCGCGGTTGACCGCCAGGAAGTCGGCGGCGTGGCGTGCCTTGATCAGGGCGGCAGCATGGACGACGGCGTCGGCGCCGGCGACCAGCCGCTTCAGCGCCGCCTCGTCCGACAGGTCACCCAGCACCATGTCGGCGTCGACCCCGGCCAGCGACGGCAGCGGCGACCAGCGCCGCACCAGCAGGCGCAGGCGCAAGCCGCGCCGCGCCAGCGCCGCCACGAGGTGCGGCCCGACGAAGCCGGTGACGCCGGTGACGGCGACCAGCCGGCTCATGGCGCGCGCGGCGGCTCAGGCCGCCGGGGACTTGGGGGCGTAGAGGCCGGCAAGGAAGTTCGCCTTGGCACGCGACCGCGACAGCTTGCCCGACGAGGTGGTCGGCAGGCCCATGGTCGGCGGCACCAGCACGACCTGGCAGTCGACCGAGATCATCTCGCGCACCGCCAGCGCGACCTCGCTGGCCAGCGCCTGGCGGCCCTCGTCGCCGGCGACGCGCGCCAGCACCGCGACCACCACGTGCTCGCTGTCGCCCGAATCGTCCTCGACCGAGAAGGCCACGGCGTCGTCGTTCTTGACGATCTTGCGCGACGACAGCGCCCACTCGATGTCCTGCGGCCAGATGTTGCGGCCGTGGATGATGATCAGGTCCTTGGCGCGGCCGGTGACGACGATCTCGCCGTCGAGCGTGTAGCCGAGGTCGCCGGTGTCGAGCCAACCGTCGTCCGACAGCACCTCGCGCGACGCCTCGGGCTCGCCGAAGTAGCCCGGCATCACCGAGGGGCCGCGCACGAAGATGCGGCCGACCACGCGGTCGGCGGCCGGCTTGCCGTCGTCGCCGCGCACCTCCAGCACGTGGCCCGGCAGCACGCGGCCGCACACCACGAAGCGCCGCGCCTTGTGCTCGTCGTGCGGGTCGGCGGCCGGCTGCGCGAGGTGCGCGTCGGCCAGCGCCTGGCGGTCGATCGTGTCGGTGCGCACGCCGGTCGAATGCTTGCTGAAGGTGATCGCGAGGCAGACCTCGGCCATGCCGTAGCTCGGCAGGAAGGCCGAGGACTTGAAGCCGAACGGGCCGAAGGCGGCGGCGAAGCGCTCGAGCACGTCGGGCCGGATCATGTCGCCGCCGATGCCGGCGTGGCGCCAGCACGACAGGTCGAGGTCGGGCGGGATCTTGGCGCCGGCGCGCCGCGTCGCGAGGTCGTAGCCGAAGCTCGGGCTGTAGGCGATGGTGCCGCGGTTGCTCGAGATGATGTTCAGCCACTGCATCGGCCGGCGCGCGAAGTCGCGCGGCGTCAGGTAGTCGATCGACAGCTGGGTCGACAGCGGCGCCATCAGGAAGCCGATCAGTCCCATGTCGTGGTAGAGCGGCAGCCAGCTCGCGGCGCGGTCGCCGGCCACGACCTCGAGGCCGCCCGGGCCGGTGATGCCGGCGAGGTTGGCCATCAGCGCCGCCTGCGTGATCTGCACGCCGTGCGGATGGCGCGTGCTGCCCGACGAGAACTGGATGTAGCAGGTGTCCTTGGGGCCGAGCGGCCGCAGGTCGACCGGCTTCTCCGGCAGCGACTCCAGCACCGACATCCCGCCATGCAGGCGCAGCGCCGGGAACTCCCGCGCCGCGTCGTCGAGGTAGCCTGCCAGCTCGTCGACGGCGACCGCCGCCACCGCGCCCGAGGCGGCGAACTGGCGGCGCAGCTGGTCGAGGTAGGCGTCCTTGCCGCCGATGCCGACCGGCACCGACACCGGCACCGGCAGCATGCCGGCGTACTGGGCGCCGAAGAAGGCGTCGAAGAAGCCCGGCCAGGTGTCGGCGGTGATCAGCAGCCGGTCGCCCGGCGCGAAACCCGCGCCGATCAGCTTGCGGGCCATCACGTGGGCGCGCTCGCGGACCTCGCGCCACGGCAGCGCGGCCAGCCGCTCGCCACGCGCACTATAGAAGGTGATGCCGGTCTCCCCGCGGGCGGCATAGTCCAGCATTTCAGGCACCGTGCTGAAACCGGCCCGTTGCAGGGAAAGCTGGGAATTGCGGGTTGGCAGGGGGGTCATGGAAGCGGGGGTGTCCTAACCCATGTTTTGCGCCCGTTCCAGCGGAACGTCCCCGCTGGCCAAGGGTCTTTGGGCCAAGTTGACACACCCCGGACCGGATTGGATAGTGACCGACCCCGCTCGACCCGGTTTCCCGGGATGAGCGGGCTTATTTCTTTGGAGGAGGTTCCAGTGGTGACGGCTGTGATGCCGACGTACGGTCGCAAGGACGTCGTGTTCGAACGCGGAGAGGGCAACTATCTCTACGCGACGGATGGCCGACGATTCCTCGACTTCACGTCAGGGATCGCCGTCAACGCGCTGGGTCACTGCCACCCCGCCCTGGTCAAGGCGCTGACCGAGCAGGGCCAGAAGCTGTGGCACACCTCGAACCTGTACCGGGTGGGCAACGGCGAGAAGCTGGCGCAGCGGCTGGTCGACCTGACGTTCGCGGACACGATGTTCTTCTGCAACTCGGGCGCCGAGGCGATCGAGGGCGGCATCAAGCTGATCCGCAAGTACCAGTACGTGAACGGCCATCCGAAGCGGTACAAGATCATCTGCTTCCAGGCGGCGTTCCACGGCCGCCTGCTGAACGCGCTCGCCGCGACCGGCAACGAGAAGTACCTCGAGGGCTTCGGCCCGCCGGCCGCCGGCTACCGCCACGCGCCGCTCAACAATGCCAACGTCGTGCGCGACATGGTCGACGACGAGACCGCCGGCATCCTGGTCGAGCCGATCCAGGGCGAGGGCGGCGTGCGCGAGACGACGCCGGAGTTCCTGAAGGCGCTGCGCCAGATCTGCGACGAGTTCGGCCTGCTGCTGTTCTACGACGAGATCCACACCGGCTTCGGCCGCACCGGCAAGCTGTTCGCCTACCAGTGGTCGGGCGTCGCGCCCGACGTCATGGCGGTCGCCAAGGGCATGGGCGGCGGCTTCCCGATCGGCGCCTTCATGGCGACCGAGAAGGCGGCGGTCGGCATGGTGCCGGGCACCCACGGCTCGACCTACGGCGGCAACCCGCTGGCCACCGGCGTGGCCAACGCGGTGCTCGACGAGATCACGCGTCCCGGCTTCATCGAGGGCGTGCACGAGCGCGGCGAGTACCTCAAGGGCAAGCTGCAGGACCTCGTGAAGCGCCACCCGGCGGTGTTCGCCGGGGCGCGCGGCACCGGCTTCCTGCAGGGCCTGCAGTGCGTCGTGCCGGCCGGCGAGATGGTCGACCGGCTGCAGTCGCTCGGCATGCTGGTGGTGATCGCCGGCGAGAACGTCGTGCGCATCTTCCCGTCGCTGATCGCCGACAAGGCGGTGCTCGACGAGGGCCTCGCGATCCTCGAGAAGGCCGCGGTGTCGTTCGAGAAGGCGGGCGCGACCAAGGCGGCGGACTGATCGCCATGGCCACGCCCAAGCACTTCCTCGACCTCGACCAGGTCGATCCCAAGACGCTTCGCCAGATCCTCGATCACGGCAAGGCGATGAAGAAGGCGCGCGCCAACGGCGGCCACGAGCAGCCGCTGGCCGGCAAGACGCTCGCCATGATCTTCGAGAAGCCGTCGACGCGCACCCGCGTGTCGTTCGAGGTCGGCATGCGCGAGCTCGGCGGCCAGACGATCATGCTGGGCCGCGGCGACACCCAGCTCGGCCGCGGCGAGACCATCGCCGACACCGCGCGCGTGCTGTCGCGCTACGTCGACATCATCATGATGCGCACCACCGTCGAGGATAAGCTCCTCGAGATGGCGAAGTACGCGACGGTGCCGGTGATCAACGGCCTGACCGACCGCACGCACCCGTGCCAGCTGATGGCCGACGTGATGACCTTCGAGGAGCATCGCGGCCCGATCCAGGGCAAGTCGATCGCCTGGTCGGGCGACGGCAACAACATGGCGACCAGCTGGATCCACGCCGCCGTGCAGTTCGACTTCGAGCTGCGCGTCGCCTGCCCGCCCGAGCTCAAGCCGCCGGCCGACGTGGTCGAGTGGGCCGAGAAGTCGCAGGGCCGCATCCGCATCGGCCACGACCCCGAGAAGCTGGTGAAGGGCGCCGACTGCGTCGTCACCGATACCTGGGTGTCGATGGGCGACGAGGACCCGCACAGCCCGAGCGCGGCGCGACGCCACAACCTGCTGCGCGCCTACCAGGTCGACCAGCGCCTGATGAAGCAGGCCAAGCCGGACGCGATCTTCATGCACTGCCTGCCCGCGCACCGCGGCGAGGAAGTGACCGAGGACGTGATCGACGGGCCGCAGTCGGTGGTGTTCGACGAGGCCGAGAACCGCCTGCACGCCCAGAAGAGCATCCTCGCCTGGTGCCTGTCCTGATGGGCTCGGCGGAAGACCGGCGCGCTTCCGATCCATCCACGTCCGACTGGGACCATGCCCTGCCCTTCCAGCTCGACGCGCTGGGCGTGCGCGGCCGGCTGGTCCGGCTGGGTCCGTCCCTCGACGCGGTGATCGAGCGCCACGGCTACCCGCTGGCCGTGGCGCGGCCGCTGGCCGAGGCGATGGTGCTGTGCGCCACGCTGGCGACCTCGCTGAAGTACGATGGCATCTTCACGCTGCAGCTGACCGGCGACGGCCCGATCCGCCTGCTGGTCACCGACCTGACCAGCGACGGCGCGCTGCGCGGCTACGCCCAGTTCGATTCGTGGAAGCTCGCCGTGGCGCTGGGCGCCGGCAACCAGGAGGCGCCCGACGGCTACGTGCCGAAGCTGTTCGGCACCGGCCGGCTGGCCTTCACCGTCGACCAGGGCCAGCACACCCAGCGCTACCAGGGCGTGGTGCCGCTCGAGGGCGCGACGCTGGCCGACTGCGCCCACACCTACTTCCGGCAGTCCGAGCAGTTGCCGACCGGCATCAAGATCGCCGCGCGGCGCACCGCCGGCGCCGACGGCCAGCACCACTGGCACGCCGCGGCGCTGATGGTGCAGCAGATGCCGGAGTTCGACGCCGGCCGCATCGACATCGACCGCGAGCAGCGCGAGGACGACTGGCGCAAGGCGGTGATCCTGATGGCCTCGGCGACCGAGGCCGAGATGCTGGGTCCCGAGCTGCCGTCGGCGACGCTGCTGCACCGGCTGTTCCACGACGAGCGGCCGCGCCACTTCCCGCGCCGCCCGTTCGCCGCGCGCTGCCGCTGCAGCCGCGACCGCATCGACCGCGTGCTGCGCTCGATCCGCCGCGAGGAACTGGCCGACCTGCGCGACCCCACGGGCCGCGTCGCCGTGAAGTGCGAGTTCTGCTCGACCGAGTACGCCTACGACGAAGCCGACCTCGACCGGGTGTACGCGTCGGCGGCGTGAGGCAGTTGTCGGGGCCGCGCGCGGCTGTCACCATCGCTGGATGCCCATTCTCGATGCCTCGGTTCCCCGGCATCTGCTTTGGCCGCTGAAGGCTCGCTGGCCCCAGCGCCGGGCCCGCTCCGTGATCAGGCGGTTCGCGGCATGCTTTCCTGAAATCGAGTACGACATCGAGAACCGCGTCCGGCTTGCCAACGCGCAGGCATTCCTGGAGGCGGGCAAGAAGCGTGTTCGCTTGTTCGGCGGGCTCGTGCGTCATCGCAAGGTCGGCTCGGCCGGGCTGGCGGTTGTGTTGGCGCATGAGACGGGTCACCATCTTGGCGGGCCGCCATTCTTTGTTCCCTACCGCTGGCTGAGCAGCGAGGATCAGGCCACACGCTGGGCCGAGTCCGTAGGCCTTGTCTTGGCATTCGGACCGGAACGAGCACCGAGGATTTGGTCTGCCGGCAGGGCCCAGCTTGCAGGACTAGCGGGTGAGGCCGCAGGTTGAAGCCCGCTCCAAACCTGATAGCATGATACATGCAAATACAAGCAGGGGGCGTCCATGGGCATGTATTTCAACACCGTCGAGACCATCAAGATGGTCGCGCGTCTCAACAAGCACTTCGGTCCATCGCAGGGCGGCGGGCTGATCGACAAGAAGAGAAACAAGAAGGCTTGGTTCAAGAAAGGGGGAGCCAACCGCATTCCCCTGAAGATGTCCGCCGACAAACTGAAGGTGGTCGTCGATGCAATGGACGACCCGAACGGCGATTCGCAGAGCCGCTGGGAGTTCTGGCTCGATGCGCTGGCCACGGCTCCTTCGCAAACGCTGGCGCCCGTGCCTGCGCCAGGGACTGTTGCACCTCCCAAGAGCGGCCCCTTCAACAGCGTGGTCGACGTGGAAATCGCCCACCTGATCTTCCAAGGACTCGCTGATGACCCTGCCTGCCAGGAGATCGTATTCGTCGTGCTGCCCGGGCCGGAGATTGCCGTCGATCAGCCGCAGACCTACGGAACGTCTACCGGCTACTCCCTGATCATCACGGTCAGGACCGTGCCGATCCCGACGCTCATCGCCGCCAAGAAGAGGGCCGCGCTGGTGCGCCTGAGCCGACGCAAGAGCGCAAAGAAGAAAAAGGTCTAGGACCAATCTTCCGATCAACCAACGGCGCACGCTCCCACCATGCAGTGCGAGAGCTGCAACCATGATAACGTCCCAAGCGCCCGCTTCTGCATTTCCTGCGGTGCGGCGCTGGGGCGAACCTGTTCGTCGTGCAACCACCGGAACCCGCCGGCTGCGCGCTTCTGCGCGCAGTGCGGAGCCGGGCTGACCGAGGCACCGGCCCCGCCCGCGGCCCCGGTCCAGGCCGAACTCAAGCAGATCACCGTCTTCTTCGCCGACATCGCGGGCTCCACCCAGCTGATCGAGAGCCTCAACCCGGAGGAAGCGGTCAAGCGGCTGGCGCCCGGCATCGCCGCCATGGAAGAAGCCGTGCGGCGCTTCGAGGGCTCGGTCGTGCGCGTCCAGGGCGACGGCATCATGGCAGTGTTCGGCACCCCGAACCCGCAGGAGGACCACGCCGTGCGGGCGTGCTGCGCCGGCCTCGCGCTGCAGGACGCGATCCGCGCCCTGCCCGGCGCGCCGCTGACCATCCGGGCCGGCATCCATAGCGGCGAGGTGCTGGCGCGCACCATCGCCACCTCGTTCTCGACCGACTTCGACGCCGGCGGCGTCACCGTGCACGTCGCGAGCCGCCTCGAGAGCCTCGCGCCGCCCAACGGCATCGTGGTGTCGCCGTCGACGCTGCGCGCGGCGCGGCAGTTCATCTCCGTCGAATCGTTGGGCCGCAAGGAAATCCGCGGCCTGTCGGTGCCGATGGAGATCTTCCAGCTGACCGGGCTACGGCGCGGCGCGATGAGCCAGCGCTTCAGCAGCGAGAGCACGCGCACGCGCTTCCTCGGTCGCGACCGCGAGATCGAGTTGCTGAAGCGGGCGCTGGAGCGGGCCTCGGACGGCGACGGTTGCGCAGTCGGCATCGTCGCCGACGCCGGCGTCGGCAAGAGCCGCCTGTGCTTCGAGTTCGCCGAGCACTGCCGCACCCAGGGCGTCCGGGTGCTCGAGGCGCGCGCCCTCGCGCACAGCCGCGCCACGCCGTTCGAGCCCGTGATCGACGTGGTCAAGGCGGTGTTCGAGATCTCCGCCGACGACACGCCGGCCGAAGCCCGCGACAAGATCGCCGACCTTTGTAGCCGGCTCGACCCCGAGCTGTCGGCGGACCTGCCGCTGATCGCCGACTTCCTCGGCCTGGCGGACGGCGCCGGCGCGCGCGAGAAGATCGACCCGGCGACGCGGCGCGAGCGGTTGAACGGCTTCTTTCGCCGACTGATGCGCTCGGCCAGCCGCGACCAGTCGCTGGTGCTGCTGGTCGAGGACCTGCACTTCCTCGATACCGGCAGCGAGTCGATCCTCGAGGTGCTGGCCGACTCGCTGGTCGGCACGCGGCTGCTGCTGCTGGTCAACTTCCGTCCCGGCTTCGCCGCGTCGTGGATGCGGATCGAGAACTACGAGCAGATCTCGCTGCCACCGCTCAACCAGGCGGCCGCCGGCGAGTTGGTCCACGGGTTGCTGGGCGACGACCCGTCGGTCGCCCCGCTGGTGCCGCTGATCGGCGACCGCGCGCGCGGCAACCCGTTCTTCATCGAGGAGCTGGTGCGCAAGTTCGACGAGAGCGGCCACCTCGCCGGCTCGCTCGGCGACTATCGCCTGCTCCGCGCGCCCGACATGAAGCTGATCCCGGACAACGTGCAGGCGATCGTCAGCGCGCGCATCGACAGCCGGCCGGAACTCGAGCGGTCGCTGCTGCAGACGGCGGCGGTGATCGGCCGCGAGTTCGGCGCAGCCGTCCTGGAACATGTCGCGGGCGTCGCCGGCGACGCGGTGCGCGCGGTGCTGCATCGCCTGTCGGCCGCCGGGCTGGTCTACGAGACTGGCGGCGGGACGATGGGCGGCTTCGCCTTCCGCCACCCGATGGTCCAGGAAGTCACCTACCGGTCGCTGACCAGTGACCGGCGCCGCGCCCTGCATGCAGCGGTTGCCGCCGACCTCGAGAAGAGCCTGCCCGATCCCAATGGCGCCCAGGCCGGGTTCGTCGCCTACCACTTCGAGGAGGCCGGCAACGGCCCGATGGCCGCCTCGTACAACATGAAGGCCGCGATGTGGCACGGCACGCGCGACCCGGCGCAGGCGCTCGAGGCGTGGCGGCGCGTGCGCCGCCTGCTGAGCGCCCTGCCATTGGAAGGACCCGCCCGCTACCCGCTGCTGATGGCCACCGGCCAGATCGTGAACCTCGCGTGGCGCGAAGGGCTGGCCGCCACGGATGTCGAGACCTACTACAAGGAGGCGCTGGCGATCGCCGTGTCGCTCGGCGACATGCGGGCCGTGACGCTGGTGACCGCCGCCTACGGCCGCGCGCTCGCCAGCACCGGCCTCGCGACCGACTACGTCGACACCGTCACCCAGGCGATGGAACGCCTCGACCCCGCCAGGCACGCCGGGCTGCGCGTCCTGCTGTCGGCGATCCGCTGCCACGCCCGCTGGCTGGCCGGCGACCTGCGCGGCGCGCTCGCCGACAACGACGTGGCCCTGGCCCAGGTCGACAAGGTCGAGGCACAGGACGAGCAGACACTGGGCTTCCGGGTCGCCACCTGGGTCAAGGGCATGCGCAGCAAGGTGCTGGCGATGTCGGACCGATGCGACGAGGCCCGGCTGCTGGCCGAGGAGATGATCGCCGCCGACGAGGCGACCGTCGACACGCTGCACCGCATCCTCGCACACGGCACCATGGTCGACATCGCGTGGGGCCGCCGGGATGCCGAGCTGGCGCGCGTGCACGGCGCGATCGCCCAGGCGCTGGGCGAGAAGAGCGGCAATCCCTACCTCAACGTCTACGGCCTGTCGTTCGGTGCGCTGGGACTGGGCCTCGCGGACGACTACACCGGCGCCGCCGGACTGCTCACCGAGGCCTTGCGGTTCGCGCGCCAGCGCCGGGCCGGGCTCGAGAACGAGGCGCGCATGCTCTGCGACCTCGCCTGGGTGCAACAGCGTGCCGGGCTGGTCGAGCGTGCCCGCGACACCGCCGAGGAAGCCGCCTCGGTCGCCCGGCGACGCGGCGCGACCCTCGCCCTCGCCTACGCCGAGTGGCTTCTCAACGGCGATTCCGCGGCGTTCCGCACGCTCGTCGAACAGAGCGGCGCCCGGCTGCTGGCGAGGCACGCGGGCGTCGCGGGCTGAAAGACCCGGACCACCGGCTCCGGGTCTGCTACCATTCCAGCGTGGATCCGATTCTCGAGGCGCTGCTGGCGCTGCTGCTGATGGTGCTGGGGGCCGCGTTCGGCGTGGTGCTGCGGCGTGTCCTGCCGGACGACCATCTCGACACCCATGCCAAGGACATCGTACGGCTGGGCGCGGCGCTGGTCGCGACCATCACCGCGCTGGTGCTGGGCCTGCTGATCAACTCGGCCAACGGCTTCTTCGAGACCCAGCGCTCCGAGGTCCGGCGCATCGCCGCCGACCTGATCCTGCTCGACACCATCCTCGACAACTACGGTCCGCAGGCAATCGAGAGCCGCCGGATGCTGCGCACCTCGACCGAGATCTTCATCCAGCAGGTCTGGCACGACGATGTCCGGCCCTACCAGTATTCGCCGCTCGGCTCCAAGGCACATGCCCTGTTCGACTCGATCGCCACCCTGCCGATGACCACGCCGCTGCAGCGCACCCTGCACGACCAGGCGGTGGCGACGGCGATCCGCATCGCCCAGTCGCGGCTCGACCTCTACGAGCGATCGCGGGCGCGCCTGCCGGCGCCGATCCTCTACGTCGTGATGTTCTGGCTGACCGCGCTGTTCGCCAGCTTCAGCCTGTTCTCGCCGCTCAACCCGACCTCGATCGCCGCGCTGATCCTCGTGGCGTTGTGCGCCTCGGCGGCGCTGCTGCTGATCCTCGAGATGGAGCGGCCGTTCACCGGCCTGATGCAGGTGCCGCCACGCGCCCTGGTCAGCGCCCTGCCGCCGCTGCCCTGAGCGAGGCCTAGCGCCGGCCGCCCAGCAGGCGGCGCGCGATCACCATGCGGTGGACCTCGGTCGGGCCCTCGTAGACCCGCATCGTCCGGACCTTCTGCGCCATCAGCTGCAGCGGCATCTCCTTGGCGACACCCATCGCGCCGAACGCCTGCATGGCGTGGTCGATCACGCGGGTCGCCATCTCGGTGGCGAACACCTTGATCATCGAGGCCTCGGTCCGCACGTCGCCGCCGGCATCCTGCTTGGCCGCCGCGTCGAGCGCCATCAGGCGGCAGGCATGGATCTCGGTCGCCGCGTCGGCGATCCACCACTGCACCGCCTGGCGCTCGGCCAGCGGCACGCCGAAGGTGACGCGCCGGTTGGCGTGCTCGACCATCATGTCGAGCGCCCGCCGCGCCATGCCGATGCACATCGGCCCCATCAGCAGCCGCCGCCGCGTCAGCCGCAGCTGCATGTGGGCGAAGCCGCTGCCCGGCTCGCCCAGCACCTGGGCGTCGGGAACGCGGCAGTCCTCGAAGACGAGCTCGTAGGTGCGATGGCCGCCCAGCATCGGGATCTCGCGCTCGATGCGGAAGCCCGGCGTGTCGCGGTCGACCAGGAAGGCGGTGATGCCGCGATGGTCCTTGCCCGGCGACGTCCGCGCCAGCACCACCGTGAAGTCGGCGGCCGGCATGTAGCTGACCCAGATCTTGCGACCGTTCAGCACCCAGTGATCGCCGTCCTTCACGGCGCGCGTCGTCATCGCCGCCGGGTCCGCCCCGGCGCCGGGTTCGGAGATCGCGGTGGCCGAGCGGATCAGGCCCTGCGCGTAGGGCTCGAGGTAGCGGCGGCGCTGGTCGTCGTTGGCCACCGCCATCAGCAGCCGCAGCACCGGCGACTCCGGCGGGAACGAGAACGGCACGATGGTGCGGCTGAGTTCCTCCTGCACGCCCATCAGCGCGACCGCCGGCAGGTCGGCGCCGCCCATCTCGGACGGCGCGTCGAGGCCGGTCAGGCCGATCTCGCGGCAGGTCGCCATCAGCGGCGCGGCCTCGTCGGCGGTGAGATGCAGTTCGCCGCCCGCCGCCTCGCGGGCCAGCAGGGTCGGCTCGAGCGGCATCAGCTCGCGCTCGACGAACCGCGCCACCGTCTCCTGCAGCGCGCGATGCTCTTCCGGGAGGAGGGTCATGCCCGCTAGGGGGCCCGACTTCCGGGCGGCGAGCCTTGATCTGGATTAAGGGATCAGCCGGCGGGCCAGAACAATCCTGTCATCCCGAGCGTAGCGAGGGACCTTTCACTTGGCCTTAAAGGTCCCTCGCTGCGCTCGGGATGACATTTTTTTTCAATCCCGGCAGCACCACTCCAGCATGCGGTCCATGAACGCCTCGCAGGCCTCGACCTGCGACGCCAGCAGGAACTCGTTGGGCTGGTGGGCCTGGGCGATGTCGCCGGGGCCGCAGACCACGGTCGGCACGCCCAGCGTCTTGCGGAAGATGCCGGCCTCGGTGGCGTAGACCACGCTGCCGACGGTGTTCGAGCCCGACCAGGTCGCGGCCAGCGTCTTGGCCTCGTCGTTGCCCTCGGCCGAGAAGGCCGGGGTCGAGGAGCGCAGCTCGGTCGAGATCGCCGCCGCGGGATGCTTGGCCTTCATCTTCGGCAACAGCTCGGTCTCGAGCCACGCCATCGCCCGCTTGCCGAGCCTGTCGAGCGGCTCGGTCGGCAGCTCGCGGTAGCCCCACAGCACCTCGCACTCGCGGGCGAGGATGTTGCCGGCCGTGCCGCCGACGATCGTGCCGACGTTGAAGGTCGCGGCCGCCGGCATGAACTCGCTGTTCTTCGGCGCCGCGGCCTCGAGCTCGTCCTGCACGGTGTTCAGCCAGTGCACGAACTCGCCGGCGAAGTGGATCGCGCTGACGCCGAGATGGGTCATCGAGGAGTGCGCCTCGAAGCCGGTGAACTTGGTCACGTAGATCTGGGCGCCCTTGTGGGCATGCACGACGGTCATCATCGTCGGCTCGCCGATGATGATGGCGCGCGGCTTGGGAACCTCGGCGGCCATCTTCGCGGCCAGCGCGTGGGCGCCGATGCAGCCCACTTCCTCGTCGTAGGACAGCGCGAAGTGGATCGGCTTCTTCAGCTTGGCCTTCTTGAACTCGGGCAGCTTCGACAGGCCGATCGCGAAGAACGCCTTCATGTCGCAGGTGCCGCGGCCGTAGTACTTGCCGTCCTTGAGCGTCAGCGTCCAGGGATCGGTGTCCCACGGCTGGCCATCGACCGGCACCACGTCGGTGTGGCCCGACAGCACGACGCCGTCCTTGACCATCGGGCCGACGGTGGCGAACAGGTTGGCCTTCTTGCCGTCCCCGCTCGGCACCAGCTTCGACGCCACGCCATGCCCCTCGAGGTACTTCTGGACGTACTCGATCAGCGCCAGGTTGGAATTGCGCGAGGTGGTATCGAACGCCACCAGGCGGCGCAGCATCTCGACCGAGCCGACGACTTCCCCTGTCATTTCGCTTCCTTCTACGATTCGCCCGCCATCATACCGACGAGCGGCCGATCATGGTCAGGAATTCGCGCCGCGTCTCGCCGTTGTCCCGGAAGGCGCCCAGCATCCGGCTGGTGACCATCGCGACGTCGGACTTGTGCACGCCGCGGGTGGTCATGCACTGGTGGGCGGCCTCGATCACGACCGCGACGCCGCGCGGCTGCAGGACCTCCTGCAGGGTGTTGGCGATCTGCGCCGTCAGCTTTTCCTGGATCTGCAGCCGGTAGGCGAAGGCGTCGACGACGCGCGCCAGCTTGCTGATGCCGACCACGCGCTTGCCCGGCAGGTAGCCGATGTGCGCCTTGCCGATGATCGGCACCATGTGATGCTCACAGTGCGACTCGAGGCGGATGTCGCGCAGCACCACGATCTCGTCGTAGCCGTCGGTCTCCTCGAAGGTCCGCTGCAGCATCTCGCGCGGGTCCTCGTCGTAGCCGCGGTAGAATTCCTCGTAGGACCGCACGACACGGTCGGGCGTGCCGACCAGGCCCTCGCGGTCCGGGTTGTCGCCGGCCCAGCGGATCAGCGTGCGCACGGCGGCCTCGGCCTCCTCGCGCGACGGACGGGTCAGGCCGGTGGCGAGAGAGACCATCTCGCTCTTCTTGAGCATCTTGTTCATGTCTTTTCCCCGCTTCACCGGGGCCCTCAGTTCAGACGCCGCGACGGGCTGGGCATGTCGAGAGAGAAGGTCGGGATCTCGATGTCGAAACGCTCGCCACCCTCGCTCTCCATCTGATACGCACCGCCCATGATTCCGGATGGCGTGGAAAGCGGCGTCCCCGAATTGTACTCGAAGACCTCGCCCGGCTGCAGCAGCGGTGTCTTGCCGACCACGCCGGGACCCCGCACCTCCTGGACGCGGCCGAGGCCGTCGGTGATCTTCCAGTAGCGGCTCTTCAACTGCACCGCGACATCGCCCCTGTTCTCGATCCGCACGAAGTAGGCCCAGACGAACTGGGACTTCCCGGGGTCGGACTGCTGGGGCAGATATTGCGGCGTGACCGTCACCTGGATGGCACGGGTAGTGGCTGTGTACATGCGTCGTTCCTGTCTTCCGACATGGGACCTCGGCGGCCAAAGGTCAAATGGGCAAAGACCCTACAGCCAGCGCGGATCGGCGGTGAAATCGATGGTCAGCCAGCGCTGCGGTCCCTCGCCACCGATCGCGTCGGCGATCTCGCGCCGGATCGCGTCGGCCGCCGCCAGGCTGGCCGGCCCCGAGCCCGGCGTCACTTCGACGTGGATCTCGATGAACTGCGCGCGGCCGACCTTGGCGACGTAGCTGGTGTAGTCCTTGAAGCCGTGGCGGGCGACCACGGCGTCCATCACGCGGCAGACATGGGCGTCGAGCTCGGGTGGGGTGATCAGCAGGATCTCCTGCAGCGCGCGGCGCACCGTGCGGATCGGCACGAAGACCAGCACGACAGTGAGCAGCGCCAGCACCGCCGGGTCGACGTAGGGCACGAGGTGATGCCAGCGCGTGCCCTCGAGCGACCACGCGATCGCGAAGGCGACCAGCAGCGCGCTGGTGATCGCCGCCGACATCAGCCAGCTCTGGGCGTCGAGCCGCACGAAGTCCGAGCCGATGCGCCGGTTGGCCCGGCGCTCGTAGAACAGCATGGCGAAGCACACGATGCAGACGATCACCGCGTAGGCGATCGCCCAGTCGAACTGGAGGTGGCGGCCGCCCGCCAGGATGCTGGCGACGGCATTCACGAAGGCGTAGGCGCACAGCAGCATCAGCGTGCCGCCGTTGAACGCCAGCACCATCGGCTCGATGTGCCAGTAGCCGAACTGGAAGCGCGGGTTGTCGCTCTGCCGGCTGACCAGCCGCGACACGAACAGCGCCAGCCCCGACATGCCGGCGTCGATCGCCGCGAACATGCCGTCGAACACGATCGACATCGAGCCCGACAGCAGGCCGAACACGACGCCGAACAGCGACACCAGGATGGTGACGGCGATCGACAGGCGCAGCAGTCGCTGCTCGGCTTGGGCCTGGGGCATGGCGTAAAGGTCCCTCGCTGCGCTCGGGATGACAAGAAGAGGCTGCCGGGACGACAGCAAGGCTGTCATCCCGAGCGCAGCGAGGGACCTTTACCTCAGATCGGGAAGATCAGGCAGGTCGTCGTGCCGTGGGCCAGCAGCTTGCCATTGGCGTCGTACAGCCGGCCTTCCGAGGTGCCGATGCGCGAGCCGACGTTGATGATCTTGCCCTCGGCCTTCACCGGGCCGGTCTTGTCGGTCATGGCGCGCACGTAGTTCACCTTGAGCTCGACCGTGGTGTAGCCGATGCCGGCCTTGAGCGTGGTGTGGATGCAGCAGCCCATCACCGAGTCGAGCAGGGTCGCGGCGATGCCGCCGTGCACGGTGCCGATCGGGTTGTAGTGGTCGAATACCGGCGTGTACTCGAAGACGACCCGGCCGAGTTCGACCTCGGAGATGCGGAAGCCCAGCGTCTTGCCGATCGGCGGGCCGGGAAAGCGTCCCTCCAGCAGGCCCTTGAACAGCGTCATCCCGTCCATGGTCCGCGCCTGCTCGAGCGGCACCACGCCGTAGCCAGAATCGGTCAACGAATCGGTCATCGCGATACTCCCGGGTAATCCGTGCATATACACATCAAGGCTTGGCCGTCGCAAGCGCCGCGCCTAGTATCGGCGCATGACCGGCCCGCGACTGTCGCCCCTCGACTGCACCTGCTTCCGCGTCCGCCGCGCGGCGCGCCGGGTGACCCAGATCTACAGCCACCATCTCGCGCCGACCGGTCTCAAGATCTCGCAATTCTCGCTGCTCGGCCACGTGCTGGGCCAGGGCCCGGTGACGATCGGCCGGCTGTCGGAGCTGACCGCGACCGACCGCACGACCCTGACCCGCAACCTCGCGCCGCTGCTCAAGCAGGGCCTGGTCGAGCGCGCCGATTCCGGCGACCGCCGGCGCCACGAGCTGGTGGCGACGCCGGACGGCCGCGCCCTGTTCAAGCGTGCCCTGCCGCTATGGGCCGCGGCGGAACAGGAAGTGCGCACGGCGATGGGCCCGCGGCTGACCGCCGACCTGCACGGCGCGATCGACCGCTCGATGGAAAGGCTCGCCGCGCTCTAGAGGTTGGCGTCGAAGAAGTCGTATTCCAGCGCCATCGCGCGACGGTAGTGGGCGCGCACCGCCCCGGTGTCGGCGGCGTGCCGGTCGAGCAGCGTCTCGAGACCGGCGGCCAGTGCCTCGAAGCCGGGATCGGCGTAGGTCCTGACCCACTCGGCATAGGCCGGCGCCACCGGTCCCCGGGCCAGCGACTGGCCGAGGAAGGCGTAGAGCCGCATGCACGGCGTCATCGCCGCGATGGTCTCGCCGAGCACGCCGCGCTTCGCCGTCGCTGCCAGGAAATCGACGTAGGCCAGTGTCGCCGCGACCGGCGTCACGCCTCCCATGTCGATGCCCAGCCGCGCCGCGTAGCCGGCATGCAGCTTCAGCTCCTCGACCACGCCGCCGATCAGGCCGGCGAAGGCCTCGAGGTCGTCGCGCGTCGTGCTGCCCGCGAGGCACAGCGCGTAGGCCCGCGCGAACGCCTCGAGGAACCACGCGTCCTGCGCGACGTAGGCCTTGAAGCGGTCGGCCGGCAGGCGGCCGTCGCCCAGCCCGCGCACGAAGCCGTGCGCGAGGATGCGCTCGGCCTGGTCGCGATTGTCGTCCCACAGGCGGCGGGACAGGCTCACCCGTTCAGGGCCTGGGTGAGGTCGGCGATGATGTCCTCGACGTCCTCGAGGCCGACCGAGATGCGGACGGTGCCGTCGGTGATGCCGAGCTTCGCGCGCTCCTCGGCGCCGATGCGCATGTGCGTCGTCGTCGCCGGGTGGGTGACGAGGCTCTTGGCGTCGCCCAGGTTGTTCGAGATGTCGACCAGCGTCAGCCGGTTCAGCGCCTTGAACGCCGCGTCCTTGCCGCCCTTGAGGTCGAAGGTGACGACGCCGCCCGAGCCGTTCGGCATCTGCTTCATCGCCAGCGCGTGCTGCGGGTGGTCCTTGCGGCCCGGGTAGAGCACGCGGCCGACCGCCTTGTGCGCCGCCAGCGCGTCGGCGACCTTGGTCGCGTTGGCGCAGTGGCGCTCGACGCGCAGGCCGAGCGTCTCCAGCCCCTTCACCAGCACCCAGGCATTGAACGGGCTGAGCGACGGGCCGGTGTTGCGGATGATCGGCTGCAGCTTGTCGATGATGTACTCGCGCGAGCCCAGCACCGCACCGCCCAGCGTGCGGCCCTGGCCGTCGATGTACTTGGTCGCCGAGTGGACGACGACGTCGGCGCCCCACTCCAGCGGCCGCTGCAGGATCGGCGTGGCGAAGGCGTTGTCGAGCACCACCTTGGCGCCGGCCTTGTGGGCGAGGTCGCAGACCGCGCGGATGTCGACGATGTCGAGCATCGGGTTGGACGGCGATTCGAACAGCACCGCCTGGGTCGGCTTCGACAGCGCCTTCTCCCACTGCGCGAGATCGCCGCCGTCGACCAGCTCGCTGTGCACGCCGTACTTCGGCAAGAGGTCGGTCACGATGTAGTGGCACGAGCCGAACAGCTGGCGGGCCGCGACGATGCGGTCGCCGGCCTTGAGCAGCGCCAGCAGGGCGAAGAACACCGCCGACATGCCGGTCGAGGTCGAGCGGCAGGCCTCGGCGCCCTCGAGCGCGGCCAGTCGGTTCTCGAACATGCTGACGGTCGGGTTGCCGAAGCGCGAGTACTGGTAGTGGTTGCTCTCGCCCTTGAAGGTCGCCTCGGCCTCCTCGGCGCTCAAGTAGGCGTAGCCCGAGGTCAGGAACAGCGCCTCCGACGTCTCGTCGAAGTTGCTGCGCACCTGGCCGCCGCGCACCGCGCGGGTCTGCGTCCGCCACTTCGTCTGGTCGGGACCCGCCTTCTTCGCTCCGCTCATCGTCCGATCCTCGCAAGCCAACAAAAAACCCCCGACCGGACAGGACGGGGGCTTGGACGCCTCTCCGACCTTTTAGCGATGTTTAACGTGGTCGCAAGCCGGTCGGCTCAAATCTCCACGGTGACGGGGCTATACAGCGGCCGAAGGAACCTCGCAAGGGGCCTCCTTGAAAAAGGCAACGAGGTTAGCTAACTTAGCCAACATGAAGCGCGTCAACACGCACGAGGCCAAGTCGCAGCTCTCGAAGCTGATCGCGGCCGTGCGCGCCGGCGAGGAAGTCGTGATCTGCCAGGCCGACAAGCCGGTGGCGCGGCTGCTCCCCTACGAGCCGCCTCGCCGGAAGCCGCGGCTCGGCACCTTCAAGGGCAAGATCAAGCTGCACCCGGGCTGGGATTCGCCCGAGACCGACGCGGAGATCGAGGCCCTGATGCTGGGCGAGGACGTCGCGAAGCGGTGAAGCTTCTTCTCGACTCGAATGCCTATCTCTGGGCGATCCTGCGGCCATCGGAACTGGCGCCGTCCGCGCGGCGCGCCCTCGAGGACACCGACAACCAGCGCTTCGTGAGCGTTGCGTCGCTCTGGGAGCTGACCATCAAGGCGTCCATCGGAAAGCTCGACCTGCCCGATGACTTCATGGAGGGCGTCGAGCACCTGGAGGCTTCGCTTCTGCCGTTGGCGGTGCCGCACATGAAGAAGCTGCGGACGCTGCCACTCCACCACCGCGATCCCTTCGATCGCCTGCTGGTGGCGCAGGCCCTTTCGGAACAATTGACGATCGTCACCCGGGACCGCCGGTTCGACGCCTACGGCGTGTCGATCCTGGCGGCGTAGAGGGGGCACGAGGGACACAAGAGGATTGTCATCCCGAGCGCCAGCGAGGGACCTTTCAGGCTCCGAGGAAAGGTCCCTCGCTCCGCTCGGGATGACAGTTTTTTCTACCCCTTCTGCTTCGCCAGCGACTGTTCGCGCAGCTGGGTCAGCGTGATGCGCGAGGTCAGGGCCTCGGGGTCGGTCTTGACGTGGATGATCGACGGCAGGTTGGCCGCGACGCAGCGCTCGAAGGCGGCGGGATAGTCCTCCGTCTTCTCGACCGTCTCGCCGTGGCCGCCGAAGGCGCGGGCGTAGGCGGCGAAGTCGGGGTTCTTCAGCTCGGTGCCATGCACGCGCGTCGGGTACTCGCGCTCCTGGTGCATGCGGATCGTGCCGTACATGCCGTTGTCGACCACGGTGATGATCACGTTGGCGCCGTGCTGCACGGCGGTCGCGAACTCCTGGCCGTTCATCAGGAAGCAGCCGTCGCCGGCCAGCGACACCACCATGCGCCCGGGCGCCACGATCTTGGCCGCCACCGCGGCCGGCACGCCGTAGCCCATCGCGCCGCTGGTCGGCGCCAGCTGGGTCTTGAAGCCGCGGTACTGGAAGAAGCGGTGGAGGAACGCGGCGTAGTTGCCGGCGCCGTTGGTGACGATCGCGTCGTCGGGCAGCCGCTTGTTCAGCCAGGCGCAGACCTCGCCCATGTTGACCGCGCCGGGCAGCGGGCCGGGCTTGATGTTCTCGAGGTACTCGGCGCGCGCCGCCGCCGTCGCCGCCTTCCAGCGGCTGCCGTCGACCGGCTTCATCGCCTTCGCCGCGGCGGCGAAGTGCGCCATGCCGCTGTTGATCGGCAGGGCCGCCTGGTAGACGCGGCCCAGTTCCTCGGGGCTGGCATGCACGTGCACCAGCTTCTGGCGCGGCACCGGCACGTCGAACAGCGTGTAGTTGGCCGAGGTCGCCTCGCCCAGCCGCGGGCCGACCGCGATCACGAGGTCGGCCTCCTTCATGCGCTTGCCCAGTGCCGGCCCGACGCCGACGCCGAGATCGCCGACGTAGTTGGCGTGGCGGTTGTCGAACAGGTCCTGGTTGCGGAACGACGCCGCCACGGGAAGGTGGTTGGCCTCGGCGAAGGCGCGGATGTCGTTGCACGCCTCGGCGGTCCAGCCGCCGCCGCCGACGATCAGGATCGGCCGCTCGGCCTTCGACAGCAGCTCGCGCAGCGTCGCCATGTCCTGCGGCGCCGGCGCGCCGCGCGACACCTTGTAGGGGCCGGCATCGGCGACCTCGACCTCGTCGGCCAGCATGTCCTCGGGCAACGAGACCACGACCGGGCCCGGGCGGCCGTTCACCGCGACGTGGAAGGCCTGGCTGATCAGCTCGGGGATGCGCCGCGCGTCCTCGATCTGCACCACCCACTTGGCCATCTGGCCGAACATGCGGCGGTAGTCGATCTCCTGGAACGCCTCGCGGTCCATCGCCTCTCGCGCCACCTGGCCGACCAGCAGGATCATCGGCGTCGAGTCCTGGAAGCCGGTGTGCAGGCCGATGCTGGCGTTGGTCGCGCCCGGACCGCGCGTCACGAAGGCGATGCCGGGCTTGCCGGTCAGCTTGCCGTAGGCCTCGGCCATGTTGGCGACGCCGCCTTCCTGGCGGCAGATCACGTAACGCAGCGAGTTGCGCTGGGCGTACAGGGCGTCGATCGCCGCGAGGTAGCTCTCGCCCGGCACGCCGAAAATCGTGTCGGCGCCGTGGATGCGCAGCTGGTCGATCAGCACCTGGGCGCCGCTGCGGCGCGGATTAGAACTCGCCATGATCCTCCCCTTCGTGGGTGGTGAACCCTAGGCCACCCATATCTTGTTGAACACGCGCCGGAAATAATCTCGGCGCTTCTGCAATTACAGGGCGAGACGCGCCGATCAATTCCGCCGGATTTAGTGTCGATTGTGTGACCAGCGTCGTTGCATCTCAACCCTGCAACGGTTCGGACGCGCGAGCGGTGGACTTGAGCGGCGAATCAGCGCATAAAAGCTGCATTGCGATACGGCCGATGAGCATCGATCTCGAGTCACGGCACGTCGCGGAGCGCTACGCCGGTCAACGTCTTCTCGTGAGCTTCTTGGTCATCCGTCAATCTCTTCGAAACGCTTGGACCCCAGCGTCCAGCAAGCGCGCGCCGGACTCCGCTCAATCCTTCCTCCAGCCCCGAGCCTTGAATGAGTCGTAAATTGTTTGTGGGCAACCTGCCCTACTCGGTCACGTCTGAGCGTCTGTCTGAAGCCTTCTCTCAGTTCGGCACCGTCACCTCTTCGAAAGTGATCGTGGATCGCGAGACCGGCCGCAGCCGCGGCTTCGCGTTCCTCGAGATGGAAACCGATGACCAGGGCACCGCGGCCATGCAGGCCATGAACGGTGCGCTGCTCGATGGCCGCTCGATCGCGGTCCGCGAAGCCGTTGAGCGCCAGCCCGGCGGCGGCGGCGGCGGCGGTGGTTACGGCGGCGGCGGTGGCGGCGGCGGCGGGTTCCGTCCGCGCGGCCCGCGTCCGCCCTACGGCGGCGGCGGC
>JAIUOX010000030.1 GCA_020160955.1 Pseudomonadota bacterium
ACGGTGACCGAGCACGCGGACTACGTCGGCGGGCTGCGGCAGGCGGCCGACGCGGCCGGTGTGGAGGTCGTCATCAACGCCAGGACGGACGTCTTCCTCAAGCCCGCGGGCACCTTCGAGGATCCGCTTGCGGAGGCGATCGCCCGGCTCAGCGCCTGCGAGCAGGCGGGGGCTCGCTGCGCGTACCCGGTGCTCGCGCCGGACGCGGCCGCGATCTCCGCCCTGGTTGCCGCGCTGCGGGGCCCGATCAACGTGATCGCCAGCCCGACCAACGGGTCGGTGGCCGGCGGCAAGCGGGACCTCCAGGACCTCGGCGTACGGCGCATCACCTTCGGCCCGATCCTCCAGCGCGAACTCGCCGCTCCCCTGAGTGGCCTAGTTGCCGGCTGGCTGTAGGACTCGCTTCGTGCTGTCTCACGCGTGATACATTTGGGCATGAGCGCAGACATGGGGCACGCCGAGGTGAGCGTGCGCGACCTGCGGAACCACGGCGGTCACGTGCTTGAGCGCGTCCTCCGCGGCGAGACGCTGACGGTCACCAAGGACGGGAGCCCGGTCGCCGAGCTCCGACCTATCCCCCGCCGAAGCCTGCCCACCGGGCAACTGATCACGCGGGCGAAGAGGATGCCTCGGGTCGACCCGGAGCGCCTGCGCCGCGACATCGACACAGTGCTGGACCAGTCGCTGTGAAGCACGAGAAGGGCATGCTGGACACCTCGGCCGTGCTGAGGATCGGCGAGCTGTCCGAGGAGGATCTGCCCGCAGAGGCCGTCATCTCAACTGTGACGCTGGCCGAGCTGTCCGTCGGGCCGCTCGTGGCCACGGACGAGGATGAGCGGGCCGCCCGCCTGATGCACCTGCAGAGCGCCGAGGCCGACTATGGCGATCCCTGGCCGTTCGGCGTGGACGCGGCACGTGCGTTCGCGCAGGTCGCGGCAGATCTGCGCCGGGCCGGCAGGAAGTCTCGGGCTCGCGCGTTCGACGCGTTGATCGCCGCCACGGCGAAGGCAGCGCAGTTGCCGCTGTACACCTTCAACGCCCGCGACCTCACTGGCGTCACCGGGCTGGAAGTGGTGGACCTGACTGCCCCGGCCTCCGCTTCGGGCGTGCCGCCCCGGGCCGACTGAGCGAAGCACCACCAGAGACCGCGCCCAGGTGGTGCGGATTGCTCAGTGGCCGGCCGGTTGAGCGAACCGCACCGGAAACGGCTCTGTGGCGGTGCGGATCGCTCAGAGCTGCCTGGCGGCTGAGCGAAGCGCACCGGCCCGCCGCCCCACGGGATGGGGCAGAGTGGACTCATGGGTCTATGGGGCGAGCACGGGGTGCCGAGGCTGGCGGATGCCGCGCTGAAGGGCCGCGAGATCGGCGAGTTGCGCGGCGAGGTCTGCGCACCGCTGAGCGGCCGGGTCCTCGAGCTGGGCTTCGGTGGCGGGCTCAACGTGCGGTGGTACCCGCCCGCCGTGACCTCGGTGGACGCCGTCGAGCCGTCCGATGTCGGGTGGGGGTTATCCGAGCGGCGCCGGGCGCGGGCTCGGCATGGGCTCGAGATCGACCGCGTGGGCCTGGACGGGCAGCGGCTGGAGGTCGCGGACGCGTCGTACGACTGGGCGCTGTCGACCTTCACGCTGTGCACGATCCCCGACCCGGCGCGGGCGCTGAGCGAGGTACGGCGGGCGCTCAAGCCCGGCGGCGGCTTCTCGTTCCTGGAGCACGGCCTGGCGCCCGAGGAGTCGGTGGCGCGGTGGCAGCGCCGCCTGGACCCGTTCCAGCGCCGACTCGCCGGCGGCTGCCACCTGTCGCGGGACATCCCCGCGCTGGTCCGCGACGCGGGCCTGGAGATCGTCGACCTGCAGGCCTCGTACCTCCCCGGTGCGCCCTCCGTCGGCCCCGGCCGCGTCTGGCTGTTCGGGTACGCCGGCCATGCCCGCGCGGACTAGCTCAGCGGTAGTCGCGCGCGGTCACGCAAAGCGCTCCACCACGGCATCGAGGTCGACAGCGTCGAGATCATGCGCGAGCTGGCGCACCGCGTGGAGGACACCAACAAGAAGCTGCGCGAGGCCACGGCGCGCAACAAGGCGGCGTGACGATCCAACCATGAGCCGGCTCGACAGCTTCATCGCGCGCATGCAGGCGCAGCGCGACTGCCTCAACTTCCTGAAGCCGGCGATCGACGCGCTGCCGGGCCCGATCCTCGAGGTCGGGCTGGGCAACGGCCGCACCTACGACCACCTGCGCGACCTGTTCCCGGGGCGCGACATCTACGTCTTCGAACGCAAGGTGGCGGCCCATCCCGACTGCATCCCGGCCGACGACCGGCTGTTCCTGGGCGACGCCGACCAGTCGATCCCCCGCGCGGCGCGCCAGCTCGGCGCGACGGCGGCGCTGATCCACACCGACCTCGGCACCGGCGACCACGACGCCAACGTCGCGATGGGCCGGTGGCTGGGCCCGGCGCTCGATTCGCTGGCGGCCAGCGGCGGCTACGTGCTGGCCAACCAGTCGCTCAACGTGCCGCGCTGGCACCGCCTCCCCGACCCGCCGGGCGTCCCGAAGGACCGGTATTTCCTCTATCGGGTGAAGGCGTAAAGGTCCCTCGCTGCGCTCGGGATGACAAGAATGGGCTTGGGATGACAAGAAATGACTGTCATCCCGAGCGCAGCGAGGGACCTTTCCGCTTCACCGCCCGAACAGGCGGACCAGCACCAGCAGCACCACCGCGCCCAGCACCGAGCCGAAGAAGCTGGCCGGCTCGCCCGGGGCGTAGAGGCCGAGCGCCTGGCCGCCGTAGGTCGCGATCACCGAACCGACGATGCCGACCACGATGGTGACGATGATGCCGCGCGGGGTCGGGCCCGGCGTGATCAGTCGCGCCAGCAGGCCGATCACGAGGCCGATGACCAGCGTGGCGATGATGGTGCCCATTGTCGTTCTCCCGCTTCCTAGAGGTCGAAGGTGGCCAGGACCGGGACGTGATCCGAGGCCTTGTCCCAGCCGCGCGTGTCGGCGTCGATGCGATAGCCGGCGAGCGCGCCCGACAGGGCGGGCGTCGCGAGGATGTGGTCGAGCCGGCGGCCGCGGTTCGAGGCCCGCCAGTCGGCGTTGCGGTAGCTCCACCACGAGTACAGCTTCTGGTCGGCCGGCACGAAGCGGCGCGGCACGTCGATCCAGTCGAGCGAGGCCTGCATCCGGCCGAACAGCTCGACCTCGACCGGCGTGTGCGACACGATCTTCAGCAGCTGCTTGTGGCTCCACACGTCGTGCTCGAGCGGCGCGACGTTGAGGTCGCCGACCGTGACCCGGCGCAGGCCCTTGCGCGCCCCGGGCTTCGGCTTGCGGGCGGCGTACCAGGCGGCCATCTCGCGGTAGAAGTCGAGCTTGTGCGCGAACTTGTCGTTCACGGCCGGGTCGGGCTCGTCGCCGCCGGCCGGGATGTAGAGGTTGTCGAGCAGGATCGGGTCGCCGCCGACATCGAGCGCCACCTCGACGTGGCGGCAGTCCTCCTTGCCGCAGCGGTGATGAATCTCGGTCGCGGTGAAGGGCACCTTGGAGAGGATCGCCACGCCGTTGTAGGACTTCATGCCCTTGACCAGCCGGTGGACGTAGCCCAGCCGCTCGAACGGGGCGTGCGGGAAGAACTCGTCCGGGCACTTGGTTTCCTGCAGGCACAGCACGTCGGGCTTGCGCAGCCGGAGATAGCGCCGGACGTTGTCGATCCGCAGGCGGACCGAGTTGATGTTCCAGGTGGCGATGGCAAGACTCATCGCCGGCAATATAGTCGAACGCGGGACGATCGCGACCCAGGAGACCTGCGATGCAGATGGATGGCGAGGAAAGCAGCAACGTCGAGGACCGTCGCAGCGAGGGGGGCCTCGGGGGCGGCGGCTTCGGCGGCGGTGGCTTTGGCGGCGGCGGTTTCGGCGGCGGCGGGATGGGCGGCGGCCTGCCGATCCCGGTCGGCGGCGGCGGCGGCCTGTTCAAGGGCGGCATGGGCCTGGTCGCCTTCGTCGTGATCGCCCTGATCCTGGGCGTCGACCCGATGGCCCTGCTGGGCGGGGGCGGGGGCGGCGGCAGCGGCTACCAGCAGTCGGCGCCGTCGAGCCAGGCCAGCCGCACCGCGCCGGCGCAGCGGCCGCCCCAGCAGACACCCGCCGGCGACGCCGAGGCGTCGTTCGTGTCGCGCGTGCTGAAGAGCACCGAGGACGTCTGGACCGACATCTTCAAGGGGCTGGGCCGCCCGTACCGCGACCCGCGGCTGGTGCTGTACCGCGACGCCACCCGCACCGAGTGCGGCGTCGGCCAGTCGGCGATGGGGCCGTTCTACTGCCCGGCCGACCAGCGCGTGTACCTCGACCTCGCCTTCTTCGACGACCTCGCGCGCCGCTTCCACGCGCCCGGCCAATTCCCGCAGGCCTACGTGATCGCCCACGAGGTCGGCCACCACGTCCAGAACCTGCTGGGCATCAGCAGCAAGGTCGAGGAGATGAAGTCGCGCATGAGCAAGCGCGACGCCAACGCGCTGTCGGTGCGGCTCGAGCTGCAGGCCGATTGCTTCGCCGGCGTCTGGGCCAACCGCGCCGACGCCGCGCGCGGCGGGCGAATGATCGACGACGCCGACGTCGAGCAGGCGCTGACCGCGGCCTCGGCGATCGGCGACGACCGCCTGCAGCGCCAGGCCCAGGGTCGCATCGTGCCCGACAGCTTCACCCACGGCTCGAGCGCGCAGCGCATGCGCTGGTTCAGGAAGGGCCTCGACAGCGGCGACCCGCGCCAGTGCGACACGTTCAGCGCGAAGCAGTTGTGAGAAAGTGAAAGGTCCCTCGCTGCGCTCGGGATGACAAGAAAAGCCTGTCATCCCGAGCGCAGCGAGGGACCTTTCATCAACTCTTCCGTCCGTACGCCGCCAGCCCGCCGTGGTGCAGTTTCGGCGGGTGGGCCTTGAGCGCTTCCTCGACCGGCTCGGTGCCCCAGCCGGGGCGCGACGGCAGGACGAGGTGGCCGTTCTCGAACTCGGGCACGTGGCTGAACAGCTCGTGGTCCCACGCCAGCCGGTCGATGTCGGTCTCCATGATGCGCAGGTTCGGCACGCAGGCCGAGAAGTGGGCGTTCATCATGGTGCAGAGGTGGCCGTAGAAGTTGTGCGGCGCGACGTTGACCTCGTGCGCCTCGGCGAGGTTGGCGATCTTCATCGACTGCCAGACGCCGTTCCACGGCGTGTCGATGATCGCCACGTCCATCGCCTGCTCGCGGAAGTACGGCAGGAAGTCGCGCAGGCCGAGCAGCGTCTCGCAGGAGGAGATCGGGTGCGGGCTCTGGCGGCGGATCAGGCCCAGCGCCTCGGGGCTGTAGCTGTCGATCTCGATCCAGAACATGTCGAGGTCGCGGATCTCGCGCAGGATCTTGAGGTAGCCCTCGGTGCTGGCGTTGAAGTTGAGGTCGAGCAGCAGGTCGACGTCCGGCCCGGCGCCCTCGCGGATCGCCTCGAGGTGACGGCGCAGGTTGCGCAGCACGTGCCGGTCGACGTTGCGCTCGGGGTAGTTGGGCGAGCCGAAGCCCGGCCGCCAGCCCTTCGGGTTCTTCCCGTCCGCGTCGTAGACGAAGATGTTGGTCTTCATCGCCGTGAAGCCCTTCTCGCGGACTTCGCGGCCGATCGCCTTGACCCCGTCGAGGTCGGTGATCGCCGGCGTGAACCACGCCGGGTGGTTGATGCGCCAGGTCGCGCAGTGCGACCAGTAGACCCGGATGCGGTCGCGGATCTTGCCGCCCAGCAGCTCGTAGCACGGCACGCCCAGCGCCTTGGCCTTGGCGTCGAGCAGCGCGTTCTCGATGGCGCCCAGCGCCAGCGCGACGACGCCGCCGGCGGCCGGCCGGGTCACCGCGTAGAGCTCGGCGTAGAGCCGCTCGTGCTCGCCGACCGGCTGGCCGACCAGGCGCGACGACAGCTTGTCGATCGCCGTGCCGACGCCCGGCGCACCGAAGCCCTCGTCGTACTCGCTCCAGCCGACGATGCCGTCCTCGGTCGTGACCTTGACGAAGTAGTAGTTGCGCCAGCCGGCATCGGCCGCCAGCGTCTCGACCGAGCGGATCTTCGAATTGACCTTCATCGGCTGGTTCCCTCCCGAGTGAACCCGCCGGGACGTCGTCAGACCAGCGTGCAGGTCACCGTGCCGCATCCGTCGACGAAGCCCGACAGCGTGTCGCCCTTCACCACGGCGGCGACGCCG
Organism: Pseudomonadota bacterium; assembly: GCA_020160955.1. Taxonomy (GTDB): domain Bacteria; phylum Pseudomonadota; class Alphaproteobacteria; order Reyranellales; family Reyranellaceae; genus Reyranella. The sequence continues at coordinate 6,222 of JAIUOX010000030.1, forward strand.
TCCGGGGTGCCGGTGTAGATCAGGTCGCCGGCGGCCAGTTCGACCAGGCCGGACAGGTACGAGATCGTCTCCGGCACGCTCCAGATCAGCGCGTTGAGGTCCGACTTCTGCCGGGTCTTGCCGTTGACGTCGAGCTGGATGGTGCCCTTGGCGGGATGGCCGATGCGCGCCGCCGGGTAGATCTCGCCGATCGGCGCCGACTGGTCGAAGCCCTTGCCCATGTCCCACGGGCGGCCCATGTCCTTGGCCTGGTTCTGCAGGTCGCGGCGGGTCATGTCGAGGCCGACGCCGTAGCCGTAGACGTGCTCCAGCGCCTTCTCGACCGGGATGTCGGTGCCGCCCGACTTCAGCGCCACCACCAGCTCCATCTCGTGGTGCAGGTTCTTGGTGGCCGACGGGTACTTCACCTTGGTCGGGTTCTTGGGGTCGGCGCAGATCACGATGGCGTCGGCCGGCTTGGTGAAGAAGAACGGCGGCTCGCGGTCGGGGTCGTGGCCCATCTCGCGGGCGTGGGCGGCGTAGTTGCGGCCGACGCAGAAGATGCGGCGGACCGGGAACAGGTCGCCGGTTCCGTTGACCGGCACGCCGACCGTGGCCGGCGGCGTCACGACATAAGCCATCGCTTTCTCCCAAAACAGCGAGCCTTTATGAAGTCGGGCAGGGAGTGCGGTCAATGTCGGAGCAGGCAAACGTGAACGACCGGCTGGTGGTCCAGCTCGATTCCGCCGAGGGCTGCCTCGGCTGGGCGACCCTGGGCGGGCGGCGCTGGCGCTGCAGCGTCGGCGCGGGCGGTATCCGCGAGGACAAGGTCGAGGGCGACGCCGCCACCCCGGCCGGCACCTGGCCGCTGCGCCGCATCTACTTCCGCAACGACCGGCTGGTCCTGCCCAAGGTCCGCCTGCCGGCCCGGCCGATCGTCGAGCACGACGGCTGGTGCGACGATCCCCGGTCGCCCAGCTACAACCGGCTGGTCCGCATCCCCAACGAGTGGAGCCACGAGAAGATGTGGCGCGACGACGGGCTGTACGACCTCGTGGTGGTGGTCGGCTACAACGACGACCCGCCCGAAGGCGAATGGGGCAGCGCGATCTTCCTCCACGTCATGCGCGACGACGAGGGCCCGACCCAAGGCTGCGTCGCCTTCCGCCGCGACGACCTGCTGGAACTGGTGACGCTGCTCGGCCCCGAGACCAGGCTCGAGGTCCAGTCGATCCCCGCCAGCGAAACCGCGCCCCGCGCCGCGGTCGACGAGGACATGAAACAGTTCGAGGACTTCGACGAACAGGATTGGTGAGGCTGGGACCGCGCGCGTCCCGCGCGCTCATGCCGCTTCTTCCTCCCTGCGCGTGAGCGCGGGGAGGTGTCCGCGCAGCGGACGGAGGGGTCATGAGCATCGCGACGTGAGCCCATGACCCCTCCGTCGGCGAAGACGCCGACACCTCCCCATGCTGCCGCATGGGGAGGAAGGGCTGTGCGCCGCGCGCTGACATCGAACAGATGAAAGAAAAGGTCCCTCGCTGCGCTCGGGATGACAGAGAAAAAGACCTGTCATCCCGAGCGCAGCGAGGGACCCTTCTTCTAGCCGACCACTCTTCCGATCATGCGCGCGGTGTAGTCGACCAGCGGGATGATGCGGGCGTAGTTGAGGCGGGTCGGGCCGATCACGCCGATCGCGCCGAGAATGCGCTCCTGCGAATCGCGGAACGGCGCCACCACCATCGAGCAGCCGGTGTTGGCGAACAGCGGGTTGTCGGTGCCGATGAAGATCTGCACGCCCGACGCGGCGTTGGCCAGTTCGAGCAGGCGGGCGAAGCTCTCGCCGCGCTCCAGCGCGTCGAACAGCAGGCGCACGCGCTCGAGGTCCTCGATCGCCGTGATGTCCTCGAGCAGCCGCGCCTGGCCGCGCACGATCAGCGCGCTGCCCGGCTCGCCGGCCCACGTCGCCATTCCCGACTCGATGACCTTGGTGGTCAGCTCGTCGAGCTCGGCGCGCTTCTGCTGGATGTCCTCGACGATCAGGCGGCGCGCCTCCTCCAGCGTGCGGCCGACCAGCCGCGCGTTGAGGTAGTTGCTGGCCTCGACCAGCGCCGAGGCCGGCAGGTGCGGCGGCGTGTCGATCACCCGGTTCTCGACGTGGCCCGACTGGGTCACGGTGACGACCAGCGCCCGGCCGGGGCCGAGCTGGACGAACTCGATGTGCTTCAGCGGCTGCTCGGTCTTGGGCGCCATCACGACGCCGGCGCAGCGCGACAGGCCGGACAGCAGCGAGGTCGCCTGCTCCAGCGCCTCGGTGACACTGCGGCCGACCGTGGCGCAGCGCGCCTCGATGCTCTCGCGCTCCTCCGGCGACAGGTTGCCGACCTCGAGCAGGCCGTTGACGAACAGCCGCATGCCGGCGTCGGTCGGCAGGCGGCCGGCCGAGGTGTGCGGCGCGTAGAGCAGGCCGAGGTCCTGCAGGTCGGCCATGATGTTGCGGATGGTGGCCGGAGACAGCGTCTCGGTCAGCTTGCGGGTCAGCGCCCGCGAGCCGACCGGCTCGCCGGTCTCGACGTAGCCCTCGACGACGTGGCGCAGCACCTCGCGGGCGCGCTCGTTCAGCTCGGCAACGGAGGCCGTCGGCTTCGGACCCGGTTGGAGGAGGTCGCCCAGGTCGCCTCGAACCGGGTGGATTCGATGGATCGCCATGGAAAAAATGTAGGTACGACGGGGGGTCCGGTCAACGCATCCCGCCGCGCGGCTGGATTCGGGCGGTTCCCGGCGGTAAACCGGCGCCCCGTTCCCCGGCCCGCCTCGCGGGCCCGCCCAGGAGTTGCCATGCGCCCGTCCGGCCGCGCCCCCGACCAGCTTCGCCCGGTTTCGCTCGAACCCGGCTTCTCGCGCCACGCCGAGGGCTCCTGCCTGGTGAAGTTCGGCGACACCCACGTGCTGTGCACCGCCTCGGTCGACGAGCGGGTGCCGCCGTGGATGCGCAATACCGGCCGCGGCTGGGTCACCGCCGAGTACGGCATGCTGCCGCGCTCGACCCACACCCGCACCGACCGCGAAGCCGCGCGCGGCAAGCAGTCGGGCCGCACCCAGGAGATCCAGCGCCTGATCGGCCGCTCGCTGCGCGCCGTGGTCGACCTGCCGGCGATGGGCGAGCGCCAGATCAACATCGACTGCGACGTGCTGCAGGCCGACGGCGGCACCCGCACCGCCAGCATCACCGGCGCGTGGGTCGCGCTGCACTTCGCCTTCGAGCGGCTGATCAAGGAAGGCAAGCTGACGGCCAGCCCGATCACCGGCCAGGTCGCCGCCGTGTCGTGCGGCCTGTGGGAGGGCACGCCGGTGCTCGACCTCGACTACCCCGAGGACTCCAAGGCGCAGGCCGACGCCAACTTCGTGCTGACCGGCACCGGCGGCATCGTCGAGGTCCAGGGCACGGCCGAGGACAAGCCGTTCGCCGAGTCCGAGTTCATCGCCCTGCTGGAACTCGCCAAGAAGGGCATCGGCGAGCTGACCCGCCTGCAGCGCGCGGCGATCGGGAAAGCCTGATGGCGCGGCGCCGCTTCGCCGAGAAGAAGCTGGTCGTCGCGACCCACAATCGCGGCAAGGCCGGCGAGATCCGCGCGATGCTGGCGCCGTTCGGCGTCGAGATCGTGTCGGCGGCCGATCTCGGCCTGCCGGCGCCCGACGAGACCGGCACGACCTTCGAGGACAACGCCACGCTGAAGGCGCTGGCGGCGACGACGGCCTCCGGCCTGCCGGCGCTGGCCGACGATTCGGGCCTCAGCGTGCACGCGCTCGACGGCCAGCCCGGGCTCTACACCGCCGACTGGGAAGGCCCGACGCGCGACGCCATGGTCGGCATGACGCGCATCCAGGACGAACTGGCGAAGCGCGGCGTGCCGGACACCGTCGCGGCGCGCGGCGCGACCTTCCATTGCGTGCTGGCGCTGGCGTGGCCGGACGGTCATGTCGAGCTGGTGCACGGCACGCTCGACGGCGCCATCGTCTGGCCGCCGCGCGGCAGCGGCGGTCACGGCTACGATCCCTGCTTCCAGCCGGCCGGCGACAGCCGCACCACCGCCGAGATGAGCGACGCCGAGAAGAACGCGATCAGCCATCGCGGGCGGGCCTTCCGGATGCTGGTCGAGGCCTGCTTCGGATGACGCCGGCGAAAGGACCGCTGGGCGTCTACGTCCACTGGCCTTTCTGCAAGTCGAAGTGTCCCTACTGCGACTTCAACTCCCATGTCCGCGACGGCGTCGACCAGGCGCGCTGGCGCCGGGCCCTCCTGCGCGAGCTCGAGCACGCCGCGCGCGAAGCGCCGGGCCGCCGGCTGGAGACGATCTTCTTCGGCGGCGGCACGCCGTCGCTGATGGAGCCGGAGACCGTGGCCGCGGTGATCGCCCGCGCCCGCGCGCTGTGGGACGGCGCGGCCGACGTCGAGATCACGCTGGAGGCCAACCCGACCTCGGTCGAGGCCGATCGCTTCGCCGCGCTGGCCGAGGCGGGCGTCAACCGCGTGTCGCTGGGCGTGCAGGCGCTCGACGCCGACGCGCTGCGCTTCCTCGGCCGCCAGCACTCGGCCGACGAGGCGCTGGCCGCCCTCGCCACCGCGCGGCGGCACTTCGCGCGCTTTTCCTTCGACCTGATCTACGCCCGGCCGGGGCAGACGGAAGAGGCCTGGGCCGACGAGCTGGAGCGCGCGCTGGGGCTGGCCGGCGAGCACCTGTCGCTCTACCAGCTGACGATCGAGCGCGGCACGCGCTTCCACGTCGACCATGCGCGCGGCGCCTTCGCGCTGCCCGACGAGGACCGCGCGGCGGCGATGTTCGAGCACACCCAGGCCCGGCTGGCGTTGGCCGGCCTGCCGGCCTACGAGATTTCCAACCACGCCAAGCCGGGCGCTGCCTGCCGCCATAATTTGATCTATTGGCGGTATCAGGATTACGTCGGCATCGGGCCGGGCGCGCATGGCCGTTTCGCCGTGGGCACGCCGGACCGGCCCATACGACAGGCGACGCGACGGGCGAGCGGGCCCGAGGCCTGGCTGGAAGCGGTCGAGCGCGACGGCCACGGCACGGCGGAGACGGGGCGCGTCGAGGGGCAGGACCTCGTGGAGGAGGCGTTGATGATGGGACTGCGGCTGGCCGACGGCATCGACCGGGCCCTGTTCGCTGCCCAGGCCGGGATCGACCCGGTGGCGGCGGTGCCGGCGGCGCGTCTCGCCTCGCTGCAGGCCGCCGGCTACCTCGATGTCACGCCGACGCACCTGGTCGCCACCGCCGCCGGCCGCCAGCGGCTGAACGCCGTGCTGGAGCGGCTGGTGGCATGAGGCGCATGCTCGTCCTCGCCGCGCTGCTGCTCGCGCCGGCCGCCGTCGTCGCCCAGCAGGCGCCCGCGAAGCCGCCCGCCAAGCCGGCCCCCGCGGCGCCGGCCAAGCCGGCCTCGAAGTTCCCGCCGCCCGCCTTCAAGATCACGATCGGCACCGAGGGCAAGTTCCCGCCGTTCAACTACCTCGACCGCAAGGGCATGCCGGCCGGCTTCGAGATGGAGCTGGCGCAGGAGGCCTGCCAGCGCATCAAGGCGGAGTGCGAGTTCGCCGCCTTCAAGTGGGACGACCTGATCCCCGGCCTGATCGACAAGAAGTTCGACGTGCTGATGTCGTCGATGGAAGTCACCGCCGAGCGCCGAAAGCGGCTCGGCCTGACGCGGCGCTACTACCTCTCGCCGGGCGCCTTCATCGCCGCCAAGGGCGCGCCGTACGACGGCCCGCCGTCGCTCCTGCGCAACAAGCGCATCGGCATCCAGAAGGATTCGACGCACGCCGACTGGGCCGACAAGAGCTTCCGCCGCTCCGCCCAGCTCAAGCGCTACAACACGCTGGCCGAGGCGCTCGACGCGCTGGCGAAGGGCGACGTCGACGCGGTGTTCGGCGACAAGACGCAGCTCTGGCTGTGGAGCCAGAAGCCGGACGGCAAGTGCTGCGAGATCATCGGCCAGGACATCAAGGACAACCAGACGCTGGGCCTCGGCATCGCCGCCGGCACGCGCAAGGAAGACGCCAAGCTGCGCGACGCGCTGAACAAGGCATTCGGCGAGATGCTGGCCGACGGGACCTACAAGAAGATCAACGACAAGTACTTCCCGTTCCCGCTGAACTGAAGCTGGGACCGCGCGCGTCCCGCGCGCTCGTGACTGACTGGGACCGCGCGCGTCCCGCGCGCTCATGGAGGCCAAATGTCCCCCAAAGGCTGGCACGCCCGAGGCTACCTGCCTCACTTCGATTCCCCGGAGACCGTCCAGTTCGTCACCTTCGGCCTGTCCGACAGCCTGCCCGCCAAGCTCGCCGCGCCGTACGTGCCCGGAACCAAGAGCCTGCTCGAGATGGACACCCACCTCGATGCCGGGCGCGGTGCCTGCTGGCTCGGAAACAAAGCCGTCGCCAACGAGGTTCAAGTAGCCCTTCGGCATTTCGACGGCGAACGTTACCGACTGCTCGCCTGGTGCATCATGCCGAACCACGTGCATGTCGTGATCGAACCCGAGGACCAGCACAACCTCGGGTCCATCGTCCAATCCTGGAAGTCGTTCACGGCCAAGCGGGCCAACAAGCTGCTCGGACGTTCAGGTCCGTTCTGGCGGAAGGACTACTTCGACCGCTACATGCGTGGCGAGGAACACTATGCGAAGACGGTAGCGTACGTGGAGGACAACCCGGTGAAGGCCGGCCTGTGCGGGACGGCAACGGAATGGCCGTGGAGTTCGGCGGCCTTCAGGGCATGAGCGCGCGGGACGCGCGCGGTCCCGAAGACAACGTCAGTGCAGCGCGCGATCGCGGGAGACGTAGTGGCCGCGCTTCAGTTCCTTGAAGAACTGCGGCACCTGCGGATGCGAGACCGGCTTGCCGGTGTCGTCGGCCAGCAGGTTCTGCTCGGAGACGTAGGCGACGTAGGTGGTCTGCGCGTTCTCGGCCAGCAGGTGGTAGAACGGCTGGTCGCGGCGCGGCCGAACTTCCTCCGGAATGGAGGCAAGCCACTCCTCGGTGTTGGCGAACACCGGGTCGACGTCGAAGATGACGCCGCGGAATGGGTAGATGCGATGCTTCACCACCTGCCCGATCGCGAACTTCGCCGTTCGAACGGGGGGCGGCACCATCGCGTGCCCGGCAGCCTGCTTGTCGATCTCCATGGTGAAAATATTACTCCGAACCGGGCGGCAGGCAACGCGCCCGACGAAGATGAATCGACCCGGTACCTGCAACAAAGCGTGAATACCGGCACAACGGATATATTTGCATCAATCCCGTTGCCTGCGCGTGTGACTCCCTCTGTTGACGCGGGCCACCTCCCTGTGGACTCTGCGGCCGGTTGGGGGAAGACGTTTTGGCGAACGGACTGAAGGTTCGATTCTGGGGCGTGAGAGGCTCCATTTCCTGCTCGGGCGCGGAGTACGCGCGGTACGGCGGGAATACCTCGTGCCTCGAGGTCACGGCCGGCGGCCGGCGCCTGATCTTCGACGCCGGCACCGGCATCCGTCCGCTCGGCCTCGAGCTGGCGCGTCACCCGGAAGTCGACATCGACATCTTCTTCACCCACACGCACCTCGACCACATCACCGGCCTGACCTTCTTCCAGCCGCTGTTCGACAAGCGCAACTCGGTGCGGCTGTGGGCCGGCCACCTGCAGGGGCCCGACACGCTGAAGCAGGTCGTCAGCAACCTGATGCAGGCGCCGCTCTACCCGGTCAGCCTCGAGGTCTTCCAGGCCAGCGTCGACTTCAGCGAGTTCACCTGCGGCGATTCGATGAGCTGCGGCGAGATCCAGATCCGCACGACGTCGCTCAACCATCCCAACGGCGCCACCGGCTACCGCGTCGACCACGGCGGCAAGTCGATCTGCTACATCACCGACACCGAGCACAGCGGCGAGGGTCCCGACCCGGCGATCGTCGAGCTGTGCCGCGGCGCCGACATCATGATCTACGACTCGAGCTACACCGACGCGGAGTACCCGCGGTACAAGGGCTGGGGTCACTCGACGTGGCAGGAAGGCATGCGCGTCGCCGACGCCGCCGGCGTCGGCACGCTGGTCATCTTCCACCACGATCCCAGCCACGACGACGCCTTCATGGACGGCGTGGCGCGCGAGGCGGCGGCGGCGCGTCCCGGCACGGCGCCGAACGGGCTGCCGCGCGCGATCGTCGCCCACGAAGGCCTGACGCTCAGCCCGTGACCCAGCCGAGCCTGCGCGGCCGCTGGCGCCGGCTGAAGCTCGGTCTTCCCACCGTGCTCGGCCTCGCGCCGCGCGGCTGGTTCATCCCGCACCGCTACGCGCCGCTGCTGCCGCCGCCCGGCACGCAGCCGCCCTACCCCGCGATCGAGCGCCTGTTCGACGCCGCGACGCCCGACTTCGCCGCCGTGCTCGACGCCGTCGACAGCCACGCCGCCGCGCTGGAGAACCTGCGCAGCCTGCTCGACCAGTCGTGGTTCCCGTCGCTCGACGCGGCGGTCGCCTACGCCATCGTGCGCGAGCGCAAGCCGCGCCAGGTGATCGAGGTCGGCTCGGGCCACTCGACGCGCGTGCTGAGCCGCGCGCTGGGCGGCGTCGGCGGCATCGTCGCGGTCGATCCGGCGCCGCGCGCCGACATCGTCGACCTGCCGGGCGTGCGCATCGTGCCGGAGACGGTGCAGTCGGCCCCGGCCGACCTGTTCGCCGGCCTCGCGCCGGGCGACGCGGTGTTCATCGATTCGAGCCACATCCTGATGCCGGGCAGCGACGTCGACCTGCTGTTCAACCGCGTGCTGCCCGACCTGCCGTCCGGCACGCTGGTCCACATCCACGACATCTTCCTGCCGTTCGACTATCCCGAGGCGTGGGGCTGGCGCGCCTACAACGAGCAGCAGGGCGTGGTGCCGATGCTGGCCGGCGGCGGCTGGCGGCCGCTGTTCTCCAGCGCCTGGGCGACGCGCCGCATGGCCGACCGGCTGGCCTCCTCGGTGCTGGCGCGGCTGCCGCGGCCGGCCGACGCGCTGCCGGCCAGCCTGTGGCTGGAAAAGCGCTGATGCTGGCCCGCCTGCGCGACTGGCTGTTCGAGGGCAGTGGCGCGCAACGGCTGCCCGACCGGGTCCGCGAGACCATCCGCCGCCAGCAGGAGCGCAGCGAGATCCTGATCGGCTGGGCCCAGCTGGTGATCGCGTCGGTGCTCGGCATCGCCTACGAGTCGACCAGCATGGCGACCGGCGTGGTGCAGGAGGAGTATTCCTTCGAGACCCAGGTCTTCGTGCTGTACGGCCTGTTCGCGATCGCGCGGCTGGTGCTGGCCTATCGCCGCGCCCTGCCGGAATGGCTGCTGTACGTGTCGGTGGTCGCCGACATGGCACTGCTGATGGGGCTGATCTACTCGTTCCACTACAAGTATGCGCAGCCGGCGGTGTTCTACCTCAAGGCGCCGACGCTGTTCTTCGTCTTCGTGTTCATCGCCCTGCGCGCGCTGCGCTTCGAGGCGCGCTTCGTGATCTTCGCCGGGCTGGCCGCGGCGGCCGGCTGGGTCGCGCTGATCCTCTACGCGCTGGGCGGGCGCGGCGGGCCGCCCAACCCGACCACCGACTTCGTCGAGCACCTGACCTCGAACGCCTTCCTGATCCAGGCCGAGGCCGACAAGCTGGTGGCGATCCTGGTGACCACGGCGGTGCTGGCGATCGCCATCTCGCGCGCCCGCAACCTGCTGGTCCGCTCGGTCAGCGAAGGCGCGGCGGCGCGCGACCTCGCCCGCTTCTTCGACCCCGGCGTCGCCGACCGCATCCGCAGCGCGGCGCTGGCGATCCGGGCCGGCGAGGGCGAGCTGCGCGACGTCGCCATCCTGACCGTCGACCTGCGCGGCTTCACCCGCCTGTCGGTGTCGCTCGAGCCGGACGCGGTGATGAAGCTGCTGCAGGAGTACCAGGCCCGCGTCTGCCCGCTGATCACCCGCGCCGGCGGCAGCATCGACAAGTTCCTGGGCGACGGCATCCTCGCCTCGTTCGGCGCCGTCGCCCCGTCGGCGACCGCCGCCGCCGACGCGCTGCGCGCCGCCGACGCGGTGATCGAGGCGGCCGACCGCTGGTCGGCGGAGCGCCGCGCCGCCGGGCTGGACGGGCTGTCGGTCGGCCTCGCCGTGTCGTCCGGCCGCGTCGTGTTCGGCGCGGTGGGCGACGGCGAGCGGCTGGAATTCACGGTGATCGGCGACGCGGTGAACCTCGCGGCCAAGCTGGAAAAACACAACAAGGATGAGAAATGCCGCGGCCTGACCGACGCCCGGACCTGGACGCTCGCCCGCCAGCAGGGCTACGTCGCGCCGGTCGCGCGCGAACAGCGGCCGGGCCGCGCCGTGGCGGGCGTTGCCGAGCCCCTCGACCTCGTCGTGCTGGCGCCCTGAGGGCGCCCCCGGAAGGTCGCGGGATGGAGGCAATGTGAAGGCGGGGCGGGACCCCGTTGCCTTGCCCTTTCCCTATTCGCGGCCTATGTAATTTGCGACGACGGAAGCAACGGATCGGCGGAGCGCCATCGTGGGCAACAACTACGACATCATCCTGATCGGCCTGGTCGCGGTCTTCCTGATCCTGCGGCTGCGCTCGGTCCTCGGCAAGCGCACCGGCAACGAGCGTCCGCCGGCCCGCGACCCCTTCACGCCGCCGGCGCCGCCGACCCCGTCGCCGCGCGTCGGCGATGCGCCGGCCTCGGGCGGCAACGACAACGTCGTGCCGCTGCCGACCGCCAACGCGCCGCCGCGCCCGTCGCTGGGCACGCACGGCCCGGGCGGCATCCGCGCCACGGTGATGCCGGCCGCGACCGCCGGCGTGGCGGCGATCCGCGCCGCCGACCCGTCGTTCGAGCCGCTGTCCTTCACCGCCGGCGCGCGCGCCGCCTTCGCCACCATCGTCGAGGCGTTCGCCCGCGGCGACACCGCGTCGCTGCGCCCGCTGCTCGACGCGCCGACCTTCGCCTCCTTCGAGGGCGCGATCCGCGGCCGGCTGGAGCGCAACGAGAAGGCCGAGAGCACGATGATCGGCTTCGAGGCGTCCGACATTTCCGCCGCGGCGCTGCAGGGCACGCTCGCCCAGGTCACGGTCCGCTTCGTCAGCGAGCAGATCAACGTGCTGCGCAACGCCGAGGGCCAGATCGTCGACGGCAACCCCAACGAAGTGCAGAAGGTCATCGATCTCTGGACGTTCCGCCGCGACACCAAGTCCAGCGATCCGAACTGGCAGCTCATCAAGACGGAAAGCGAAGGCTGAGGGAGGCTCTGTCGATCATGCGCTGGACGCTCCTGTCCGGCCGCGCGGGCGCGGCCCGGCTGGCGGCCGTGTTGCTGGCCGGCCTGTTGCCGGGCCTGGTCGCGGGCTGCGCCGACGGCACCGGCCCGCAGAACGAGCAGCGCGTGGCGATGGCGCCGATCTCCTTCAACGAGATCGCCGGCTGGGCCGACGACAAGCATGCCGAGGCGCTGTTCGCCTTCCGCCGCTCGTGCCCCAAGCTGGTGGCCGGGCCCGACACGAAGGTCGCCACCGACGGCGGCTTCAAGACGATCACCGCGGGCGAGTGGAAGCGGATCTGCGACGCCTCGGCCGCCGTGAAGGCCGGCGACGACCGCGCGGCGCGCTCCTTCTTCGAGGACAACTTCCGCCCGCTGGTGGTCCGCGCCCCAGGCAAGTTCACCGGCTACTTCGAGCCCGAGATGCGTGGCAGCAAGGTGCCGTCGCGGCTGTTCACCGTGCCGGTCTACCGCCGGCCGCCCGACCTGACCGACAAGCCGTTCTACACCCGCGCCGAGATCGAGCAGGGCGTGCTGAAGGGCAAGGGTCTCGAGATCGCCTACGTGCAGGACCCGGTGAGCCTGTTCGAGGTCCAGGTGCAGGGCAGCGGCCGCATCGCCCTGGCCGAGGGCGGCGTCATGAACCTCGGCTTCGACGGCTCGAACAACCGGCCCTACACGGCGGTCGGCAACGTGCTGCTCGAGATGGGCGTGTTCAAGTCGAAGGAAGAGGCGACCTGGCCGGCGATCCGCGACTGGATGAAGCGCAACCCGACGCAGGCGCGCGAGGTCATGCGCAAGAACGAGCGCTACATCTTCTTCCGCGACACCCGCACCGGCGGCGCGATCGGCGCCGAGGGCGTGCAGATCACCGCCCAGCGCAGCCTCGCGGTCGATACCGCCTTCACGCCCTACGGCACGCCGGTGTGGATCGACACCGTGCGGCCGGTGCTGCGCAAGCCCGGCACCACCGATCCCTATCGCCGCCTGATGATCGCCCAGGACGCCGGCGCGGCGATCCAGGGCCCGGCCCGCGGCGACGTCTTCTTCGGCGCCGGCGCGCAGGCCGCCGAGTGGGCCGGCCGCATGAACAGCGACGGCCGCGCCATCGTCCTCGTCCCGAACAAGGGCTGAGGCTTCAGGCTTCCGCCGCCGCCTCCCCCTCGTCCTCGTGGCGGGGGTGGCTCTGCACCACCGGCTGGCGGCGCGAGAACAGGCCGATCGCGGCGGGCAGCACCGTCAGGATGAGGCAGGGCGCGACCAGCGTGCCGCCGACCACTACGATCGCCAGCGGCCGCTGCACCTGGCTGCCGATCGCGGTCGAGAAGGCGGCCGGGATCAGGCCGACGCAGGCGGCGACGCAGGTCATCAGCACCGGCCGCATCTGCTGCGAGCAGGTCTCGCGCAGCGCCAGCTCGCGCGCCATGCCGACCGAGATCAGCCGGTTGTAGCAGCCGACCACCATGATGCCGTTCATCGCCGCGATGCCGAACAGGGCGACGAAGCCGATCGCCGCCGAGATCGAGAACGACATGTCGGCGAGGTAGAGGCCGAAGATGCCGCCGGTCAGCGCCATCGGGATCGCGCTGCCGGCCAGCAGCGTGTCGGTCAGCGAGCCGAAGCTGACGTAGAGCAGCAGCAGGATCACCGCGATGGCGATCGGCACGGCGATCGACAGGCGGGCGATGGCGCTCTCGAAGTTGACGAAGTCGCCGGCCCAGTCGAGCCGGTAGCCGGGCGGCAGCTTGACCTCCTGCTCGACCTTCTGCTGCGCCTCCAGCACCGCGCCGCCGAGGTCGCGGCCGCGCACCGAGAACTTGACCGGGATGTAGCGCTCCTGCTGCTCGCGGTAGATGTAGAAGGCGCCGGTGGTCAGCGCGACGTTGGCGATCTCGGCCAGCGGCACCTGGGTGACGCCCTTGTCGCCCTGGACGCCGATCGGGATGCGCCGGATCGCCTCCATGTTCTCGCGGTAGCGCGGCGCCAGCCGGACCAGCATCGGGAAGTGGCGGTCGCTGCCGTCCTCGTAGAGGTCGCCGGCCGCCTGGCCGCCGACCGCGGCCTGGATCGCGGCGTTGACCTCGCCCGGCGACAGGCCGTAGCGCGCCGCCTTCTGGCGATCGATGTCGATCTTGACGGTCGGCTGGCCGAGCAGCGGCGGCACCTGGATGTCGGTGACGCCGCGCACCTTCTCCAGCACGGTGCGGATCTCGACCGCGATCTTGCGCAGGGTCGCGAGGTCGGGCCCGGTGATCTTGATGGCGTTCTCGGCATCGATGCCCGAGGCCGCTTCCTGGACGTTGTCCTGGATGTACTGCGAGAAGGCGAAGGTGACGCCCGGGAAGCTGCCGCGCAGCGCCGCGCCCATCTCGGCGATCAGCCCGTCCTTGTCGAGCCCCTTGCGCCAGGTGTCGAACGGCTTCAGCGGCACGAAGAACTCGACGTTGGAGAAGCCGTCGGGGTCGGTGCCGTCGTCCGGCCGGCCGTGCTGGGTGACCACCGTCTCGACCTCGGGGAAGCTCTTGACCACGCGGCGCATGCGGTTGGCGTAGGCATTGCCCTCGTCGAGCGAGACCGACGGCGGCAGCGCCGCGCGCATCCAGATGTTGCCTTCCTCGAGCTTGGGCAGGAACTCCAGCCCGACCGTGCTGGCCGCCAGGCCGGCGGCGACGAACAGCGCCGCCCCGGTGGCGACCGCGAGCCGGCGGTGCGCCAGCACGACCGCCACGACGCGGCGGTAGAAGCGGCGCAACGCGCGCACGATCACCGTCTCGGTCTCCGACACCTTCTCGGGCAGCAGCACGGCGGCCAGTGCCGGCGACACCGTGAAGGTGGCGAGCAGGCCGCCCGACAGGGCGTAGGCATAGGTCTTGGCCATCGGCCCGAAGATGTGGCCTTCGACGCCCGACAGGGTGAACAGCGGCAGGAAGCCCGCGATGATGATGGTGGCCGAGAAGAAGATCGCCTTCGTGACCTCGCTCGACGCGTGGTAGATCGTCGCCACCTTGCCGCTCAGCCCGTCCGGCGTGCGCCGCGTGTAGATGTGGCGATGGCCGGCGCTCGCCTCCGCCAGGTGGCGGTAGATGTTCTCGACCATGATCACGGTCGCGTCGACGATGATGCCGAAGTCGATGGCGCCCATCGACAGCAGGTTGGCCGACTCGCCGCTCACCACCAGGATGGTGACCGCGAACAGCAGCGCGAACGGGATGGTGGCGGCGACGATCAGGGCCGAGCGCAGGTCGCCCAGGAACAGCCACTGGATCGCGAAGATCAGCAGCACGCCCATCACCATGTTGTGCAGCACGGTGCTGGTGGTGACGTCGACCAGGACCGAGCGGTCGTAGATCCGCTCGATCCGCACGCCCGGCGGCAGCAGGTCCGAGCCGTTGATCCTCTCGACCTCGGCCTCGACGGCGCGCAGCGTCTGCATGGTCTTGGCGCCGCGCCGCATCAGCACGATGCCCTGCACGATGTCGTCGTCGTCGTCGTGGCCGGCGACCCCCAGCCGCGGCTCGTGGCCGACCGAGACCGTCGAGACGTCGCCCACCGTCACCGGCGCGCCGTCGCGCACCGTGATCATGGTGTGCCGGATGTCGTCCATGGTGCGGATCTGGCCGACGCTGCGGATCACCGCCGACTGGGGCCCGATGTTGATGGTGTTGGCGCCGACGTTGACGTTGGCGCCGTTCAGCGCGTCGAGCAGCTGCTTCAGCGTGACGCCGTAGGACAGCAGCCGGTCGAGGTCGATGGTGATGTCGTAGGTCTTCGACTTGCCGCCCCACGTCGTGACGTCGATCACGCCCGGCACCGCCTTCAGCCGGCGCAGCACGATCCAGTCCTGGATGGTCTTGAGGTCGGTGACGCTGAAGCCCTTGGGGCCGACCACGCGGTAGCGGAAGATCTCGCCCACCGGGCTGGTCGGCGAGATGATCGGCTGGGCGCCGTTGGGCAGCGGCCCGAGCTGCGACAGGCGGTTGATCACCAGCTGCGAGGCCTGGGCGTAGGTCAGGTCGTAGGTGAACTGGACCTTCACGTCGGACAGCCCGGTCAGCGAGATCGTGCGGATCGTCTTCACGAACGGCAGGCCGGCCATCTGGATCTCGATCGGGATCGTGATGTAGCGCTCGATCTCCTCCGACGACTGGCCCGGGTTCTGGGTGACGATGTCGACCAGCGGCGGCACCGGGTCGGGGTAGGCCTCGATGTTGAGCTGCTTGTAGGCGAACAGCCCGCCGGCGATCAGGGCGGCGCTGAGAATCAACATGAGGATGCGCTGCTGCAGCGCGAACCCGACGATGGCTTGCATGCTTAACCTGTCCCGGACGCCGCCTCGCGGGAGCGGCTTCTCCCTTACAGGTCTATTACTGCACGGCAGGCGTTCAGATCATATGCAAACGCATCCGACGTGATGCAAAAGCGCGGCGCCTACAGCGCGCCGCGCGGCACCGTGACGTACCAGAGCAGGCGTCCGGCCTCGAAATCGAGCTGGGTCTCGGTCGCCACCGTCCCGGGTCCCTGCCACGCCAGCGACGAGAAGCCCTCGCCCGGCGTCGCCGGCGCCACCGGCTGGCCGGAACAGCCCATCACCTGCGTCGCCTCGGCGGCGGTCATGCCGCGCCGCAGGTTGGCGAGCTTGTCGTTGGTCGCGGTGCAGGTCGTGCTGCAGGCGGCGACGGCGAGGGCCGAAGCGACCGCGCCCGCCGCCAGGAGGCGCGCGAACAGCCTGGCGATCACTTCGCGACCGGCGCCGGCGGCTTCGGCGGCGTGCACACCGCGCGCTGCGCCGGGTTGGTCGGCTCGCCGCGGTTCCACCAGCCGCCGCCCAGCGCCTGGTAGAGCGCGGCGCTGTTGGTCAGGCGGGCAGCCTGGGCCTGGACGCGCACCAGCGACGCCTGCAGGTAGGTCTGCTCGGCCAGCAGCACGATGACGTAGGTCGTGTCGCCCAGCTCGAGGCGCTTGCGCGCGATCTGCAGGCTGGTCGCCGCGGCGCGCTCGGCGTCGACCGCCGCCTTGAGCAGCTGGGCGTCGTACTCGAGCGCGCGCAACGTGTCGGCGACGTTGCGGAACGCCAGCAGCACCGCCGAGCGGTACTGCGCCTTGGCCTGGTCGAAGCTGGCCTGCGCCGCGCGCTTGCGCGCCTGCAGCGCCCCGCCGTCGAGCAGCGTGCCGAGCACGCCGCCGCCGACCGCCGAGTTGGCCGGGCCGACCGCGGCGCTGAACAGGCTGCCGAGCACCAGCGACTGCGAGCCGATGCTGGCCAGCAGGTTGAAGTTGGGCAGCTGGGCCGCCACCGCGACGCCGACCTGCGCCGCCGCGGCATGGACGTTGGCCTCGGCGGCACGGATGTCGGGCCGCTGCTCGACCAGCTTCGACGGCAGGCTGAGCGGCAGCTCGGGCGGCAGCTTGAGGTCGGACAGCTCGAAGCGCTCGGCCAGCGCCGTGCTGGGCAGCTCGCCGGTCAGCGTGGTCAGCAGGTTGCGCGACTGGGCCAGCGCCTTGTTGATCGGCGGCAGCGTCGCCTCGGCCTGGGCGAGCGCGGCTTCCTGGCTGGCGACGTCGGCGCCCGACACCGCGCCGAGGTTGGACTGGCCGCGCAGGATGGCCAGCGTCTCGCGCTGGGAGGCGATGATGCGCTCGGTCGCCTGGACCTGGGCGCGCAGCGCCGCCTCGGTGATCGCCGCGGCAACGACGTTCGAGGCGAGCGACAGGTAGGCCGCCTCGAGCAGGAAGCACTGGCCCTCGGCCACCGCCTCGGCCGACTCGGCGGCGCGGCGGGTGCCGCCCCACACGTCGGGCGCGTAGGTGATGCTGAGCGTCGCGGTGAACAGGCCGTAGACCCAGCTGTTGGGGTCAGCGGTCGGCGCCGACAGCACGGTCGGCGCCTGGGTCTGGGCGCCGGTGGCGCCGCCGGTCACCGTCGGGAACAGCGCCGCGCGCTGCGCCCGCGCCGACTGCTGGGCGACGCGCAGCCCGGCGGTCGCCGCCTCGATGTCGGGGTTGGCCTTGAGCGAGCGGTCGATCAGCCCGTTGAGCGGCGGCGACTGGAACACCGCCCACCACTGGCCGGGGATGTCCATGGCGCTGACCACGCGCTGCGCCTCGCCGCCGGGAATGCCGGCCGAGACCAGGTTGAGCGGTCCCTCGTCCGGCAGGTAGCGGTCGGTGGCCGGCGGGTCGGGCGTCTTGAAGTCAGGGCCGACCGTGCAGCCGGCGAGGAGGCTGGCCAGCAAGGGGGCGAGGACGAGCCCGGTGGAAGCGCGGCGAATCGACATCAGTGCGCCTCCACGGCGCTGGCAGGAGCGGCGGCGCGCTTGGGCACGCGCCGCGAGAACAGACCGATCGCCGCCGGCAGCACCGTCAGGAACAGCAGCGGCGCCAGCAGCGTACCACCGACCACGACGACCGCCAGCGGCCTCTGCACCTGGCTGCCGATCGCCGTCGAGAAGGCCGCCGGCAGCAGGCCGACGCAGGCCGCGGCGCAAGTCATCAGCACCGGCCGCATCTGGATCGAGCAGGTCTCGACCAGCGCCTTCTCGGGGCGGTAGCCGGCATCGACCAGGCGGTTGTAGCAGCCGACCACCATGATGCCGTTCATCGCCGCGATGCCGAACAGGGCGACGAAGCCGATCGCCGCCGAGATCGAGAACGGCATGCCGAGCAGGAACAGCGACAGCACGCCGCCGACCAGGGCCAGCGGGATCGCGCTGCCGGCCAGCAGGGTGTCCCGCAGCGAGCCGAAGCTGGTGTAGAGCAGCAGCAGGATCAGGCCGATGGCGATCGGCACGGCCATCGCCAGCCGCGACAGCGCGTTCTTGAGGTTGCTGAACTCGCCGACCCACTCGATGTGGTAGCCGGGCGGAATCCTGACCTTCTCGGCGACCCTTTCCTGGGCCTCGATGATCGCGCTGCCGAGGTCGCGACCGCGAATGGAGAACTTCACCGGGACGTACCGCTCCTGCTGCTCGCGGTAGATGTAGTAAGCGCCCGACACCAGTTCCACCGTCGCCAGCTCGGAAAGCGGCACCTGGGTGACGCCCTTATCCCCCTGGACGCCAATGGGTATGCGCTTGATCGCCTCGATGTTCTCGCGGTAGCGCGGCGCCAGCCGGACCAGCATCGGGAAGTGGCGGTCGCTGCCGTTCTCGTAGAGGTCGCCCGCCGCCTGGCCGCCGATCGCCGCCTGGACCGTGGCGTTGACATCACCCGGGGCGAGGCCGTAGCGCGCCGCCTTGGCGCGGTCGATGTCGATCTTGATGGTCGGCTGGCCGAGCGAGGCCGAGACCGCGAGGTCGGTGATGCCCGGCACGGTGGCGATGGCGTTCTTGATCTCGTCGGCGACCTTGGACAGCGTGTCGAGGTCGGGCCCGAACACCTTGACCGAGTTCTCGCCCTTCACCCCCGAGGCCGCCTCCTGGACGTTGTCCTGGATGTACTGCGAGAAGGTGAACTCGACGCCCGGGAAGGCCTTGGTCAGCGCGTCGTTGATCTCGGCGATCAGCCCTTCCTTGTCGAGGCCCTTGCGCCAGGTGTCGAACGGCCGCAGCGGCACGAAGAACTCGGCGTTGAAGAAGCCAGTCGAGTCGGTGCCGTCGTCGGGCCGGCCGTGCTGCGAGATCACCGTCTCGGCCTCGGGGAAGCTCTTGATCAGCTTGCGCATGCGGTTGGCCGAGTCGTTGCCGGCCTCGAGCGAGATCGACGCCGGCATGACGGCGCGGATCCACATGTTGCCTTCCTCGAGCTTGGGCAGGAACTCGAGCCCGATCGACGAGCCGGCGGCGACCGCCAGCACGACGGCGGCGACGCCGACGCCGACCGCGGCGCGGCGCGACGCCAGCGCGGCATCGCGCAGCTTCTCGTAGCCGCGGCGCAGCGTGCGCACGGCGCGGGTCTCGGCGTGGTTGACCGTCTCGGGCAGCAGCAGCGCCGCCAGCGCCGGCGACACGGTGAAGGTGGCGATCAGGCCGCCCAGCAGCGCGTAGGCGTAGGTCCGCGCCATCGGCCCGAAGATGTGGCCCTCGACGCCGGTCAGGGTGAACAGCGGCAGGAAGCCGACGATGATGATGGTCGCCGAGAAGAAGATCGCCTGCGTCACCTCGGTCGAGGCGAAGAAGATCGTCGCCAGCTTGCCGTCGAGCCCCTCGGGCGCGGCGCGCACCGCGCGCGCGCCGGGATGGGCCTGGCCGTGGCTGGCTTCCGACAGGTGGCGGAAGATGTTCTCGACCATGATCACGGTGGCGTCGACGATGATGCCGAAGTCGATGGCGCCCATCGACAGCAGGTTGGCCGACTCGCCGCTCACCACCAGGATCAGCACCGCGAACAGCAGCGCGAACGGGATGGTCGCCGACACGATCAGGGCCGAGCGCAGGTCGCCCAGGAACAGCCACTGGATGGCGAAGATCAGCAGGATGCCCATCACCATGTTGTGCAGGACGGTGTGGGTCGTGATGTCGACCAGCGCGCTGCGGTCGTAGATCCGCTCGATCCGGAAGCCCGGCGGCAGGATGCCGCCCTTGTTGATGCGCTCGACCTCGGCCAGCACCCCGGCCAGGGTCGGCATGGTCTCGGCGCCGCGCCGCATCAGCACGATGCCCTGGACCACGTCGTCGTCGTCGTTCTGGCCGGCGATGCCGAGCCGCGGCTGGTGGCCGACCGTGACGCTGGCGATGTCCGAGACGAGGATCGGCGCGCCGTCGCGCACCCCGATCATGGTGCCGCGGATGTCGTCCATGGTGCGGATCTGGCCGACGCTGCGCACGATCGCCGACTGCTGGCCGATGTTCACCGTGTTGGCGCCGACGTTGATGTTGGCGTTGTTCAGCCCGTCCAGCACCTGCTTCAGCGTCAGCCCGTAGGACAGCAGGCGGTCGAGGTCGATGGTGATGTCGTAGGTCTTGGTCTTGCCGCCCCAGCTGATCACGTCGACCACGCCGGGCACCGCCTTGAAGCGGCGCTCGAGCACCCAGTCCTCGATCGTCTTGAGGTCGGTCACCGAGTAGCCCGGCGGCCCGACCACGCGGTAACGGAAGATCTCGCCGATCGGGCTGGTCGGCGACAGGGTCGGCTGCACGCCGGCGGGCAGGCCGTTCATCTGGGCCAGCCGGTTGATCACCATCTGCGACGCCTGCTGGTAGGTCACGTCGTAGGTGAACTGGACCTTCACGTCGGACAGGCCGAACAGCGAGATCGTGCGGATGGCCTGGACGTAGGGCAGGCCGGCCATCTGGATCTCGATCGGGATCGTGATGTAGCGCTCGATCTCCTCGGCCGACTGGCCGGGGTTCTGGGTGATGATGTCGACCAGCGGCGGCACCGGGTCGGGGTAGGCCTCGATGTTGAGCTGGCGGTAGGCGACCAGGCCGCCGACCATCATCACGATGCCCAGGATGATGACGAGCACGCGCTGCCGAAGGGCGTTCGCAATGACGGCCTGCATGGACTTCCCCGCTGGGAACCGTGTGGAGAGGGAGAGCGCGCGACCTCAGTCGCGCCGCGCCGCCCGGTCGATGAACAGGGTGCCGCTGGTCACCACGGTGTCGCCGGTCGCCAGGCCCTGGCGGATCTCGACCATGCCGTTGCTGCTGTCGCCGACCACGACCGGCCGCGACACCACGCTGCGGGTCTCGGGATTGGCGACCCAGACGCGGGCGTTGGCGCCCTCGTAGACGATGGCGTCGGCCGGCACCGCCGGCATCGAGCGGTCGTTGCCCGACACGATGCGGAACGAGGCGAACATCTCGGGCTTCAGCTCGAGGTTGGGATTGGCCATCACGGCGCGCACCGGCAGGCGGCGGGTGTTGGGATCGAGCGCCGGCGCGACGTACTCGAGGCGGGCGTTGAAGACCTGGCCCGGGAAGGCCAGCACGTTCACCACCACCGGCGCGCCGATCTTCATGCGCGGCGCGTCGGACTCGCGGACGTTGGCGACCAGCCACACCGTCGACAGGTCGCCGATCGTGTAGACCGGGTCGGTGGCGCCGGCGTTGATGTACTGGCCGAGGCCGACCTTGCGCTGGATCACCGTGCCGGCGATCGGCGCGACCACGATGGTCTCGGCGCCGACGCGGTCCTGCTTCTCCAGCTCGGCGATCTCCTCGTCGCTGCGGCCGAGGATGTGGAAGCGGTTGCGCACCGCGGCCAGCGCGATCTCGGCGGTCCTGAGGTCGCCCTGCGCCTGCACGAGATCGGACTGCGCCTGCTCGAGGTCCTTGAGCGCGCCGCCGCGGATCGCCTGCAGGTCGCGCTGGCGCTTCTCGGCCATCTGGGCGAGCGCCAGCCGCGACTTGGCCTTCTCGACGCCGGCCACGGCGGCGATCAGGTCGTTGTGGCCCTGAACGAACTCGCTGGCCTCGATGGCGAACAGCGGCGCGCCGCGCTCGACCCGGTCGCCCGGCTTGGCGATCAGCCGGCTGACCCGGCCCGAGTAGGGCGAGAAGACCGGCGTGGTGGTGTCCTCGTTGATCGCGATCCGCCCGTCGGTCGCCCGCTCCTCGCGGAACGACACCGGCTCGACCTTGGTGAAGCGGAAGCCGGCCCACTGCGACTCGGTCGGGCGGAAGGCGCCGTCGCTCTCGACCTGGTTGGCCGGCCGCACCAGCGCCACGCTGGGCGGGGTGTACAGTGTCCAGCCCGCGAACCCGGCGACGGCCGCGAGGCCGACGGCGACGATCCAGACACGGTTCTGCCGGAGGCGCTTCACGACGGGGGGGTTGGGTTCGGTCTTCATGTCGGTGGGACCATAGGGCGTCCAGATTACGGATGCCTGACGCCGGGCTTACGGGCACCCTACGGGCGGCCCCGGCCGTGTTAGCATTCGTCGCTCCCGAGGGACTGCACGAAGGCGACGTCGCGATGCGGATCTTGATCGTCGAGGACAACCCGGACCTCGTTTCCCTGCTGGTCGAGGGCCTCCAGCGCAACGGGTTCGAGGCCGACGCGGTCTCGACCGCGGCCGAGGCCACCCGGGCGGTGGCCGCGACCCGCTACGCCGCCCTCGTCCTCGACATCGGCCTGCCCGACCAGGACGGGCTGGCCTGGCTGAAGGACCTGCGCGCCACCGGCAATGCCCTGCCGGTCCTGGTGCTGACGGCGCGCGACGGGGTCAGCGACCGGGTGGCCGGGCTGCGGGCCGGGGCCGACGATTACCTGGTGAAACCGTTCGCCCTCGACGAGGTGGTGGCCCGGCTGCGGGCCCTGCTGCGCCGCTCCGGCACCCTGCTGGGCCAGCGCCTCGCGCTCGGCAACCTGGCGCTCGACACCGAGGACCGGCTGGTCACGGTCGGCGGCACGGTGCGGCCGTTCTCCAGCCGCGAGATCGCGGTGCTGGAGATCCTGTTGCGGCGCTGCGGCCACGTCGCGCCCAAGCGGCTGTTCGAGGACCACCTGTTCGGGCTCTCGGACGAGGTCGGCTCGAACGCCATCGAGGTCTACATCCATCGCCTGCGCCGCCTGCTGTCGGACAGCGGCGCGACCGTGCAGGTCCACACCGTGCGCGGCGTCGGCTACATGCTGGCGGAGACCCGGGCCGCGGCCTAGCGGTCGGCGTCGAGGCCGCCACGGCCCTCGGTGTAGACGTAGAGCAGCCGGTCGTCCTGGAAGGCCGCGACGGTACGGACCGACAGCAGCAGGTGCGGCCCGTCCCACGCCAGCAGCGCGTAGGCCGGGCCGTCTTCGTCGCCGGTCGGCAGGGTGGCGCCGGGGCATCCCATCACCGAGGCGACCTCGCGCGTGGTCATGCCGCGGTGCAGGCTCGACAGGCGCGCCTCGGTGGCGCCGCACTGCGGCGCGCAGCCCGGCAGCGCGGCAGCGGCGGCGAGCACCGCCAGGATCGCGACGCTCGCGAGGACGGGGCCGCGGGTCATCGGCCGCTCCCCTGGCGCTCGGCCGGCGGCTTGCACTCGGCGCGCCGGGCCGGTGCCCCGCCGGCCTCGCGGTTCCACCAGCCACCGCCCAGCGCCTGGTAGAGCGCGGCGGTGTCGGCCAGCCGGTTGGCCTGGGCCTGCACGCGGGCCAGCACCGCCTGCTGGTGGGTCAGCTCGGCGGTCAGCACCATCAGCACGCCGGCGTCGCCCGCCGCCAGCCGGCCGCGCGCGATCTGCAGGCTGAGCGCCGCCGCCTTTTCGGCGTCGACCGCGACCCGCAGCGCGACGGCGTCCAGCTCCAGCGCGCGCAGCGTGTCGGCGACGTTGCGAAAGGACTGCAGCACCGTCGACCGGTACTGCGCCTGCGCCTGGTCGTAGGCGGCGCGCGCCGCCCGCGTCCGGGCCTGCAGCGCGCCGCCATCGAGCAGCGTCTGCAGCACGCCGCCGCCCACCGCCGAGGTCAGGCCGAGGTCGGGGCTGAACAGCGTGTCGAGCGCCAGCGACTGGCCGCTGACCGAGGTGCCGATGTTGAACTGCGGCAGCTGGGCGGCGATGGCGACGCCGATCGCGGCGCTGGCGGCGTGCAGGTTGGCCTCGGCGGCGCGGATGTCGGGCCGCTGCTCGACCATCCGCGACGGCAGGCTGACCGGCAGGTCGGTCGGCAGCTGCAGGCTGGCGAGCTCGAACGTCTCGCCCGGCAGGTTGGCGGTGGTCTGGCCGGCGAGGCTGGCCAGCAGGTGGCGCTGCTGCGCCAGCTGCTTCTCCAGCCCGGGCAGGCCGGCCTCGGTCTGGGCCAGCGCCGCCCGCTGGGTCGCGACGTCGGCCAGCGCCGCCTGGCCGAGCGCGAGCTGGCGATCGAGCAGGCCCAGCGTGCGCTTCTGCAGCTCGATGCTCTGGCGCGTCGCGTCGAGCTGGGCGCGCAGCGACGCCTCGGTGATCGCCGCCACCACGACGTTCGAGGCGAGCGACAGGTACGCCGCCTCGAGCAGGAAGCATTGCTGCTCGGCCTGGGCCTGCATCGATTCGCCCTGCCGGCGCACGCCGCCGAACACGTCGAGCACGTAGGAGACGTTCAGGAACGCGGTGAACAGGCCGAAGATGTAGTTGCCGTCGGCGGTCGGCGCCGACAGCACGAGCGGCGCCTGGCTCTGCATGCCGGTGGCGCCGACCGACACGGTCGGGAACAGGGCGGCGCGCTGGGCCCGGGCGTTCTGTTGCGCGATGCGCAGCGCCGCCAGCGCCGCCTTGATGTCCGGGTTGGCCCGGATCGAGCGGGCGACGAGGTCGTCGAGCGGCTTCGAGCGGTAGACGCTCCACCAGTCCTGCGGGATGTCGAGCCCGCTCACGAAGCGCTGCGCTTCGCCGCCCAGCACGTCGGCCGAAACGGTCCGGGCCAGCAGGGCGTCGGGCAGGTAGCCCTTGTCTTCCGGCGGCGGCGGCGGCTTGAAGTCGGGTCCGACCGCGCAGGCGGTCGCGCCCGCGCAGAGCATCGCCGCCAGCGAAAGCCGCAGCCAGCCAGGTACCTTGGTCACTTGGCGCCTCCCTCGACCTCGTCCGTCGCCCCGTCGCCGGACTGGAGGCGCTCGGGGCTGGGCTCGTACGCGCGCAGGAAGACGCGGCGCAGCGCCGGCCCGACGACCAGCAGCAGCACTGGGCCGACGAGCATGCCGCCGACCACCACGGTGGCGAGCGGACGCTGGACCTGGCTGCCGATGCCCTGCGACAGCGCGGCCGGCAGCAGGCCGACGCCGGCCGACAGGGCGGTCATCAGCATCGGCCGCATGCGCTGCTCGGCGCCGTTGAAGATCGCCTCGTCGAACGACTGGCCGCGGCTGAGCAGCTCGCGGAAGTAGGTGATGTTCAGGATGCCATCCATCACCGCGACGCCGGCCAGCGAGATGAAGCCGATCGCCGCCGAGACGCTGAACTCCTCGCCGGTCACGTACAGCGCGACGATGCCGCCGCCGACCGCGAACGGGATGCCGGCCATCGCCACCAGGCTGTCGCGCAGCGTGTTGAACAGGCCGTAGAGCAGCACGAGGATCAGCAGGATGGTGATCGGGATGATCACCGCCAGCCGCGACGCCGCCTGCTGCAGGTTCTCGAACTCGCCGGACCACAGCACGCGGTAGCCCGGCGGCAGCACGACGTTGGCCGCCACCCGCAGCTGCGCCTCGGCGACCGTGCTGCCGAGGTCGCGGCCGCGGATCGAGAACTTGATCGGCATGTAGCGCTCGGAGCGTTCGCGGTAGATGAACGACGCGCCGGTCTCCAGCGCGACCTGCGCGACCTCGGTCAGCGGCAGGTAGGCGTTGGCGCCGCCCGGCGTGGCGAAGCCGACCCGGACGTCGCGGATCGCGTCCGGCGAATCGCGGAAGGCGCCCTGCAGGCGCACCGCGACCGCGAACTGGCGGTCGCCCTCCAGCACGGTGGTCGCGGTGGTGCCGCCGATCGCCGCCTGCACCAGCGTGTTGACGTCGCCGGTGTTGAGCCCGTAGCGCGCCGCGCGCTCGCGGTCGGTGCGGATGTTGAGGTTGGGCTGGCCGAGCACGCGGAACAGGCCGAGATCGGCGACGCCCGGCACCTTCTGGACCTCGGCCATGACCTGCGTCGCCAGCCGCTCCAGCGTCGCGAGGTCGGGGCCGACGATCTTGATCGAGTTGGCGCCCTTCACGCCCGACAGCGCTTCCTGGATGTTGTCCTGGATGTACTGCGAGAAGTTGAAGCCGATGCCCGGCAGCTCGTCGGCGAACTCCTTCTGCAGGATGTCGGTGAGCCGGTCCTTGTCGAGCCCGGCCGGCCACTGGTCGAACGGCCTGAGCGGCGCGAACAGCTCGACGTTGGAGAACGGCGAGGCGTCGCTGCCGTTGTCGGGCCGGCCGTGCTGCGACACCACGGTCACGATCTCGGGGTGGCGCAGCATGATCTCGCGCATCTTGGCACTGGCGGCCTCGCCGGCCTCGAGGCCGATGGTCGGCGGCATCGAGGCGCGGATCCAGAAGTTGCCTTCCTCGAGCGCCGGCAGGAACTCGCTGCCGAGCCGCGTCGCCAGCACGCCCGCGACGCCGAGGAAGAGCACGCCCAGCGCCATCGCCGTCGCGCTGTGGGCGAGCGCCCAGCGCAGCGCCGGCGTGTAGGCGGCGCGCAGCGCGCGCACGAAGGCGGTCTCGACCTCCTCGACGCGCTGCGGCAGCACCAGCGAGGCCAGGACCGGCGTCACCGTGAAGGTGGCGAGCAGCGCGCCGCCCAGCGCGTAGGCGTAGGTGCGAGCCATCGGACCGAAGATCTGGCCCTCGACGCCGGTCATCGTGAACAGCGGCAGGAAGGCGGTGATGGTGATCGCGGCGGTGAAGAACACCGCGCGGTCGACCTGCAGCGTGCTGATGAAGATCAGCCGCAGCCGGTCGGACCACAGCCGGGCGCTCGAGCGGCCGCTGGCCACCGAGGTCGGGTCGGGGCCCCACAGGCCCTCGGAGAGGTGCTGCAGCAGGCGCTGGCGCGCCGCCGGGCTGCTCTGGAAGTTGCGGAACACGTTCTCGACGAGGATCACCGCCGAGTCGATGATGATGCCGAAATCGACGGCGCCGACCGACAGCAGGTTGGCGTCCTCGCCGCGCAGCACCATGATGATGACGGCGAAGAACAGCGCGAACGGGATGTTGACGCCGACGATGATCGCGCTGCGCAGGTCGCCGATGAAGATCCACTGGACGAGGAAGACCAGCAGGCAGCCGAACACCAGGTTGTGCATCACGGTGTGGGTCGTGACGCTGACCAGTGTCGAGCGGTCGTAGTAGGGCACGACCTTGACGCCGGCCGGCAGCGTGCCGTCGCGGTTGATCTTCTCGATCTCGGCCTGGACGCGCGGCAGGACCTCGTTGGTGTGCTGGGTGCGGCCCATCACGACGATCGCGGCGGCGATGTCGGGCTGGCTGTCGCGGCCGGCGATGCCGAGCCGCGGCACGTACCCGACCTCGACCCGCGCGACGTCGCGGACCAGCACGGGCACGCCGTTGGCCTGGCCCAGCACCACGTTCTCGATGTCGGCGGTGCGGCGGCCCTCCAGCAGGTTCTCGTTGCCGCCGTCGTCGATCAGGCCGATGCCGCGGATGTTGACGCCCTGCTGGCCGATGTTGATCTCGCGGCCGCCGACGTTGATGTTGGCGTTGCCGAGCGCGCTCACGACCTGGCCGACCGTGACGTTGTAGGCCTCGAGCTTCGCCGGATCGACGTCGACGTTGAACTGCTTGGTGGTGCCGCCCCAGCTGTTGATCTGGACGACGCCGGGGATGGTCAGGAGGCGGCGCGCCACCACCCAGTCCTGCAGCGTGCGCAGGTTGGTCAGGCCGATGTGCGGCGGCCCGGTCACCTGGTAGCGCACGATCTCGCCGACCAGGCTCGACTGCTGGATCTGCGGCACCTGCGTGCCCGGCAGGTTGACGCCCTGCTGCAGCGCGACCGCCGCCTGCGCGTAGGCGGTGTGGTAGTCCTTGCCGTACTCGAAGGTGACCCGCACGAAGCTCAGGCCATAGAACGAGGTCGAGCGGATGTTGACCACGCCCGGCACCGGGTAGAGCGCGATCTCCATCGGGATGGTGTAGTACTTCTCCATCTCCTCGGCCGACTGGCCGGGCGCCTGCGCGGTGATCTCGAGGATGACCGGCGCGGGATTGGGATAGGCCTCGATGTTGAGGCGGGTGAAGGCGAACAGGCCGGCGCCGAGGAACACCAGCACCGCCAGCACGACGATCGGGCGACGGGTCAGTCCGAATTCGAGGATGGAACGCAGCACGGGGACCTCGCTCGGTGTCAGTCGGTCGGTCCGCCGACCAGCTTGTTGGTGAGGAACAGCCCGCCCTCGACGACGACCAGCGTCCCCGGCGACAGTCCCTCCAGCACCTGGACGCGGCCGTCCTGGGCGAGCCCGGTCCGCACCGTGCGCTTCTCGAAGCGGCGTCGGTCGGCGGTCACCCACACGGTCTGGCTGCCGTCGCCCTCGCGCACCACCGCGCTGGCCGGCACGGCGAGCGAGACCAGCGGGTCGCCCAGCCGGATGGTGAAGTCGGCGAACATGCCGGCCCGCAGCAGCCGGTCGGGATCGGCGATCACGCTGCGCACGGCGAAGCGCCGGGTCTGCGGATCGATGGTCGCGCCGACCACGCCGACCTCGCCGCCGAACGTCCGGTCGGGATAGGCGCCGACCCGCGCGCTCACCGCCTGGCCGACGCGGATCGCCGGGGCGTCGGCCTCGGGCACGTTGGCGATCATCCACATCGTGCCGGCCGGCGCGAGGGTGAGCGGCGCCGGCGCGCTGCCGGGCTGGACCAGCAGCCCCGGCGCGGCATTGCGCGCCGTCACGAAGCCCGCGATCGGGCTGTGGACCTCGAGCGTCGAGTCGGCGCGGCGCTCGGCGATCAGCCGGTCGATCTCGGACTCCGACTTGCCATAGATTCGCAGCACGGCGCGCGCGGCGCGCAGGGCACCCTCGGCGGCCTGCTGGTCGGACACCGCCTGGTCGACGTCCTTCTGCGCGCCGCCACCCGACTTCAGGGTCTCGGTCAGCCGCTTCAGGGTGCGGTTCTGCAGCGCCAGCACGCCGGCCGCCGCGATCGCCGCCGCGCTGGCCTGCAACAGGTCCGGGCTGTCGACGGTGAACAGCAGCTGCCCGGGCTGGACCCGGTCGCCGGTGTTGACGTGCACGGCGAGGAGGCGGCCCTGCCACGGCGTGAAGACCTGGACCAGGCTGTTCTGGTCGAAGTCGATGGCGCCGACCGCGCGGCGCCGGCGCTCGAAGGCAGCCTCGCCGACCGGTTCGATCCGGATCGCCGTGACCTGCGAGGCGGTGAGCTCGACCTCCTCGCGGTCCGGCACCGGCGTGGCCCGCTCGACGGGACGGCGGGCGCCCGGCGGCGGGCCCGGCGTCCACAGCAGGTAGCCCGCCGCGGCCGCGCCGGCGAGCGCGAGCAGGACGACCACGAACGGCTTGCGGAACAGGGCGGCCGAGCGGTCCACCGTGGCACGAACGCGTTTCACATCGGCACCTGTGGGGTGGGAGGACGGAAGGCGGGCGGCGACGCGGTGAGCAGGTAGCCGACGTCGCGGATGGTCTGGATGGTCACGCCGGCATCCGACGCCTCGAGCACGCGGCGCAGCCGGTGGACGTAGACATCGACGGCGTTGGAATGCTGCTGGCCGACGCGGCCGAACAGGCCGGTCGCCAGCCGGTCGCGGGTCACCACCTTCTCCTGGTGGTGCAGCAGCAGCTGCAGCAGTTCGAGCTCGCGCGGACCGGTCGGCACGACGGTACCGGCGATCCGCAGCACCGGGCCGTCGATATCCAGCGCGACGTTGCCGGCCACCAGCACGGTGCCGCGCGCGAACGGGTGCCGGCGCAGCACGGCGTGCAGGCGGGCCAGCAGTTCGTCGAAGCAGAACGGCTTCACCAGGTAGTCGTCGGCCCCCGCCTGCAGCCCGTCGAGCCGGTCATCGAGCCGGTTGCGCGCGGTGGTGACGATGACCGGCAGGGTGTTGCGGACGCTTCGCAGTTCGCGCAACAGGCGGATGCCGTCCTCGTCGGGCAGGCCGAGATCGAGCAGGATGGCCGCGTAGTCGATGCGCCGCACGGCCTCGCGCGCCGTCGCCACGGTATCGAGCAGGTCGGCCTCGAAGCCCGAGCGGGCCAGGCGCTCGACGAGCAGCCGGCCATACACCGCGTTGTCTTCGACGATCAGGACGCGCATGTCGCACTCGGGAACATGCCACCTGCGATAGCGCGCGATTGCCGACAGCAACCTTACAGGCAACGCCGATCGGCACGACCTGTAAGCATCGCGAAAGACAACAGGGCGTTCGTAAGCCGACCGAAACGGGATCGACGCAATGCTGCCGCGAGCCGGGCGCTCGATGGCGTCGCTCGATACGAGCGATGGAGGTCGACATGACGAAGACGATGATCGTTCTTGGCCTGGTCATCCTGGCCGTGGCCCCGGGGGCCCAGGCGCAGTCCGCCAACGCGTCCTACTGCACCGCGCTGGTCCAGAAGTACGAGCAGTACCTCGACATGGGTTCCAAGCGGGGCCGCCAGCCGCAGAGCCTCGAATCGCGGGCGGCCGCCGACAAGTGCCGGGCCGGCGACGCCAGCGGCATCCCGGGCCTCGAGAAGGCCCTGCTGGACGCCAAGATCGACCTGCCGCCGAAGACCTGATCGACGTCCTCGGTGGCTCCCCCGGGCGGCGCCGGCTCGAAAGGGCCGGCGCCGCTTTCCGTTGGTCCGCCGACCCCCGTTGCACCGGCTCAGGGCGACTGCCAATCTGGCCCTCGTGTCAAAGACTTCGCCCTCTGCGCCGCCGCGCCGCGTCGCGCTCTTCGTGACCTGCCTGGTCGACCTGTTCCGTCCCTCGGTGGGCTTCGCCGCCGTCAAGCTGCTGGAGGACGCGGGCTGCACCGTCGAGGTGCCGCCGCTCCAGGTCTGCTGCGGCCAGCCGGCCTACAACTCGGGTGACCGCGCCTCGACCCGCGCCATCGCGCAGCAGGTGATCGCGGCGTTCGAGGGCTACGACGCCGTGGTCGTGCCCTCCGGCTCGTGCGGCGGCATGCTGAGCCACCACTATCCCGGCCTGTTCGACGACGACCCGGCGATGCAGGCGCGGGCGCAGAAGGTCGCGTCGCGCACCTACGAGCTGATGGCGTTCCTGGTCGACGTGCTGAAGGTCGAGCGCGTCGCCGCGCGCTACGACGGCCAGGTGACCTACCACGACTCCTGCTCGGGCCTGCGCGAGCTCGGCGTCAAGGCGCAGCCGCGCCGCCTGCTCGGCTCGGTCGAGGGGCTGACGCTCGGCGAGATGAAGACGCCGGAAGTGTGCTGCGGCTTCGGCGGCACGTTCTGCGTCAAGTATCCCGAGATCTCGAACGCCATGGTGTCCGAGAAGGCGGCCGACATCGCCGCGACCGGCGCCGGTACGCTGCTGGCGGGCGACCTCGGCTGCCTGATGAACATGGCGGGCAAGCTGCAGCGCGAAGGCAGCGCGGTGAAGGTCCGCCACGTCGCCGAGGTGCTGGCCGGGATGGGCGACCTGCCGGCGATCGGCGAGCCGGAGGCCCGCTGATGCAGTCGACCACGCAGGACTTCAAGCACAACGTCCAGCACGCGCTGGCCGATCCCAACCTGCAGGATTCGCTGGCCAAGCTGAAGGTCGGCTTCTCCGAGCGCCGCCGCCAGGCCGCCGAGCGGCTGCCCGAGTTCGAGGCGCTGCGCGACCGAGCGCGCGACATCAAGAACCACACGCTGGCCCACCTCGACTTCTACCTCGAGGAGTTCGAGCGCAAGGTGCTGGCGCTGGGCGGCCACGTCCACTGGGCGCCGACCGCCGAGGACGCGCGGCGCATCATCGCCGACCTCTGCCGCAGCGTGAACGCCCGCACGATCGCCAAGTCGAAGTCGATGGTGTCGGAGGAGATCGGCCTCAACGACCACCTCGAGGCGCTCGGCATCCAGCCGGTCGAGACCGACCTCGGCGAGTACATCATCCAGCTGCGCCACGAGCCGCCCAGCCACATCATCGCGCCGGCCGTCCACCTGACCAAGGACCAGGTCGCCGACACCTTCCTCGAGGCGCACGCCAAGCTCGGCTTCACGCGCCGCCTGACCGAGCGCAACGACATGGTGGCCGAGGCGCGCTACGTGCTGCGCCAGAAGTTCATCGACGCCGATGTCGGCCTGACCGGCGCCAACTTCCTGGTCGCCGAGACCGGCTCGTCGATGCTGGTGACCAACGAGGGCAACGCCGACCTCTCGAACACGCTGCCGAAGATGCACATCGTGCTGGCCAGCATCGAGAAGGTGATCCCGACGCTGGAGGACGCCGCGGTACTGCTGCGCGTGCTGGCGCGCTCGGCCACCGGCCAGGAATCGTCGGCCTACACCACGCTCAATACCGGGCCGCGCCGCGACGGCGACCTCGACGGGCCGTCGGCCTACCACGTCGTGATCCTCGACAACGGCCGGTCGTCGGTGCTGGGCACCGAGATGCAGGACATGCTGCGCTGCATCCGCTGCGGCGCCTGCATGAACCATTGCCCGGTCTACGGCGCGATCGGCGGCCACGCCTACGGCTGGGTCTATCCCGGCCCGATCGGCGCGGTGCTGACGCCGCAGCTGCTGGGGGTCGAGGAAGCCTCCAACCTGCCCAACGCCTCGACCTTCTGCGGCCGCTGCGAGAGCGTCTGCCCGGTGCGCATCCCCCTGCCCGGCCTGATGCGGCACTGGCGCGAGCGCGAGTTCGAACGCCACCTGACGCCCAAGGGCGTGCGCCAGGGCCTGGCGCTGTGGAGCTGGATGGCGCGGCGTCCCCGCCTCTACCGCCGCCTGACCGGGCTGGCCAACCGCGTGCTGGCGCTGTTCGGCCGCGCCGACGGCCGCTACGGCAGCCTGCCGCTGGCCGGCGGCTGGACCCGCTTCCGCGACTTCCCGGCGCCCCAGCCGGGCGGCACCTTCCACGCCCAGTGGCAGCGGAGGAAGGCATGAGCTCGGCGCGCGACGGCATCCTCGGCAACATCCGGCGCTCGCTGCGCCGCGGCCCGGTCGGCGGCGCGGCGCTCGACGAGGTCAAGGCGCGGCTGGCGATGCCGCCGCGCGGGCCCGACGTGGCGCGCGCCCGACTGCCGCAGCCCGAGAAGGTCGACCTGTTCTGCCACTGGGCGGAGTTCAACAACGCCACGGTGGCGCGGGTCGACGCCGCCGGCGTGCCGGCCGAGGTCGCCAACTACCTCGCCCGCAACAACCTGCCGGCCGAGGCGGCGATGGCGCCGGGCGCCGCGCTGGAAGGCTACGACTGGGCCAGCCAGAAGATGCTGTCGCTGCGGCGCGGCCGCGGCGAGCCCTCCGACCAGGTGTCGATCACCGGCGCCTTCGCCGGCATCGCCGAGACCGGCACGCTGGTCACCGCCTCGGGGCCGGATCACCCGGTGACGCTGAACCTGCTGCCCGACACCCATGTCGTGATCCTGCGCGAGGCCGACATCGTCGGCGGCTACGAGGATGTCTGGGAGCGGCTGCGCGCCCGCTTCGGCAAGGACCGCATGCCGCGCACGGTGAACACCATCACCGGGCCGTCGCGCACCGGCGACATCGAGCAGACGATCGAGCTCGGCGCGCACGGCCCGCGGCGCATGCACATCGTCGTGGTGCGCGATTGAGGACGCGGCCGTGAGCGCCGCCGACGACGCCCCCGCTCCGGCCGGCAAGGCGGAGTTGCGCGTCGTCGGCAGCACGGTGACGCGCGAGACCGACGGGCTGCTGGAGCGGCTGGCCGCGACCCTCGGGCGGCGGGCGCCGCGGGTGCTGCAGGTCGGGTCGCGCACGCTGGTCGCCGAGCGCAACGTCCGCAACTGGCGCAGCATCGTGCAGAAGCGCTTCGAGCGCGCGCGCTTCGTCGGCGTCGATCTCGAGGCCGGCAACAACGTCGACCACGTGCTCGACATCTGCAGCCCGCTCGCCACCGCGCAGGCCGCGCTGGGCGACGAGCCGTTCGACCTCGTGCTGTGCTGCCACGTGCTCGAGCACACGCGCGACCCGTGGAAGGCGGCGCGCACCATGGAGCGGCTGGTCCGGCCGGGTGGCCTGCTGTTCGTGTCGTCGGCGTGGTCGCAGTCGTTCCACGCCACGCCCGACGACCTGTGGCGCTTCTCGATCCGCGGCCTGATGCGGCTGTTTCCCGAGGTCGCGGTGATCAACGCCTTCTACAGCGGCGGCGATGTCGGGCTCGACGTCGCCTACCGCGTGATGCGCGGCGACCAGCCGGAGCTCGACCCGCGCGCCGGCGCCGTCGAGCAGGGCCTGTTCCAGCTGGTCCTCGACCACGAGGACAACCGAGCGGTGCTGTCCCGCCAGGCCACCGAGCGCCTGCCGGTGTCGCGCACCTACATGCCGACGTTGTTCGTCAACCTGGTCGGGCAGAAGACCGCCTGAACGCGAAAGGTCCCTCGCTACGCTCGGGATGACAGTACCTTTGTCATCCCGAGCGTAGCGAGGGACCTTTCCTCTTCCCTTCGCACAAAAGAAAAGAGCGGGCTTTCGCCCGCTCTTCCCTTTTGCCTGTAAGGGCCTGCGACTAGAAGCGCAGGTCCATACCGAGCAGGAAGGCCCAGCTGCTGCCGGTGCCCGCGTTGGTCGGGCTCGACGCGTTGTACATCATCGCGCCGCCAGTCAGCTTGATTCCGGGTCCGAGCGCGTAGTTCACGCCGACTTCCCACTTGTTGATGGTCTCGGAGCCGAACTTGATGTTCGTTCCGTTGAAGCAGGTGCTGTTGACACCCGGGACACCGCCGCAACCGGCCGTGCTGAGGGTCTGCGCCTGCGTGCCAGTGGCAATGGCCGTGACCTGAGCCGAGCCGTTGCCGTTGGTGTTGTAGAAGCCGGCCCACATGAACGACATCTGCCACGGACCGGTCTCGTACATGATACCGGCAGTGTAGAAGCGGGTGTCGTTGTCGACGCCAGTGAAGTAGTTGGCACCGGCACCGTTGTTGTCGTAGCCGACCGCGCCGCCGACCGTGAAGCCCGCGTAGCCGAACTGAGCGCCGACGACCCACTGCTTCCAGTTGGCCAGGTTGGCACCGGTCGTCATGCTGGCCGACGCCGCGAACGGCGAGTAGCCCGGGACGAACGTGGCGTAGGCGAACGCACCGTACAGAGCGACGGTGAAGTCACCGAACTTGTTCAGGTAGTTGGCGCCGACGTCGAACGCATCCTGCCAGGCGTAGTCAGCCGTCGGGCAGTTGTTGATGTTCGTCGCGTTGTTGTAGCCGCAGATACCGGCCGGGTTGCCCGGGCCGGCAGCGCCGAAGGCGCTGGCAGCCGCGTTCAGCTTCGGCGCGTAGCCGACACCGAGCTGGAGGCCCTGGAAGCGCGGCGTGAAGTAGTTGATGCGGTTGACGTCCTGCCACTGCGGGGTGTTCGTCGTCGCCATCGTACGGCCGTAGGCCTTGTTGTTGGCAATGACGGACGCGTTCGCCCAGTTGTGGTTGTGCTGAATCGCACCCCAGCCGATCAGGGCCGACGGCGAGCCGTAGTACATGCGGTACGTGGCGGCGTCGCGCGAACCCATTTCGACACGGCCCCAGTCGCCGAAGGCGAACAGGAAGGCTTCGTCGATCTGGGCGTTCGAAGTGGCCGACGACGGGTTCCAGGCCTCGAGCTCGACGGTCAGACCGACCGACGTGCCGTTGTCCAGCTTCGTCTGGCCGGTGAAGTGGATTTCACCTTCCTGCGTGAAGGCGAGACCCTTGTAGCTCGTGAAACCGTTGCCGTTGAGGGCATAGGTCGAGTCGATGTTACCGGCCAGGGCGTAGAAGGTGTAGTAACCACCGACGCCCATCTTGATCGGATCCGCAGCCATGGCCGGGGCGGCAATCGCGCCACCGACGACCAGGGCGGTCGATCCCAGTAGAAGCTTCTTCATCATTCTCCCTCTCTCATTGATCAGAGACTGGTACGTACCAAAAGGCCTGTCCGACCGACGGAAGTGGACGCCTGTTGCCCAGCGACACACGAAACCCGCCAATACGGCCAAGCCAATAGAACACTTCGTCCGAAGGAGGGTCAAGAAATGGACGCCGCGTTGCACGATTCTGCCCGCACCTGTGGCGTCTTTGTCACATTTTAAGCGGCCTTTCCGGGGGTCGCCCGGGGGGTTGCCAGGGCCCTTCCGGGGGCCCGAAAGGCTTGGGGATATCTGGCCCAAAAGCCTCCGGAAACGGACCCTTCGCGACCGTTTCTCCATGCAACTTGCACACCCTGCGCTACACCGCCTCTTGCCAGCGGCGCCCACTCGGGCTTTAGAAGCCGCGCGTCCGTGTGATAGTCTCCCCCAAAGCACAGGTTCGAAACCCCGATGGCGGATTTTCGCATTTCCACTCTGGCAGTTGTAGTTTCTGCCGGTTTCCTCGCGTTGGGGCTCTCCGCCTGCGGCGGCAACAACGTCCAGGAAAACGAGCAGGCCCGGGCCGGCACGAAGGGCGACATGCGGCGCCAGATCAACCAGGGCCTCGGCGGCCGCAACCGCGAGGACGGCACCCTGTTCGGACCGGGCGGCCTGTTCGGCTCCAAGCCCAAGGATCCAAACGAGGGCGCCGGCACCGGCGTGGCGGTCAACGCCTACCTGTGGCGGGCCTCGCTCGACACCATCAACTTCATCCCGCTGGTCTCGGCCGACCCGTTCGGCGGCGTCATCATCACCGACTGGTACACCCCGGCCGAGACGCCCAACGAGCGCATGAAGGTCCAGGTCACCATCCTCGACCGCGAGCTGCGCGCCGACGGCGTGCGCGTCTCGGTGTTCAAGCAGACCACCGGCGGCCGCAACGGCAGCACCTGGGTCGACGCCCAGGTCGACCCGCGCACCAACATCGACATCGAGAACGCCATCCTGACCCGGGCGCGCCAGCTGCGCATCGCCGGCGGCGCCTGACCGCCGCCCCCGGCCCGGGCCTTCAGCCCGCTTGACGTTCGAGGCCGCAGCGGGCATCCGCTGCGGCCTCAACTCTTTTCGGGATCCCGAACCGTGTCCTCGTCCTCGCCCTCGACGCCCGTGCGCTACAATTTCCGCGAGACCGAGGCCAAGTGGCAGAAGGTCTGGGACGAGCGCCAGACCTTCAGCGCCCGCATGGACCGCGCCCGGCCCAAGTACTACGTGCTCGAGATGTTCCCCTACCCGTCGGGGCGCATCCACATGGGCCACGTCCGCAACTACACCCAGGGCGACGTGATCGCGCGCTACAAGCGGGCGCGCGGCTTCAACGTGCTGCACCCGATGGGCTGGGACGCGTTCGGCCTGCCGGCCGAGAACGCGGCGATGGAGAAGAAGGTCCACCCCAAGAAGTGGACCTACGAGAACATCGCCACCATGAAGGCCCAGCTGAAGTCGATGGGCCTGTCGCTCGACTGGAGCCGCGAGGTCGCGACCTGCGACCCGAGCTACTACCGCCACCAGCAGAAGATGTTCCTCGACTTCTGGAAGGCCGATCTCGCCTACCGCAAGGAAGCCTGGGTCAACTGGGATCCCGTCGACAACACGGTGCTGGCCAACGAGCAGGTCATCGAGGGCCGGGGCTGGCGGACCGGCGCGCCGGTCGAGCGCCGCAAGCTGACCCAGTGGAACCTCAAGATCACCCACTTCGCCGACGAGCTGCTGAGCCGCCTCGACACGCTCGACCGCTGGCCCGAGAAGGTGCGCCTGATGCAGGCCAACTGGATCGGCAAGAGCCGCGGCGCGCGCGTCTTCTGGGCGCTGACCGATGCCGAGGGCAACGATCGCGGCAAGCTCGAGATCTTCACCACCCGGCCCGACACGCTGTTCGGCGCGTCGTTCATGGCGCTGTCGGCCGAGCACCCGCTGGTCGCCGGCCTCGCCGCCGACGATCCCGGCCTGCAGCGCTTCGTGGCCGAGTGCCGCAAGACCGGCACCGCCGCGGCCGAAGTCGAGACCGCCGAGAAGATCGGCTACCGGCTGCCGCTGCTGGCGAAGCACCCGCTGGAGCCGGGCAGGACCGTGCCGGTCTACGCCGCCAACTTCGTGCTGATGGAGTACGGCACCGGCGCGATCTTCGGCTGCCCCGCGCACGACGAGCGCGACCACGAGTTCGCGACCAAGTACGGCCTGCCGATCCTGCCGGTGGTGATGCCGGCCGACGCCGACCCGAAGACCTTCGACGTCGTGAAGGCGCCGTTCGTCGACGACGGCGTGATCGTCAATTCCGGCTTCCTCGACGGCAAGTCGGTCGAGGAGGCGAAGGCCGCCGTGATCGCCCGCCTCGAGGAGATGGGCGTCGGCACGGGCACGACGCAGTACCGGCTGCGCGACTGGCTGGTCTCGCGCCAGCGCTACTGGGGCTGCCCGATCCCGGCGATCCATTGCGAGAAATGCGGCGTCGTGCCGGTGCCCGAGAAGGACCTGCCGGTGACGCTGCCCGAGGACGTCACCTTCGACCGCCCGGGCAACCCGCTCGACCGCCACCCGACCTGGAAGCACGTCGCCTGCCCGTCGTGCGGCGCGCCCGCCCGGCGCGAGACCGACACCTTCGACACCTTCATCGACTCGAGCTGGTACTTCGACCGCTTCACCTCGCCCCGCGTCGAGACCGCGCCGTTCGACCGTGACGAGAACGCCTACTGGATGCCGGTCGACCAGTACATCGGCGGCGTCGAGCACGCGATCCTGCACCTGCTGTACTCGCGCTTCTGGACGCGGGCGATGCGCGAGGTCGGCCTGACCGACCGCGACGAGCCGTTCGACGGCCTGTTCACGCAGGGCATGGTCTGCCACGAGACCTACCGCGCCACCGACGGCACCTGGCTGCTGCCCGAGGAAGTCGAGCGCACCGCCGGCGGCGCCGTCGTGCGCGCCTCCGACAAGAGCCCGGTCGAGGTCGGCCGCTCGGAGAAGATGTCCAAGTCGAAGAAGAACGTCGTCGACCCGGACCAGATCATCCGCGACTACGGCGCCGACACCGCGCGCTGGTTCATGCTGTCCGACAGCCCGCCCGAGCGCGACCTCGAGTGGACCGAGTCGGGCGTGACCGGCGCCTGGCGCTTCCAGCAGCGGCTGTTCCGCATCGCCACCGAGGCGGCGACCGACCTGCCGCCGGCCGGCGCGCCGCGCCCGGCGACCTTCTCGGACGGCGCGATGGCGCTGCGCCGCGCCGCCCACAAGGCGATCGCCGGCGTCTCGGCCGACATCGAGGCTTTCCACTTCAACAAGGCGGTGGCCCGCCTCTACGAGCTGGCCAGCACGATCGACCAGGCCAAGCCGGCCGACGACAGCGCCCGCTGGGCCAAGCGCGAGGCGCTCGAGATCTTCGTGCGCCTGACCGGCCCGATGACGCCGCACCTCGCCGAGGAACTGTGGCAGGCGCTCGGCCACGCCACGCTGCTGGCCGACTCGCCGTGGCCGGCGGCCGAGGACGCGCTGCTGGTCGACGACACGGTGACGGTGGCGGTCCAGCTGAACGGCAAGCTGCGCGGCACCATCCAGCTGCCCAAGGACGTCGCCAAGGACGCGGCCGAGAAGGCGGCGCTGGCGCTGCCCGAGCTGGTGCGCGGGCTCGACGGCAAGACGCCGCGCCGCGTCGTGGTCGTCCCCAACCGGATCGTCAACGTCGTGGTGTAAGCTGGCGCCGTGAAGATCGAGCCCCGCAACGTCGAAAGCTTCCTCCGCAAGCCGGACCCGAAGATTCGCGGCGTGGTGATTCATGGCAACGACGACGGCCTGATCGCCGAGCGCGCCATCGCGCTGGCGAAGATGGTGTGCGACGACCTCAAGGACCCGTTCCGCGTCGTCGACATCGCGGGCGACGTGCTGAAGGGCGACCCGGCGCGGCTGGCCGACGAGTTCGGCGCGATGTCGCTGATGGGCGGCCGGCGCGTGATCCGCGTGCGGCCGGCCGGCGAGGAGAGC
>JAIUOX010000192.1 GCA_020160955.1 Pseudomonadota bacterium
TTTTGCAGGGGAGCACCAGCCTAGACCAGTTGCGCCGCCCGGTCAGGCCGCCGCGCGTCGCACCATGTCGGCACACTTCTCGCCGATCATGATCGAGGGCGCGTTGGTGTTGCCGGCGACGATGCTCGGCATGATCGAGGCGTCGGCGACCCGCAGCCCCTCGATGCCGTAGACCTTGAGCTCGGGATCGACGACGTCGTCGACCGCGCGGCCCATCCGGCAGGTGCCGACCGGGTGCAGGTTGGAGACGCCGTTGGCCCGGATGTGCTCGCGCAGCCCGGCCTCGTCCGCAACGCCGGCGCCGGGCAGGATCTCCTCGACCACGAACGGCGCCAGCGCCGGCTGCCGGCCGATCTCGCGGCAGATCCGCAGGCCTTCCAGCATCGCCGTCCAGTCGCTGGCGGTCTTCAGGAAGTTGAAGCGGATCTCGGGCGCGGCCAGCGGATTGGCCGACTTCAGGCGCACCGTGCCGCGCCCGTCGGGGCGCAGGTGCACGGGCGACAGGCCGAACGCCGAGAAGGGCTGGGCGACGACGCCGTTGCGATTCCGCTCCTTGATCGCCCAGGCGAACATGTTGATCTGCAGGTCGGGCCGCTCCAGCCGGCGATCGCTGCGCACCAGCGCGCCGACGTAGAGGCCCATGCTCGCGAGCGGCCCGGTGCGGCCGAAGGCGTACTGCAGGCCGGCCAGGACCTGCCTTGTGAAGCTGTTGGCCAGGTCGTTCATGGTGACCGGCTGGGCGCACTTGTAGGCGATGTAGGTGTTGAAGTGGTCGTGCAGGTTGCTGCCGACCCCCGGCATGTCGCGCACCACCGCGATGCCGTGGTCGCGCAGGTGGGACGCCGGCCCGAGGCCCGAGAGCATCAGGAGCTGCGGCGATCCGTAGACGCCGCCCGACACGATGACCTCGCGCCGCGCCCGCGCGGTCTGCAGGCCGCCGGGCGTGCGGTACTCGACGCCGACGGCGCGGCCGTTCTCGATCAGCACGCGCGTGGCGTGCGCCGAGGTCGCGACGGTGAGGTTCGGCCGTCGCCGGGCGTCGCCGAGATAGGCCCGCGCGCTCGACCAGCGGCGCGACTTGCTGATCGTCACCTGGTAGTAGCCGACGCCTTCCTGCGTGGCGCCGTTGAAGTCGGGGTTGGCCGGGATGCCGGCCTGCTGGGCGGCTTCGTGCATGGCGCGCGCCAGCGTCGGCTTCCAGGCATGGTCCGTCACCTTGAGCGGTCCGCCGACGCCGTGGAAATCGTCGGCACCGCGTTCCTGGTCCTCGGCGCGCTTGAAGTAGGGCAGGACCGACTCGTAGTCCCAGCCGTCGCAGCCGCGTTGCCGCCACTCGTCGTAGTCGGCGGCATTGCCGCGCATGTAGACCATGCCGTTGATCGAGCTTGTGCCGCCCAGCACCTTGCCGCGCGGCTGGTACATCACGCGGTTGTTGAGCTCCGGCTCGGGCTCGCTGTCGAACATCCAGTTGACGCGCGGATTGTTGAACGTCTTGTGGTAGCCGAGCGGCACGTGGATCCAGGGGTAGGTATCCTTCGGGCCGGCCTCGAGCAGCAGGA
Source organism: Pseudomonadota bacterium (assembly GCA_020160955.1). Lineage (GTDB taxonomy): Bacteria > Pseudomonadota > Alphaproteobacteria > Reyranellales > Reyranellaceae > Reyranella. The sequence goes on from JAIUOX010000192.1 coordinate 1,560, forward strand.
CCCGGTAGCGGCCGTCCTCGCTGAGCCGCCCGGCCACCGCGCAACCGGCGGAACCCGCGCCGGTGACGATGAAATCGTAGGTGTCTTCGTGCACCCGTTCCTCCCGCTGTTCTCGGGGAGGAAGGGTAGGGCCGCGACCGCCGCTGTCAAACGAAGCCCGGCCCCGGTCCCGCCCGATCGGCTCGCCGCGGCCGTTGCATTCGCAGGGCGATGCGGCGGCGCGCGGCGGCGCGCGGATCGCTTGACGCTGGCCCGCCATTTGCGGCGATAGGAAGAGGGCCCTGACCGGGCCCCGCTTCCGGGGGCGGCCGATCTTCAACCTCTACCTCGCGCTCGGCGCCATGACGGTGCAGCAGGCCTTCGCCACGCTCGGTCGCTCGACCGTGCCACTGATCGCCGCCGCCATCGTGGCAGACCTGCACGTCGACCCGGCGCTGGTCGGGGTCTACGTCGCGATCGGCGCGGTCGCCGGCTTCATCACCACGCTGGGCTGCGGTGGCCTGATCGTGCGCTTCGGCGCGCTGCGCATGACGCAGGTCGGCATGCTGGCGCTGGCCTTCGGCCTCGCGGTGCCCACGTTCGGCTGGCTGCCGCTGTTCGCGCTCGGCGCCTTCGTCGGCGGCCTCGGCCAGGCGATCTCGACGCCCTCGAGTTCGCACCTGCTCGGGCGCCTGTCGCCGCCGCGCTTCGCGCCCCTGGTGTTCTCGGTCAAGCAGACCGGCGTGCCGCTCGGCCTGATGGTGGCCGGCGTGCTGGCGCCGTGGATCGCCACCGAGTCCGGCTGGCGCGCCGCGATGCTGGTGATCGCCGGGCTCGCGGGCCTGACGGCGGTGCTGCTGCAGCCGGTGCGGGCCCGCTTCGACATCGACCGCGTCCCCGGCACGCCGCTGTCGCCCGCCGACATCCGCGCCAACATCGTCGCGGTGCTGCGCGAGCCGGCGCTGCGCGCGCTGTGCGTCTCAATGTTCAGCTTCGTCGGGCTGCAGACGCTGTTCACCGGCTTCTTCGTGCTCTACCTCGTGCGCGGCCTCGGCTACGAGCTCGAGCGGGCCGGCGGCGTGTTCGCCATCGCCGTGGCCGTGGCGATCCCGGCGCGCATCGGCTGGGGATGGCTGGCGTCGCGGCTGGTGCGACCGTTCACGCTGCTGCCGCTGCTCGGCCTGCTGATGGCGGTGGCGGCCTTCCTGGCCGCGTCGCTGCACCCGTCCTGGCCGTACCTGTCGGTCGTGCTGGTCGCCGCGCTGTTCAGCGCCACCGCCGTGAGCTGGCACGGCGTGTTGCTGGCCGAGGTCGCGCGGCTGTCGCCGCCCGGCCGCATCGGGTCGACGACCGGCGCGGTGCTGGCCTTCGGCGATGCCGGCGCGCTGGTGATGCCGCTGCTGTTCAGCGGCGCGCTGACCGTCACCGGTTCGTACGCGCCGGGCTTCCTGGTCGGCGGCGCCTTCGCCCTCCTGGTCGGGCTGTTCGGCACCTGGCAGCGTTTCGGGCGCGGGTCCAAAGCACTTTGATTTAGTGCGAATTGACGAGGTTTTGCCCCAATGCTCGGCGACAAGTCGGGCATGGATGCCCTTGCCCCCCTGCCATTGCTCGCCGGCCTGCTTGAGGACTTCTCGGTGCAGGCCGCCTTCTGGCCGATCGGCCGTGACCTCCGCCGCCTGCGCGACCTGGTGCGCCGCGAGGGACCGGTGGCGGCGTGGCGCAAGGGCGTGCGCTACCTGAAATGGAAGGTGCCGGCCGAGGCGCTGCGGCTGCGCATGCTGTGGCTGCCGCGGGTCGAGGACCGCTTCACCCTGATCTACCGCACCAACCTGTGGGCGGCGGCGGAGAGCGTGAGCGGGCCGGCCGCCAGCCTGGAGAACACCGCGGCGCTGCGGCGCGACCTGCCGGCGCTGTTCGACCGGCTGGGCGTGCGCTCGCTGTTCGATGCGCCGTGCGGCGACTTCTACTGGATGCAGCACGTCGTGCGCGGCCGCGACCTCGACTATGTCGGCGGCGACATCGTGCGGCCGATGATCGAGCAGAACAACGCCCGCCACGGCGGTCCGCGCTGCCGCTTCGTCCATCTCGACGTCAGCCGCGACGCCGTCCCGCGCACCGACCTGTGGCTGTGCCGGGGCCTGTTCAGCCTGCTGTCGAACGCCGACAGCCGGGCCGTGCTGGAGCAGTTCGTGCGCTCGGGCACGCCCTACATCCTGCTGTCGTCGCACCGCGTGTTCGACGGGCCGGCCAACGAGAACGTCGCCTCGGGCGACTTCCGCTACGTCGACATGCGGGCCGCGCCGTTCAACCTGCCGGCGCCGCTCGAGACGCTGCAGGATCGCTACGACGAGGACCTGTGCCTGTGGTCGCGCGAGCAGGTCGAAGCCGCCCTGCGCGCGGCCTGAACCGTCAGCCGCGCGGCGGGCGCCGCCAGAACGGCGCGCGCCGGCGGACCGGGTCGAGCAGCGACCAGTCGCCCTGCTCGACGGCGTGGCCGAGCGGGAAGGGCGGTCGCGGCTCCTGTCCCAGCGCGCGCATGACGCGGTCGTCGCGGTAGTAGCAGAGCAGCACGACGCGGCTCAGCGCCGCCAGCGGCGCGCCGCCCTCGGCGCGGAACTCGTGGGCGACCGCCAGCCGCTGCGCCCCGTCGAGCGCGACGTAGGAGCCGCCGGCCAGCCCGTCGAGGCGCTGCAGGGCGGCCACCACGTCGTCGTGGTCGCGTTCGAGGCTGGCGAGGATGTCGGCGAGGATCGCCGGGTCGTCGGCGCCGGGCACGCCGTGCTGGGCGCTGGCCGGGATGATGGTGCCGGCGAAGGCGCGCAGCACGTCGGCCTGGGGAGCGGAGAGGGGTTGGCGGGACATCGGCTCAGTCGAACAGGTTGGCGAGGCGTTGCTTGATCTGGTCGGCGATGTAGAGCGCCAGCGCCTGGATGGTCGAGGTCGGGTTCACGCCGCCCGAGGTCACCCAGATGCTGCCGTCGACGATGAACAGGTTCCTGACGTCGTGGCTGCGGCCCCAGCCGGCACCAT
>JAIUOX010000193.1 GCA_020160955.1 Pseudomonadota bacterium
GGCGCGTGCCGAAGAAGACGAAGCGGCCGACCTCGCGCGGCGTCGCCGTCTCGGGCAGCGACGGGTGGATCATCAGGCCGACCGGCGTCAGGCGGGCGGCGACGGCGGCGTCGACCACGCTCTCGCGGCCGCCCTCGGCCTCGATCAGGCGCCACCGTCCGCGCCGCCACAGCGCGGCGCGCGGCGCGTCGCCGGTCCGGGTGCGCGCGATGAACGGCGCGCTCTCCCGCTGCCACCAGCCGGGCTCGAGCGCGACCTCGCAGACCCGGAAGCCGCTGGCGTCGCCGATCTGCTCGAGGCGGTCGAGCAGGGACGCGTCCGGGGACGCGAGGCTGCCCGGCCGCAGCTTGATGCCCTCGTGCCGCGCGATCGCGGCCAGCGCCCGGGTCAGCGGATCGCCGTCGCCCTCGGCGGCCGGCGGGGCGACCGGCCGCAGCGCCGCCGCCGCGCCCAGCCGGCTGAGGGCGGCGCGCAGGCCGGCCTCGTCGCGGGCGTGCCGCTCGACCGGCCGCGACTCGCGCGCCGTGTCGTGCGCCACCAGGTGCCGGCCGAGCTGGTCGGCGAGGGCGGCCATCGGTGCGGCCAGCATGTCAGGACGGAGCGCGGAATGGGGCGCGGCCAGGGCGGCGGTCTCGAAGCACTGCACCGTGGCCTCGGCCGTCGTCGTCACCGTCACCTGGTCGGCCAGCACCAGCAGCGCCTGGGCGGGCGGGCCGTCGCCACTGCCGGGACCGGCGTAGCGCAGCGCCGGACGGTCGGCCTTCAGCCACAGCACCTGCCGGACGGTCACCGTGGCGCCCGCGGGCAGCGCGTGGCTCTCGCCCGCCGCCAGCGGCCGCGCCGACGCGTCGGCCGCGGCGAGGCCCGGCGCGGCGAGCAGCGCGCCGTACCAGGCGTCGATCGCCGGCGCCGCCGGATCGCCGGCGGCGAACCACGGGCTGTCGGGCAAGGCCTCGTCCTCGACCAGCACGAAGGCGACGCCCGGCGCCGCCAGCGGGAAGACCGCCGCGCCGGCCGGCAGCGCGGCGATGAAGGTCCGCCGTCCAGTCTCGCCCCGCGTATCGCGCACGGCGCCGTACAGCCGGCCCGGCCGGGCGATGGTTCCCGGCGCGGCCAGCGTCGCGAGGTCGAGCGTGCGCGGCCCGGTGGGGCGGGACGGGGTCATGGTCAGCCGGCCTGCTCGGCCTGGATCAGGCGTGCGTAGGCGCCCGGCGTCGCCATCAGCGACGCGTGGGTGCCGCGCTCCACCACCTTGCCGCGATCGAGGACGATGATCTCGTCGCAGTCGCGGATCGTGCTCAGCCGGTGGGCGACCAGCACGCAGGTCATGCCACGGCGGCGCACCGCCTTCAGGATGTGATGCTCGCTGTCGGCGTCGAGCGCCGCGGTCGCCTCGTCGAGCACGAGGATCGCCGGCTCGCGCACCAGGCCGCGCGCGATCTCGATGCGCTGCCGCTGGCCGGCGTTGAGATTGCGCCCGTCCTCGTCGATGACCGAATCGAAGTTGCCGCGGGTCGCCTGGACGATTGGCGTCAGGCCGGCATCGTCGGCCGCCGCCAGCAGGCGATCGTTGTCGACGGTGTCGTCCCACAGGGTGATGTTGTCGCGCACCGTGCCGCCGAACAGGCGGATGTCCTGGTCGACCGACGCGACGATGTCGGCCAGCCGCTCGCGGCCCCAGTCCTCCAGCGCGTGGCCGTCGACCAGGATGCGGCCCGATCGCGGCCGGTAGAGGCCGGTGACGAGCCGGCCGAGCGTCGACTTGCCACTGCCCGATCCGCCGACCAGGGCGACCCACTGGCCCGGCGCGACCTCGAGCGAGAAGTCCTCGATCAGCGGCGGGCCGTCCGGGTCGTAGCCGAAGCTCACGCCCTGCATCGACAGGTGGCCGGCGGCACGGGCGCCGGCCGGTGCGGTGGCGGCGGTCGCGAAGCGCCAGTCGGGCGGGTGGTCGAGCACCTCGTCCAGCCGCGCGAGGTCGGCCGACGCCTGCTGGACCTTGCCGGCGACGTCGACCAGCTGCTGCAGCGGCGCGGCGAAGCTCAGCAACAGGCCCTGGAAGGCGACGAGCCCGCCGACGCTCAGGTAGCCGTCCATGATCCGCAGGGCGCCGACGCCCAGCACCGCCGCCGAGGTCAGGCTGAGCAGCACGATCGGCACCTGGCTCATCGCCAGCTGGTAGACCGCCAGCCGCTGCTCGGCGTTGACGACGCGGGCATGCAGGCCGGCCCAGCGGGCGAAGAACGCGTTCTCGCCGGCGCTCGCCTTCAGCGCCTCGATCGCCTGCAGGCCGATGATCGACGTGCCGAACAGCCGGCCCTGCTCGGTCTGCAGGCGAAGCGCGGTGTCGGCCAGCGACCGCCGCAGCACGGCCACCAGCACGAGGTTGAGGCTGCTGCTCGCCAGCACGATGGCGGCCAGCACGACGTCGTAGGACAGCATGACGATGCCGAGGAAGGCGGCGGTCAGGCAGCTCGCGGCGGTGTTGCCGAGGTCGCCGGCGATCAGCGTCGCGACCCGGTCGTTGGACTCGATGCGGCTCACCAGGTCGCCGCCGATGCGCCGGCCGAAGAAGGCGACCGGCAGGCGCAGCACGCCCTGCAGGAATGCCGCCGACTGGCCGAGCGCCAGCCGCATCTCGAGCCGCAGCAGCGCCATGCCCTGCAGCCAGCGCAGCGCCAAGTTGAGAGCGAAGGCGCCGGCGAGGCCGAGCAGGATGGGCGCCAGCCAGTCGCCGTAGCGGTTGACCAGGATCTTGTCGACGAACACCGCCGTCATGCCGGGCAGGATGATGCCGGGGATGACCAGCATGACGCTGATCCAGACGATGAAGGCGACGATGCCGTGCAGGGCGCCGAGCCGCGCCCGCAACCGGGCCAGCAGGCCCGGGGAGCGCGGGCGGACCGGTCGGGCCGATGCCGTCGGCGGCGAGGCTGGCTTCATCCGTCGATGCTGAGAAGCTTGCGCAGCGCCGGGATCACCAGCGTGATCGGCCGCACCCGCTCGACGATGATGTCGACGCTGGCCACGGTGCCCGACGGGATGCGGTACGGCGGACCGTTGCCGCTCCACCACTGGAAGCCGCTGGCATTGTCCGCGGTCGGCTCCAGCTCGATGTGGGCGAGCAGCGCCTGCTGGCCGCCGAACAGGCTGCGGGTCAGCTGGCGGTTGTGCAGGATGCGGTCGACGTCGCCGTCCGACACGTCCTCGGCCGAGACGCGGACGACGCGCCCCTTCATCGAGCCGTACTCCTGCCGCTTGACCGAGTCGGGCACGACCTGCGCCTCCATGCCGACGGCGACGCGCTTGCGGGCGTCGCCCTTGAGCAGGGCGACCAGCTGGAAGTAGCCGTCGCGGTCCTGGCCGACCGTCGCCACCACCGCGCCCGGCGTCACGACGTCGCCGATCCCGACGCGGACCTCGCGGATGATGCCGCCGACCGGCGCCGTGACGGTCGTGCCGACCGTCATCTCGGCCTTCAGCCGATCGATCTCCGCCTTCTTGAGGTCGATCTCGACCTGACGCAGGCGCTGCATCTCCAGCAGGTCGTCGCGCTTGGTCTCGGCCGCCAGCTGCACCGCGACGCGGCGCGCGCCGGACTCGGCCAGCGACAGGGCGATCTGGTCGTATTGCTCCTGCTTGGCGATCAGCTGGTTCTCCGAGATCATGCCCTTGTCGCGGAGCTTGCGGTAGTTCGCCACGAGGTCCTGCAGCCGGTCGCGCAGCACCGAGTTCTTGGTGACCTGCTCCTCGATCGCCGAGATCTGGCGCCGCAAGCCTTCCTCGCTGGCCTCGATCTGCTTGGCGTGCGCGGCCTTGAGGGCGGCGAGGTTGCTCTCGAGGTGCTGCAGCTCGCCGGTCGCGTTCTGGATGCGCACCGCCAGCAGCTTCTGCTCGATCACCGCGATCGGCGCGCCGGCCTTGACCTCGTCGCCGGGCCGCACGAGGACCTCGGTCACCGGTCCGCCGGCGGTCGAGGCGATGGCGAAGTTGCCCTGCCGATCGGCCAGCACGACGCCGCTGCCCTCGACCCGGGTCGGCACCGATCCGAAGACCGCCCAGACCAGCGCCGCCGCCACCACGATGGTCGTCGCGGCGGCCAGAACGCGCATCGCCGGCGGGATCAGGACGATCCGTTCCGCCGGCAGTCCGGACGCCCCGGGCTCGCCGCCGGGCAAGGCCGACGCACTCATGCCGCGGACGAACTGCTCATCATCCTACCGAGATACTGCATGGACTCGGGGGTCCACAAGGACGGTGCGGGCGTCGGGCGCCGCGCGAGTGACGCCGGAATCACGCCTCGCGACGCAATCGAAGGATATCCGCGGCGCGGCTGTCCGGTATCGTGCTGTCCGACCCGCGCCTAGCTCACGACCTCGACCGTGCCGTCGAGCGCCATGATGCCGGTGAACACCTCGAGCGTCGGCTGGCGCTTGCCGATCTCGGCGCGGAAGGTGCGCAGCGCTTCGCTGTGCTTCGCCGTCTCGAGCGCCCGGTCGGTCTTGATGGCGTCGCCGAAGGCGACCGCCGCGGCGCCGCAGTCGCGGTGGGTGAGGCCGACCAC
>JAIUOX010000031.1 GCA_020160955.1 Pseudomonadota bacterium
GCGCGATGCCGATGTCGGCCTTGTGCAGCACGACGTGCTCCTGCAGCACCTGCGGGTGGGTCGAGCCGCAGTTGCCGTTGATGTTGAAGCCGTCGGGCGACACCGCCAGCGGGATGACCTCGGCGCCGAGTTCCCACAGCACGGTCGGCGCGGCGCGGTAGGCGGCGCCGTTGGCGCAGTCGACCACGATCTTGAGGCCCGACAGGTTGAGGCCGCGCGCGCCGGCGGCCTTCACCGCCTCGATGTAGCGGCCCTCGGCGTCGTCCAGTCGCTTGGCGCGGCCGATCGCGTCGGACGCCGCCAGCCTGACCTTCGACGGGTCGGTGGCCAGCGCCTCGATCTCCATTTCCATGGCGTCCGACAGCTTGTAGCCGTCCGGTCCGAACAGCTTGATGCCGTTGTCATGGTAGGGATTGTGCGAGGCCGAGATCATGACGCCGACATCGGCGCGCATCGCGCGGGTCAGGAAGCCGACGCCGGGCGTCGGGATCGGCCCGAGCAGCAGCACGTCGACGCCGACCGACAGGAAGCCGGCGCCCAGCGCCTGCTCGATCATGTAGCCCGACAGCCGCGTGTCCTTGCCGATCACGACCCGGTTGCGGTGGCTGCCGCGGTTGAAGAGCTGTCCGGCCGCCATGCCGATGCGCATGGCGATCTCGGCGGTCATGGGTTCGCTGTTGGCCCGACCGCGGACGCCGTCAGTGCCGAAGAGATGTCGTGACATAATCTGCAGACTCTATCCCATCGCCTGCCAGACCGCGAGCGCCTGCCGGGTGCCGGCGACGTCGTGGACGCGCACCATCGCCGCACCGCGCCGGCACGCCTCGACCGCCAGCCAGATCGAGGCCGGGTCGCGGCCCTTCGGCGCGTCGATGCCGGTGACGCGGCCGATGAACTTCTTGCGCGACACGCCCAGCAGCACCGGGAAGCCGGCCTCGGCCAGCCGCCCCGCCCCCGAGACCAGCGCCAGGTTTTCCTCGACGCTCTTGCCGAAGCCGGCGCCGGGATCGAATGCGATGCAGTCGCGCTTCACGCCGGCCGCCAGGCAGGCCTCGGCACGCGCCACCAGGAAGCGCCGCACCTCGCCGACCACGTCGCCGTAGGGCGGCACCACGTAGTTGGTCTCCGGCCGGCCGGCGCGATGCATCAGGATCACCGGCGCGCCGGTCGCGCCGAGCAGCGGCAGCATGTCGGGATCGTCGAGCCCGGCCGAGATGTCGTTGACGATGCGGGCGCCGGCGTCGAGGCAGGCCCGCGCGACCAGCGCGCGGCGGGTGTCGACCGAGACCACGACGCCGCGCTTCGCCAGCCCCTCGACCACCGGCAGCACGCGCTTCAGCTCGTCGTTGGGATCGACCGAGCGCGAGCCCGGGCGGGTCGACTCGCCGCCGACATCGACGATGTCGGCGCCCTCCGAAACGAAGCGCAGGCCATCGTCGATCGCCTGCGCGGAATCGAGGCGGTCGCCACCGTCCGAGAAGGAGTCGGGCGTCACGTTGACGATCGCCATGATCCGCGGGCGATCGAGCGGCAGGCCGGCGAAATTCACGTTTTCCCCCGAAGCAGCAGGTGTCGCCAACGGCGACAACGGAGTGAGGAAAAGAGAAAGGTCCCTCGCTCACGCTCGGGATGACAATGAAAAACGCCTGTCATCCCGAGCGCAGCGAGGGACCCTTCACTGTCACTCCGGTCAGACGCCCGGCTGCGGTTCCGGGTTGGCGCCGCCGGTCGAACCGGCGCCCTCGCCCGAGCTGGTCGGCACCGAGGCGCGGCGGCGGCGGTCGGCCGGGCCGGCACCGCCGGTGTCGTCGCGCACGATCTTCTCGCCGCGCAGGATCTGGCCGATCTCGTCGTTGCTCAGCGTCTCGTACTCGAGCAGCGCCTTGGAGATCATGTGCAGGTCGTCGAGGTGCTCGGTCAGGATGTGACGGGCCTTGCCCTCGGCTTCCTCGATCAGGCGGCGGACCTCCTGGTCGATCAGCTGGGCGGTCGCCTCCGACACGTTCTGCGTCTGCGTCACGGCGTGGCCGAGGAACACTTCCTGTTCGTTGGCCTGGTAGCGCACGCGGCCGAGCTTCTCGGACATGCCGTAGGCGGTGATCATGCCGCGCGCCGTCTGGGTCGCGACCTGGATGTCGCTGGCCGCGCCGGTCGTGACGTTCTCCGGTCCGAAGATGATCTCCTCGGCGATGCGGCCGCCGAACATGATGGCCAGCCGCGACTCGAGGAACTGCTTGGTGTGCGAGAGGTGGTCGCGCTCCGGCAGCTGCATGGTGACGCCCAGCGCGCGACCGCGCGGGATGATCGTCACCTTGTGCAGCGGGTCGCTCTTGGGCACGTGCATCGCGACCAGGGCGTGGCCGGCCTCGTGGTAGGCCGTCAGCTTCTTCTCCTCGTCGGTCATCGCCATCGAGCGGCGCTCGGTGCCCATCAGCACCTTGTCCTTGGCGTACTCGAAGTCGGCCATGGTCACGAGGCGCTTGCCGACGCGAGCGGCGCGCAGGGCGGCCTCGTTGACGAGGTTGGCGAGGTCGGCGCCGGAGAAGCCCGGGGTGCCGCGGGCCAGCACGCGCGGATCGACGTCGGGCGCCAGCGGCACCTTGCGCATGTGGACCTTGAGGATCTTCTCGCGGCCCGACACGTCGGGGTTCGGCACCACGACCTGGCGGTCGAAGCGGCCGGGACGCAGCAGCGCCGGGTCGAGCACGTCGGGACGGTTGGTCGCGGCGATCAGGATGACGCCCTCGTTGGACTCGAAGCCGTCCATCTCGACCAGCAGCTGGTTCAGCGTCTGCTCGCGCTCGTCGTTGCCGCCGCCGAGGCCGGCGCCGCGATGGCGGCCGACCGCGTCGATCTCGTCGATGAACACGATGCAGGGCGCGTTCTTCTTGGCCTGCTCGAACATGTCGCGGACGCGGCTGGCGCCGACGCCGACGAACATCTCGACGAAGTCGGAGCCCGAGATGGTGAAGAACGGCACGTTGGCCTCGCCGGCGATGGCGCGGGCGAGCAGCGTCTTGCCGGTGCCCGGCGGGCCGACCAGCAGGCAGCCCTTGGGGATCTTGCCGCCGAGGCGCTGGAACTTCTGCGGGTCCTTCAGGAAGTCGACGATCTCCTCGAGCTCGGCCTTGGCCTCGTCGATGCCGGCGACGTCCTCGAAGGTGACGCGGCCATGCTTCTCGGTCAGCAGGCGGGCCCGCGACTTGCCGAAGCCCATGGCGCGGCCGGTGCCGCTCTGCATCTGGCGCAGGAAGAAGATGTAGACGCCGACCAGCACCAGCACGGGCAGCCAGCTGACGAAGATCGAGCCGAGGTTGACGCCCTCGTCCGCCGGGCCGGTATCGACGCGGTCGACGTTCTTCATCAGGAGCGGCATCAGCTGCTCGTCGACCGGGGTCGACGGAACGTAGGTCGAGAACTTCTGCACGCCGTTGCGCGGCTCGCGGAAGGTGCCGGTGATGGTGTTGCCCTGGATGCGGACGTCCTGGACCTGGCGCTGTTCGACGGCGCGGAAGAAGTCCGAGTACGAGACGGCATTGCCGGTCGACCGCGTCGCCCCGCCCTGGAAGACGCTGTAGAGCAGCGCCAGCAGGAGCACGATGACGATCCAGAGGGCTGCGTTACGGTTGAACGGGTTCACGGGCGGGTTCCACTACGGTGAGGCTTCACTCTAGATGGGAAGCAGGCGACGCGCCGCAAGCAAAAAAGGCTGCGGGGACCAAGGGCTGCGCCGGGTTCCTCGCTTCTTTCCTGCCACGCTCGGGGCGAACAATCCACAAGGGTCGCCGCCGATCCGGCGATAGGCGCAATAACAATTTGCACTGGGCCAGGGTGAAGTCCTGCTCCCGGCCCGACCGCGGGCGCGCGCCAGCGGCGCCGAGGCGCTCGACCGCGCGGGCCAGCCGGTCGCGCCGCGGCGGGTGATCGCCGCCCGAAACCGCCTGCACGACGCGGCTCAGCAGCCGGCCGCGCAGCTCGGGATCGAGCCGGCAAAAGGCGTCCCGGTCGAGCCCCACCTCGCCCGCGCCGGGGCCGCGCGGGTCGATCGCCAGCACGTCGAGCGCTGCCTCGGCCAGCCGCCGCTCGCGCGCCGCGCGGCCGCCGTCGCCGGGCGCCACCGGCGGCAGGGCGGCGGCGCGCCAGCGCACCCGCTCGAACCGCGGGTCGCGGTTGGACGGATCGTCGATCCAGGGCACGCCACGCGCTTCCAGGGTGGCGGTCAGCGCCGCCCGCGGCACGCCGAGCAGCGGCCGCAGCAGCCGGACGTCGGCGGTCTCGACCAGCGCGGCCATGCCGGCCAGCCCGTCCGGCCCACTGTCCCGGGCGGCCCGCATCGCGACCGTCTCGGCCTGGTCGTCGGCGTGGTGGGCGAGCAGGAGGTGCAGGGCGCCGGCCCGGCGACAGGCGGCCCGCAACAGGTCGTAGCGCGCCGCCCGCGCGGCTTCCTGCAGGCCGGCCGCCGGCTTGGGCCCGGCCCAGGCGAGGATCTCGGCCGCGATCCCCTGCCCCGCGAGCGTCGCCGCGGTGGTGCGGGCCTCCTCGGCCGAGCCCGGCCGCAGGCCGTGGTCGACGACCAGCGCGAGGACGCGGCCGCCGCGCGCGGTCGTCCAGTCGTGGGCCAGCAGGCAGAGGCAGAGCGAGTCGCGGCCGCCCGACACGGCGACCGCCAGCAGCGGCGCCGTCTCGAACGGGTCGAACGGCGCCATCAGGCGGGCGAAGGCGGCTCCGTCGAGGGCGGCGGCAGCGAGGCGCAGGCCGCCGGCCACTTAGCCGCAGCCGTTCCGGGTGCGCTCCTGGTCGACGCGACGCTTCTGCAGGTCGGTGGCGCGCGGGTAGTCCTGGTTGAACTTGGCGAACACCGCGCAGGCGTCGGACTTGCGGCCCATCGCGGCCAGCGTGACGCCCAGCTTGAGCAGGTTGTCCGGCCCCTTGGGGCTGCCCTTGTAGGTCTTGTAGCCCTCGGCGAAGGCGGTCATCGCGTTGGGGTAGTCCTTGCGCGCGTAGTAGCTCTCGCCCAGCCAGTACTGCGCGTTGCCGGCCAGCGCGTGGCGCGGGTTGGCCTGCAGGAAGGCGCGGAAGCCGCGCTCGGCGCCGGCATTGTCACCGTCCTGCAGCTTCTTCATCGCGTCGTTGTACATCTGGTCCGGGTTGCCGCCGCCCGACGAGTGCGCCGCCGGGGGCGCCGCCGCGGTGGCCGGCCCGGCCGGACGCGGGCCGCCGCCGCCCTTGCCCTTCTCGAGCGCGTCGAGCCGGTACTCGTAGTCGGCCTGCATCTTCTCGAGCTGCTGCTGGAGCTGCTGGTTGCGGTACTGCAGCTGCTCGAGCTGGCCGGTCAGCAGCGTGATCGACTGCTGCAGCTGGTTGAACCGGTCCTCGACATGGACGGGATCGAGGCGCTGGGCGCCCGCCGCCGTCGGCAGGAGCAGCGCGGTCGCGAGCAGGCAGGAGCGCAAGGTCTTCATGGTCGGATGGACAGCCGTATGCAGGTCAAACGCGGCCATTTTCAGGCTGGCCGCCGCGGCCATTGTCGGGCATGGCCGCCGGTCCCTTCAAATGAAAACGCCGGTCGCTTGGACCGGCGTCTCCGAATTTCCACCAGCCGCTTACTGCAGCTCGGTGACCGCGCGGCGGTTGCGCGCCCAGGCGGCCTCGTCGGAGCCGACCGGGTCCGGACGCTCCTTGCCGTAGCTGATCGTCTGGATGCGCGACGCCGGGATGCCCTGGGCCACGAGGTACTGCTTGGCCGCGTTGGCGCGGCGCTCGCCCAGCGCCAGGTTGTACTCGCGCGTGCCACGCTCGTCGCAATGGCCGGCCATCGTGATCTGGTAGTTGGTGTACTTCTTCAGCCACTCGGCCTGGCGGTTCAGCACATCGCGGCCGTCCTGGCGGATGGTCGACTGGTCGGTGTCGAAGAACACCCGGTCACCGACGTTCTGGCGGAAGTCCGCGACGGAGCCCGGCGTCACCGTGGTCGAGGCCGCGTTCGCGTTCTCGTTGTTGGTGTTGCTGCAAGCAGCCATCACGAACAGCGCGGCCATCGCCGCAAAAGCCTTTAGAATCTTCATGTCTCAGCGCCTCCTGACGGCATCGACCCGAGCGTTGGGGACACTCGGGCCGACAAGAATGATCATAGTTTGCACTATTGCGGAATCAAGGGAGACCACGCCGGGTCCGAGGCATCGGTCGGCGTGGGGATCTGCCGGTCGAAGCGGCCGGTGATGTCGACCTGGTGCAGCGTCACCGCACCGGCGCGACCTGCCGAGCTGGGCTGGCCCTGGAAGTAGGCCAGCACCCGGCCGTTGGGGGCCCAGGTCGGACCCTCGACGAGGAAGCCCGACGCCAGCATGCGTTCGCCGCCGCCGTCGGGTCGCATCACGCCGATGCCGAAGCCACCCGACGAGATCTTTGTGAAGGCGATCCAGTCGCCGCGCGGGGACCACACCGGCGTGGCGTAGCGTCCCGATCCGAAGCTGATGCGCCGCTCGCCGCCGCCCGAGGCGCTCATCACGTAGAGCTGCTGGGCGCCGCCGCGGTCGGAGTTGAAGACGATCTGCGAGCCGTCGCTCGAGTAGCACGGCGAGGTGTCGATCGCCGGCGAGTTGGTCAGCCGGCGCAGGCCGCGGCCGCGCACGTCCATCTCGTAGATGTCGCTCTGGCCGTTCTCGGCGATGCTCATGACGACGCGGCTGCCGTCGGGCGAGAAGCGCGGCGCGAAACTCATGCCGGGGAAGTTGCCGAGCAGTTCGCGGCGTCCCGAATCGACGTTCTGCAGGAAGACGCGCGGCGCGCCGCGGCCGTCCGGGTACGCCATGTAGACGATCTCCTGCAGCGTCGGCGAGAAGCGCGGCGTGATCGCGATCGTCTTGCCGTCGGTGATGTAGCGGTTGTTGGCGCCGTCCTGGTCCATCACGGCGATGCGCTTGACGCGGGCGTTGCCGGGGCCGGATTCGCCGACGTAGGCGATGCGGGTGTCGAAGTAGCCCTCCTCGCCCGTCACGCGCTTGTAGATCGCGTCGGCGATGATGTGGGCGAGCCGCCGCCAGTTGCTCTGCTGGCTGGTGAAGGACAGGCCGGTCGCCTGCTGGCCGACCACCACGTCCCACAGCCGGAAGTCGACCTTGATGCCGCCGCCGACCGACTGGATCGAGCCGACCACGACGCCGGCCGCGCCGATGCTGCGCCACTCGGGGAAGCGCGGCGGGGCCGTCGCGTTGATGTCCTTCTGGACGAAGGCGCTGGGCGAGATCGAGCGGAACAGGCCGCAGTTCTGCAGGTCGTTGCGGATCACGTTGGCCATGTCGGCGCCGACACGGTCGCCGGAGAAGTCGACCACGGCGATCGGCACCGGCTCGAAGGTCGGCCGGCTCATGTCGATGGTCAGCTGGGCCTGCGCCGGGGCAAACGGCGCCGCGGCGCCGGCCGCCAGGGCGGCGCCGCCCAGCAGGGTCGTACGTCGGGGGAGCAACATGTCGTACCTCTTGTTCATTGAGGGGATCATTCTATAGCGCGCCCCTGCCTCAGTAGTCGCGGGGATCGAAGTTGAAAGTAATCGTGCGCCACGAGTTGTACTTTTCTGGTGACAACGGCCACGGCTGGCAGCGCGGGTTCATGATGGCGCGGTGGGCGGCGTCGGCGGCCGCCCGGAAGGCGCCGTCGTTGTTGTAGCGCCCGGTGTCGCGGATCTCGGCCTTCACCGGCGTGCCGTCCTGGTTCATCTGCACGATCAGCGTCACGATCAGGTTCTGGTCGCGCCCGCCGCCGATCGTGTTCCAGCACGGCCGGATCTTGCTGCGCACGCCCTCGATCTCGCTGGCCGTCACGACCGAGGCGAAGTTCGGCGCGGCCGGCGCCTGGCGCGTCACCTGGGCCGGCGGCTTGGGCGACTGCTCGGGCGTCGAGACCTTCTGCGTCGACTCCTTGTTCTTCAGGATGTCGTCGATGATCGAGTCCGCGTTCTTGCTCGGCGGCGCGGGCTTGGGCGGCGCCGGCTTGGGCGGCTCCGGCTTCTTGACCTCCGGCGTCGGCTTGGGATCCGGCTTGGGCGGCTCGGGCTTCTTGACCTCGGGCGTCGGCTTGGGCGGCTCCGGCGGCTTCTCGACCTTCGGCGGCTCGGGCTCCTTGGGCTTGAGCGCGATCAGGTCTTCCTGCGGCTTGGGCGCCTCGGCCTTCGGCTTCTCGACCGGCGGCGGCGGCGGCGGCGGTTGCGACTTGGCCTCGGCGACGTCGGGCTTGGGCTTGTCCGGCGCGGGCGGCGGGTCGGACGACTTGGGCGGCGGCGCCTTGGTCGTCTCCTGGGCGATCGGCGCGTCCTTGGGCTGCGGCGGCGGGTTGCCGATCTTGGGCGCCGCCGCCTTCTTGTCGATCGCCTCGAACTCGACCATCACCGGCTCCGGCTCCATCAGCGGCGGCCGGTTGAGGAAGGAGAGGTTGACGATCGCGGCGCCGAGCAGCCCGACATGCAGCATCGCCGACACGATGGCCGGCATGCGCATCTCGATGCTTTCCGGGGCGCGATAAGCCAACGGTGGCCTCTCCTCCTCCAAGCAGGTGTCCTCCTCTCGCCCGTCGCGTCAGCGCCGCGGCGCCGGCTGGGCCGGTGCCGGCGCGCGCTGCGCCGGGGCTGCGGGTGTCGCGGTCGGCGGCGCCCCGGCGCCGCGGCCCAGCGCCTGGGCCTGCTCGCCGAGCAGGCCGAGCTGGCGGAAGCCGCTGTCGATCACGACGCCCATGACCTCCATCATCTTGCCGTAGTCGACCGCCTTGTCGCCGCGCATGAACACGCGCTGGTCGGGCTTCTCCTCGTGGATCGCCTTCAGCTTGGTGCCGAGCTCGGCGAGGTCGTACTTGGTCTCGCCGAGGAACACCTCGCCCTGGGAGTTGACCGAGACGACCATCGGCTCGTCCTTGCCGCCGACCTGCTGGGCGCTGGTCTTGGGCAGGTCGACCGGCACGCCGACCTGCAGGAGCGGCGCCGTCACCATGAAGATGATCAGCAACACCAGCATGACGTCGACCAGCGGCGTCACGTTGATGTCGGCGATCGGCGAGTACGACCGGCGGCGGAACTTGCCGCCGCCGCCGCTGCCGTGGCCGGCCGCCGGGATGATGCCGGCCATCAGACCTGCTCCTCGAGCTGGCGCGACAGGATGGTGATGAATTCACCGGCGAAGGACTCGAGCTGCTGGGCGTAGCGCATCACCTGGCCGGACAGGATGTTGTAGGCGCCGGCCGCCGGGATCGCCGCGACCAGGCCGATCGCCGTGGCGAACAGCGCCTCGGAGATGCCGGGCGCGACCACCGCCAGCGAGGTGTTCTTGGACTGCGCGATGTGGCCGAAGCTGTTCATGATGCCCCACACCGTGCCGAACAGGCCGACGAAGGTGGCGTTGGCGCCGACCGTGGCGAGGAAGCCGAGCCGCTTCTCGATCGCCTCCATCTCGCGCTGGATGGTGACGCTCATCACCTGCTCGATGCGCTGGCGCAGCGCGGCCCGCGCGGTGGCGCTGGTCGCCAGGCCCTTCGACACCGAGCGGCGCCACTCGCGCATCGCCGCCGAGAACACGCTCGACATCGGGTCGTCCGGCTTGGCGCCGACGCGGTCGTAGAGGTCCTCGAGCGAGACGCCCGACCAGAACGTGTCCTCGAACGACTGGGCGCTGCGCTTCAGCGAGCGCAGGCGCAGCACCTTCTCGAAGATGATGGCCCACGACCAGAAGGACGCGAGCAGCAAGGCGATCATCACCGCCTTGACGACCCAGTCGGCCTGCATGAACAGGCCGTAGATCGACATATCGACGGTCGGGCCGCCGAGGGGGGCTCCGGCGACCTGCGCTAAGGCTTCCATTTAGAATCTCCGTTGGGTCAAAGGGTTATACCTGAATATGGCGTGAGCGGGGCGAGTCGCGGCGCGCTGTGACATCGCTGAGGGCGTTGCGCAGCTCGGGCGGCAGGCGGACCGGCCGTCCGCTCGGTCCCATGCAGGCGACCAGCAGCTCGGCGCGCACCAGCGCCTCGTCGCCGCGGCGGGCTTCCTGGATCATCTCGAGCGAGGCGCCGCGCAGTTCCCCGCAGGTCGTGACGACCTCGATCGTGTCGTCGAGGCGGGCCGGCTTCAGGTAGTCGACGGCGCAGCGGCGGACCACCCAGGCGACGCCGCGCGCCTCGCGCAGCGCGCTGTGCTCCTGGCCGAGCAGCCGCAGCATCTCGGTGCGGCCCCGTTCGAGGAAACGCAGCCAGTTGGCGTAGTAGACGATGCCGGCGGCGTCGGTATCCTCGTAGTAGACGCGCAGCGGCAGGCGGTGCGCCCCGCCCTCGATGCGGCCGCTGGTCGGCAGGTCCGCGCCGCCGGCGCTCACGACTCGTCCGCCGGCGCGCCGCCGGCCAGCAGGTCGAGCTGCTGCTTCTGGGCGCGCGGCACGGCGATCCCGAGGTGGCGGTAGCCGCCCTCCGACAGCAGCCGGCCGCGCGGCGTGCGCATCAGCAGGCCGAGCTGCATCAGGTACGGCTCGATCACGTCCTCGATCACGTCGCGCTGCTCCGACAGGGCGGCGGCCAGCGTGTCGACGCCGACCGGTCCGCCGCCGTAGTTCTCGGCGATGCAGGCGAGGTAACGGCGGTCCATCGCGTCGAGGCCGCGGGCGTCGACCTCGAGGCGGGTCAGCGCGGCGTCGGCGACCCGGGCGTCGACCGTCGCGTGGCCGCCGACCGCGGCGAAGTCGCGGACCCGGCGCAGCAGGCGGTTGGCGACGCGCGGCGTGCCGCGCGAGCGCCGGGCGATTTCGGTCGCGCCGTCGGGCGCCATGGTCATCCGGAGCACGCGGGCGGCGCGGTGGACGATCGTCTCGAGCTCGGCCGGCTCGTAGAACACCATGCGCAGCGGGATGCCGAAGCGCTCGCGCAGCGGCCGCGTCATCAGGCCCGACCGCGTGGTCGCGCCGACCAGGGTGAAGGGCGGCAGCTCGATGCGCACCGAGCGCGCCGCCGGGCCCTCGCCGATCATCAGGTCGAGCTGGAAGTCCTCCATCGCCGGGTAGAGGATTTCCTCGACCGCCGGGTTGAGGCGATGAATCTCGTCGATGAACAGCACGTCGCGCGGCTGCAGGTTGGTGAGCTGCGCGGCGAGGTCGCCGGCCTTCTGGATGACCGGCCCGGAGGTCGCGCGGAAGCCGACGCCCATCTCGCGCGCCACGATCTGCGCCAGCGTCGTCTTGCCCAGCCCCGGCGGGCCGTGGAACAGCACGTGGTCGAGCGCTTCGTCGCGCGCCCGCGCGGCGGCGATGAAGATCTTGAGGTTCTCGCGGACCTGCTTCTGGCCGACGAAATCGTCGAGCACCTGCGGCCGCAGCGCCATCTCGGCGGCGTCCTCCTCGGCGCGCTTCGGGGCGACCAGGCGATCTTCGGGGCGCTCCCCGCTCATCGCGACAGCTCCTGCAGCCCGGCGCGGATCACCGCGTCGAGAGCGGCGCCCTCGCCCAGCCGCTGGGTGACGCGCGCCACCGCGCCGAACGCCTCGACCCGCTTGTAGCCGAGGTTGACCAGCGCCGAGACCGCGTCCTCGTTGACCGAGCCGGCCGGCGCGGCGACGGCGGCGTCGCCGGGCTTCGCGGTCACCGGCGCCGGCGCGATGCCGAAGGCGGCGGCCTTGTCCTTGAGCTCGGTGGCGAGCCGCGCCGCCAGCTTCGGCCCGACGCCGGGCGGCCGGCTGAGCGTCGCGCGGTCGGCGGCGGCGATCGCCCGGGCGATCTCGTCGGGCGACAGGGTCGACAGGATCGACAGGGCGACGCGCGCGCCGACGCCCTGCACCGTCGTCAGGATGCGGAACCAGTCGCGCTCGGCGGTCTCGAGGAAGCCGTACAGCGCGATCGCGTCCTCGCGCACGATGGTCTCGACCAGCATGCCGACCGGCTGGCCGACCACGAGGTCGCGCAGCGTGCGCGCCGAGGCCGAGACGAGGTAGCCGACGCCGTTGACGTCGATCACCGCGCTGTCGGTGTCGACCGAATCCACGATCCCCTTCAGCCTGGCGATCACAGCGCGGCCTCCACCCGCGCCCGGGTGGCGCGGTGATGGGCGTGGCAGATGGCGATCGCCAGCGCGTCGGCGGCGTCGGCCGTGGCGACCACGCCGGGCAGCAGCCGGCCGACCATCATCGCGACCTGGCGCTTGTCGGCGTGGCCGGCGCCGACCACCGACTTCTTCACCAGGTTGGCGGCGTACTCGTAGACCGGCAGGCCGGCGCGCGCCGGCGCCAGCAGCACGACGCCGCGGGCCTGGCCGAGCTTCAGGGTCGAAGCGGGATTGACGTTCACGAAGGTCTCCTCGACCGCGGCCTCGAGCGGCCGCTGGGCCTCGACCACGGCGGCGACGCCCTCGAACAGGTCGCGCAGGCGATCGGACAGCGAGCCCTCCGTCGTCACCTTGATCACGCCGTGCGCGACGTGGCGCAGGCGGTTGCCCTCGACCTCGATCACGCCCCAGCCGGTGAACCGGAGGCCGGGATCGAGGCCGATCAGTCTCATCTCGCCGCGCTTCAGGCCGCGAACTTCGCGAGCGCGTCGTCCGACACCTCGAAATTGGCGTAGACGTTCTGGACGTCGTCGTTGTCGTCGAGGGCGGCGATCATGTCGAGCAGCGCCTTCAGCGTGTCGCCCTCGGCCGGCGTGGTGGTCTTGGGCCGCCACGACAGCTTGGCCACCGATGGCTGGCCGAGCGACTTCTCGAGCGCCTCGCGCACCGTCGAGAAGGCGTCCTGGGCGCCGTAGATCTCGTGCACCGCGTCCTCGCCCTCGCCGCTCACCACGTCGTCGGCGCCGGCGTCGATCGCCTTCTCCAGCACCTCGTCGGCCGTGCCGGCCGACAGCGGGTAGCGGAACTCGCCGACGCGGTCGAACATGAACGAGACCGAGTTCGACTCGCCCAGGTTGCCGCCGTGCTTGGAGAAGATCGAGCGGACCTCGCCGGCGGTGCGGTTGCGGTTGTTGGTCAGCGCCTCGACGATCACCGCGACGCCGCCCGGGCCATAGCCCTCGTAGCGAACCTCTTCGTAGTTCGCGTCGGCGTCGTTGCCGGTACCGCGCTTGATCGCGCGATCGATCGTGTCGCGCGTCATGTTGGCTTCGCGTGCCGCGATCATCGCCGCGCGCAGGCGCGGGTTGGACGCGGGATCAGCCGCCCCCAGCCGCGCCGCGGTCGTGATCTCGCGGATCAGCTTGGTGAAGATCTTCGCTCGCTGGGCGTCCTGGCGCCCCTTGCGATGCATGATGTTCTTGAATTGGGAATGGCCCGCCATCGCCCCGACAACCAGATTCAGTGATGTGATGGGGCGGCTATACCACTTCTTGAGGGATTTGGGAGCGTTAGACACCGTTCTTGCGGCGCTACGCACAAAAAAAGGCGGGGGCCGAAGCCCCCGCTAAAAAACGTCGGAACCTAGATTCCGACGCCCCCTCTAACCTGAAGACAGTCCGCCGAAGCCGGCGAAAAACCGTGTAACATCAATAGGATGCCGATTTTTCCCCAAGCCGTCAACGAGCCTCTTCAGGCACCGCTAATAGGTAGGACGGCCGGCTGTTGAACACAAGATGCGGGGTTTCACACCGTCTGCAGCAATTTTCCACCGATCCGGAGGGGGCGAATCGAGGTCGCCCGGCCCGTCCGGTCGTCGGTTTCGACCACGGCGCCGCACAGCGTGCCCTCGCCCTCGGCCGGGGCCAGGCGTTCGCCCGGCATCTTGCGCACGAAGCGCAGGACCGCCCCTTCCTTCTTCATGCCGATCACCGAGTCGTAGTCGCCGCACATGCCGACGTCGGTCTGGTAGGCGGTGCCGCCGGGCAGGATCCAGCCGTCGGCGGTCGGCACGTGGCTGTGGGTGCCCAGCACCGCCGACACGCGGCCGTCGCAATAGTGACCGATCGACTGCTTCTCGCTGGTCGCCTCGCCGTGCACGTCGACCAGGATGAACTGCGCGGCGTTGCCCAGCGTGTAGCGCGCCAGCTCGGCGTCGAGCGCGCGGAACGGATCGTCGAGCGCGTCCATGAACAGCCGGCACATCACGTTGATGACCACGACCTTCGGGCCGCGCGCCGTCTGGAACAGGTTGGCGCCCCAGCCCGGCGTGCCGGGCGGGAAGTTGATCGGCCGCAGCAGGCGCTTGTCCTGGGCGATGTAGGGGATGATCTCGCGCTGGTCCCAGGCGTGGTTGCCGGTGGTGATGCAGTCGACCCCGGCCTCGTGCAGGTCGGCGCAGATCCGGGCGGTGATGCCGAAGCCGGCCGCCGCGTTCTCGCCGTTGACCACCACGAAATCGAGGCCGAGCTCGCGGCGCAGCCGCGGCACTTCCCGGATCACCACGTCGCGGCCCGACCGGCCGACGATGTCACCGCAAAACAGAACCTTCATGATGCGTCAGACAAAGGCGCAAGCCCGGCGGTCGGTCAACAGCCAATCCAGCCGCTCGTCGCTGGCGCCGTGCGGCACGTCGTCGACCAGTTGCGCGTCGAAGCCGACGCCGATCGCGGTGACACGGCGGCGGGTGCGCAGGCCGGCCAGCGTGCGATCGTAGAAGCCGCCGCCGTAGCCCAGCCGCCAGCCCTCGCGGTCGCAGGCCAGCAACGGCACGATCAGGACCTGCGGGTCGAGCGCCTCGCGGCTGGCCTTGGGCTGCAGCGTGTTGAACACGCCGGCCTCCAGCGCGTCGCCCGGCCGCCAGGCGCGGAACACCAGCGGCTGGCCCTTGCCCACCACCACCGGCAGCACGATCTGGCAGCCCTGGTTGACCAGTTCGACCAGCAGCGGCCGGATGTCGAGCTCGTCCTTCATCGGCCAGAAGCCCGACACCACCGCCGGCGTCTCGACCGGCTGCTCGTGGCGCCACGTCGCCAGCAGGCCGTCGGCCGCGGCGCGACGGTCGGCTTCGTCCAGTCCGCCGCGCCACGCCAGCATGGCGCTGCGCAACGTGCGCTTGTCGTCGATCAGGGTCATTGGGGCCGCGAAGGAAGCCGCGATGGAAAAGGTGGGGCGGCTCCACGATGGGCCGATGGTCGAAAAAACCTCCAAGGCCTGCCAAAGCAGGTGGGCACCGTTTGGCCCAGACCACGGTCCGGGCCAGGGACAGTTCCCAGGAGATCTTTATTGGCCCCGGGGTTTATATGCGAACCACGCACCGCGCAGAATTCCGCCCCGCCCCCAATGTAGGGACTGGCGGCGGTTCCCGCAATGCGCGCCGCGCCGCCGCTCAGGCGGCGCCGCTGACCTTGCGGCTCATCTTGTCGACGCGCGAGGTGATCAGTTCCTCGAGCGCCGTCGCCAGCGTCTCGGCGCTGTCGGTCGCGGTGGCGCGCGCGCTCTCGGCGGCCTTGGCGATGCCGCGCAGCTCGCGGCTCTCGTCGGCCAGCAGCAGCGCGGCGAACACCATAAGCTTGATCTCGGGGGCGCCCGGCATCTGGCGGCGCAGCTCGGCGAACTTCTCGTCGACGTAGGCGGCCAGTTCCTGGACCCGCGCTTCCTCGCCCTCGCCGCAGGCGAGCTCGTAGGTGCGGTTGGCGATCTGGACAGAGACCTCCGGCATATCGGGTACTCCTTATTGCGCCCTTATCCGGGCGTTCGAGGGGATGAGCAGTCTGACAGATCGGCCTGTGCGAAACGACTCCCCTCACGGGGAAGTCACGGCTCTACTTCTGGTCGACCGCGAGCAGCGAGCGGATGTACTCCATGGCGCGCTCGAGCCGGCCCTCGACCTCGATCGCCACCGCCTTCAGGTCGTCGTGCTGGCGCTCGAGCTTCGCGAGGCGCTCGGCCAGTTCGTCGGCGCGGGTGGCCTCGGCGCGCAGCCGCTCGTCGACCATCGACTCCAGCCGGCTGAGGGCGCTGTCGACCCGGTCCCGCGCGGTGGACTTGGTCGGCAGGGCTTTCCCACCGGCGGCGGATGACGACTTCTCTTCCGGCCGCAGTTGCTCCATCGCCAGAGGATAATTTGGCATGCGGTGAGTGGTCAACATGTTGGCCCTGTGGAGCGTCCGGGCGCGCTAGATGTTGGCTCCGCTGGCGGTTTTGCGCATTGACGCGCCGGAGGTCGGTCGGCATGTTGCCGCCGCTTCGAAACCCCGTACCGGCGCCCCCCAAAAATGACCGACCAGACCGCTGCCCGCCGCGACATGGCGAATGCCATCCGGGCTCTCGCCATGGATGCCGTGCAGCAGGCGGACTCGGGCCATCCCGGCATGCCGATGGGCATGGCCGACGTCGCCACGGTGCTGTTCACCCGCTTCCTGAAGTTCGACGCGAGCGAGCCGCACTGGGCCGACCGCGACCGATTCATCCTGTCGGCCGGCCACGGCTCGATGCTGCTCTACGGGCTGCTCTACCTGACCGGTTCGCCGGACATCACGCTCGACGAGCTCAAGCGCTTCCGCCAGCTCGGCAGCAAGACCGCTGGCCATCCCGAGTACGGCCACGCCGCCGGCATCGAGACCACGACCGGCCCGCTCGGCCAGGGCCTCGGCAACTCGGTCGGCTTCGCGCTGGCCGAGCGCCTGATGGCCGACCGCTTCGGCCGCGACATCGTCGATCACTTCACCTACGTGATCGCCGGCGACGGCTGCCTGATGGAAGGCGTCGGCCAGGAAGCGATCACGCTGGCCGGCCACCTCGGCCTCGGCCGCCTGATCGTGCTGTTCGACGACAACGGCATCTCGATCGACGGCCCGACCTCGCTGTCGACCTCGGAAGACCACAAGAAGCGCTTCGCCGCCGCCGGCTGGCACGTGCAGTCGGTCGACGGCCACGACCAGGAAGCGGTCGCCCGCGCCATCCGCAAGGCGCGCAACGTCACCGACAAGCCGTCGCTGATCGCCTGCAAGACGGTGATCGGCTACGGCGCGCCGACCAAGGCCGGCACCGCGGCGACGCACGGCTCGCCGCTCGGCAAGGACGAGATCGCCGGCGCCCGCGAGAAGCTCGGCTGGAGCCACGGCCCGTTCGACATTCCCGAGCCGGTCTTCACCGCCTGGCGCAAGGTCGGCGCCAAGGGCAAGTCGGCCCGCCGCAAGTGGGTCAAGCGCCACGCCGCGATGGCCGAGGCCGACCGCGCCGAGTTCGACCGCCGCCTCAAGGGCGACCTGCCGGCCGCGGTCGGCGAGGCGATCGCCGCCTTCAAGGCCAAGGTCGCCGCCGACAAGCCGTCGTGGGCGACCCGCAAGTCGAGCCAGGAAGTGCTCGAGGTCGTGAACCCGGTGCTGCCCGACACGGTCGGCGGCTCGGCCGACCTCACCGGCTCGAACAACACGAAGACCGCCAGCCTGAAGCCGGTGACGCGCGGCGAGCCGGGCGGCCGCTACGTGTTCTACGGCATCCGCGAGCACGCCATGGCCGCGGCGATGAACGGCATGGCGCTGCACGGCGGCATCATCCCCTACGGCGGCACCTTCATGGTGTTCACCGACTACTGCCGGCCGTCGATCCGCCTGTCGGCGCTGATGGGCCTGCGCGTCGTCTACGTGATGACCCACGATTCGATCGGGCTGGGCGAGGACGGACCGACCCACCAGCCGGTCGAGCACCTCGCCGCGCTGCGCGCCATTCCCAACCTGCTGGTGATGCGTCCGGCCGACACGATCGAGACCGCCGAGTGCTGGCAGGTCGCGCTCGAGTCGAAGACCACGCCGAGCGTGATCGCGCTGTCGCGCCAGAACCTGCCGACCGTGCGCGGCGCCGGCGACGCCAACCTTTGCGCCCGCGGCGCCTACCTGCTGGCCGGCGACGCCTCGGCGCCGATCCGCCTGATCGCCTCGGGCTCGGAAGTCCAGCTCGCGCTGGCCGCCCGCGACCTGCTCGCCGCCGACGGCCTGGTGGCCGCGGTGGTGTCGATGCCGTCGTGGGAACTGTTCGCCCGCCAGGACGCCGACTATCGCCGACAGGTCCTCGGCCCCGAGGGCACCGTCCGCGTGGCCTGCGAGGCCGCCACCGGCTTCGGCTGGGAACGCTGGCTCGGCGCGCGCGGCGCGTTCGTCGGCATGACGGGCTTCGGCGCGTCGGCCAAGGCGTCCGATCTCTACAAGCATTTCGGCATCACGGCCGAGGCGATCGCCGAAACGGCGCGCCGGCTCGGCAGGTAACGGAGGAAGACATGGCTGTTCGGGTTGCAATCAACGGGTTCGGGCGCATCGGCCGCAACGTGCTGCGCGCGATCATCGAGTCGGGCCGCAAGGACATCGAGGTCGTGGCGATCAACGATCTCGGCCCGGTCGAGACCAATGCCCACCTGTTCCGCTTCGACTCGGTGCACGGCCGCTTCAACGGCGAGGTCAAGGTCGACGGCGACACGATCGATGTCGGCCGCGGCAAGATCAAGGTGACCGCCGAGCGCGATCCGGCCAAGCTGCCGCACAAGGCGCTGGGCGTCGACATCGCGCTCGAGTGCACCGGCATCTTCACCTCGAAGGACAAGGCCGCGGCGCACGTCACCGCCGGCGCCAAGCGCGTCCTGGTCTCGGCCCCGGCCGACAACGCCGACCTCACCGTCGTGTTCGGCGTCAACCACGACAAGCTGACCAAGGACCACGTGGTCGTCTCGAACGCCTCGTGCACCACCAACTGCCTGGCGCCGGTCGCCAAGGTCCTGAACGACGCGGTCGGCATCGACCACGGCTTCATGACCACGATCCACGCCTACACCGGCGACCAGCCGACGCTCGACACGATGCACAAGGATCTCTACCGCGGCCGCGCCGCCGCGCTGTCGATGATCCCGACCTCGACCGGCGCGGCCAAGGCGGTCGGCCTGGTGCTGCCCGAGCTGAACGGCAAGCTCGACGGCGTGGCGATCCGCGTGCCGACGCCGAACGTCTCGGTCGTCGACTTCAAGTTCGTCGCCAAGCGCAAGACCGACAAGGACGAGATCAACAAGGCGATCAAGCTGGCCGCCGCCAACCAGCTGAAGGGCATCCTCGGCTGGACCGACCAGCCGAACGTCTCGATCGACTTCAACCACGACAGCCACTCGTCGACCTTCCACATGGACCAGACCAAGGTCATGAACGGCACGCTGGTGCGCGTCATGAGCTGGTACGACAACGAGTGGGGCTTCTCCAACCGCATGGCCGACACGGCCGTCGCGATGGGCAAGCTCGGCTAGGCAGACCGCGACCTTCACGTCGCCGCGAGGCGCGCCGCTTTCCGCGGCGCGCCTTTTTCTTTGGCACGAGCCGTGCTTGCCCACGAGAGAGGCAAGGACCGGATGTGCCAGCGATAGATCCCACGCCAACCGAGGCCGCCCCCGCCGGGCGGACACTGGACGTCGACGGCGTGACCGTGCGCTACGGCAGCGCCACCGCGGTCGACGGCGTGTCGCTGGCGACCGAGCCCGGCGAGGTCGTGGCCCTGCTCGGCCCCTCGGGCTGCGGCAAGACCACCCTGCTGCGCGTCATCGCCGGCTTCGTGCGCCAGGCCGGCGGCCGCGTGCTGGTCGACGGCGCGGCGATCGACCACCTGCCGCCCAACCAGCGCAACATCGGCATCGTCTTCCAGAACTACGCGCTGTTCCCGCACATGACGGTGGCCGACAACGTGGCCTACGGACTGGCGGCGCGCGGCCAGCGCGGCCCGGCCGTCGCCCAGCGCGTCGCCCGCATGCTCGAGATGGTGCAGCTCGGGGCCTTTCGCGACCGCCTGCCGCGCCAGCTGTCGGGCGGCCAGCAGCAGCGCGTGGCGCTGGCCCGCGCGCTGGCCGTCGAGCCGTCTATCCTGCTGCTCGACGAGCCGTTCGCCGCGCTCGACCGCAACCTGCGCCTCGACATGCAGATCGAGGTCAAGCGCCTGCAGCGCCAGCTCGGCCTCACCACCATCCTGGTGACGCACGACCAGGACGAGGCGATGAGCGTCGCCGACCGCATCGCCGTGATGAACCGCGGCAAGGTCGAGCAGTTCGACACGCCGGTGGCGATCTACGACCGGCCGCGGACCCTGTTCGTGAACGGCTTCATCGGCACGACCAACCTCCTGCCCGGCCGCGTCGTGTCGGTCGCCGACGGCCGCGCGACGATCGACCTGGCGGCCGGCGCGACCATCGCCCTGCCGGCCTCGCCCGAGGCGGTGGCCGGCGGCGCCGTGCAGCTGTCGGTGCGGCCCGAGCAGCTCGAGCTGCGCGACGGCGCCGGCCCCGGCTGCTGGCCGGTCGAGCCCGGCCTCAGCCTGCCGCTCGGCGCCCAGCTGGTCCACGAGGTGCGCACCGCCGACGGCGCGGCGCTCAAGATCGTCGAGCCGCGCCGCCCGGGACCGCCCGCGCCGCCGCGCCGCTTCTGCACGCTGGCCGCCGAGGCCCGCCCCTCCCTGTTCCCGCGTTCAACCTGACCCAGCCAAGGAGCGATCTCATGTTCACCCGCAGAAAAGTGCTCGCCGGCGCCACCGCGCTGGGCGGCACCGCCCTCCTCCCCGCCATCGCCCACGCCAAGGGCAGCATCGCCGCGGCGACCTATCCGGGCACCTGGGAAGACGCCTACCGCTCGATCGTCGCCCCGGCGCTGAAGAAGAAATACGATGTCGAGCTCGAGCTGCAGCCGCTGTTCGCGGTCGACCAGGTCGCCAAGGCCAAGGCGGCGCGCGGCGCGCCGCCGTTCGACGCCTTCGTGCTCGATCCCGGCCCGCGCATCACCGCCATCGAGGCCGGCCTGTTCGACAAGTTCGACGGCAAGAAGCTCACCAACGCCGACAAGCTGCCGCCGGGCTTCATCGACGAGTGGGGCGTCTGCGTGAACGCCCAGGTGGTCGGCATCGCCTACAACCCGAAGAAGGTGCCGGCGCCCAAGGGCTGGAAGGACCTGTTCAGCGACCCGTGGGTGTCGCGGCTCGGCCTGACCGGCTTCCAGACGACCTTCGGCACGGTGTCGCTGATCGAGATCGCCAAGGTGTTCGGCGGCTCGGAGACCAACGTCGACCCGGCGCTGGTCGAACTGAAGAAGGTGCTGCCGAAGATCGCCGCGGTCGGCCAGCCGGCCGCCATGCCCGGCCTGTTCCAGCAAGGCCAGTGCGACGTGATGTACACCAACACCCAGACCGTCGCGACGCTGAAGGGCAAGGGCGTCGACATCGAGTTCGTCAAGCCGGAGACCGGCGCGGTCGCCTTCTACACGACGCTGCACCTCGCCAAGGGCACGACCGAGCTCGACAACGCCTACAAGTACATGGACGTGGTCGCCAGCAAGGAAGTGCAGGAGGCGCTGACCAAGCCGCCGTTCAACTTCATCCCGGTCAACAAGGACGTGCCGATGCCGCCCGACCTGCCGATGAAGAGCCTCGACGAGTTCAGCACCTACGTCCGCCACGACTGGTCGAAGATCAACCCGCTGCGCGCCGGCTGGATCGAGAAGTTCAACAAGGAAATGGCGAAGTGACCGGAAAGGTCCCTCGCTGCGCTCGGGATGACAGGAATGATGACCTGTCAGTCCCTCCACTCCGCCGAGCTACGCTCGGCTCCGGTCGGGATGACAGGTAAGGCAAGATGACTGTCATCCCGAGCGCAGCGAGGGACCTTTCCCTCGGGCAGCCGGGTGGATGGTTCCGCCTGCGCGAGGGGCAGCTTGCCCTGCCCCTCGCGCTCGCCTTCCTGTCCCTCTTTCTCGCGCCGCTCCTCATGCTGTGCGGCGTCAGCTTCTTCGAGGACGACAAGATCACCCGGCCCGGGCTCGGCACCTGGGCGAAGTTCCTGGGCGACCCCTTCACCTGGAAGGTGATCGGCGACACGCTCTTGCTGGGCGTCAAGGCGGTGATCACCACCATGATCCTCGGCTACCCGCTGGCGCTGGTCTTCATGGATGCCGGGCCGCGCCTGCAGAAGGTGCTGATCTTCGTCATCGTCATGCCGCTCCTGCTGTCGGTCGTGGTGCGCACCTTCGCCTGGATCGTCATCCTCGGCCGCGAGGGCGTGATCAACCAGGCGCTGCTCGGCCTCGGCCTGATCTCCGAGCCGCTCAGGCTGCTGCAGACCGAGCTCGGCCTCGTGATCTCGCTGACCCAGATCGAGATGCCGCTGATGCTGCTGCCGCTGATCAGCGTGATGTCGCGGCTCGATCCCAACCTGCGCGACGCCTCGGCGGCGCTGGGCGCCTCGCGCTGGCGCACCCTGTTCACGGTGATCGTGCCGCTCAGCATGCCGGGCCTCGTCGCCGGCTGCCTGCTGGTCTTCGCCAGCGCCACCACCGCCTTCATCTCGCAGACCGTGATCGGCGGCGTCCGGCTGATCTACCTGCCGCTGCTGATCTGGCAGCAGTCGCTGGTGGTGTTCAACTGGCCGCTGGCGGCCGTGGCCTCGCTGACCCTGCTGATCTCGGTCCTGTCGGTGGTCGGCGCGCTGTCGTGGCTCGGCCGCCGGAGCGGGGGCTATGTCCATGGATGAGCAGCATGGGTAGGCGGCATTCCCTCGCCGACATCTCCTACGCGCTGGTGATCGGCGGGCTGGCGACGCTCGCGCTGCTGATCATCGTGGCGCCGGTGGTCATCGTGCTGATGACCTCGTTCACCGAGGGCCGCTCGCTGAAGTTCCCGCCCACCGGCTTCTCGCTGCAGTGGTACGAAGCGCTGTTCGATCCCTCGAAGTCGCGCCAGATCCACCGCGCCGCGACCAACACGCTGGAGGTCGCCGCGTGGTCGACGCTGCTCGGCGTCGTGCTGGCGACGCTCGCCAGCCTCGGGCTGGCGCGGAGCCGCGGCCGGCTGGCGCGGGTCGCCGACAGCTTCTTCATGTCGCCGCTGGTCCTGCCCGGCCTGACCTTCGGCCTGGCGGCGCTGATGTACTTCACGATGATCGGGCTCAGGCCCTCGCTCAACCTGATCATCGCCGGCCACATGATCGTCACGGTGCCGTTCATCCTGCGCACCACCACCGCCAGCCTGTCGCAGCTCGACCCGGCGCTGAACGACAGCTCGCAGAGCCTGGGCGCCAGCTGGCTGTACACGCTGCGCCGGGTGACCCTGCCGCTGATCGCGCCGGGCATCTTCGCCGGCGCCTTCCTCGCCTTCATGGCCTCGGTCGACAACGTGCCGGTGTCGCTGTTCCTGTCGACGGCGCGCACCGACATGCTGCCGATCCGCATGTGGGGCATGATGGAGTCGACCCTCGACCCGCGCATCGCGGCGGTATCGGGCGTATTGATCGCGGCGGCATTCCTGCTGATGCTGCTGATGGAATGGACGGTGGGACTGACCCGCCGGATGCGCGACTAGGGCCGGCCAGGACCAGGGGCGGGAGAGACGGACATGGAGATCGTGGCGGAACCGCTGACGGCGGAGGCCTTTGCGCCGTTCGGCGAGGTCATCGCCCTGCCCGAGACGCCCGGCCGCACCTACCACGACGCCGCGCTGGGCAACCTGCGGCCCGGCGCCCGACCCAGCCTGTCGGTCATCCTGCGCACCGAAACGCCGGACCGGCCGCTGCGCGTCGAGATGCTGGAGCGCCACGCCTTCTCGTCGCAGACCTTCATGCCGCTCGACGCCGGGCGCTGGCTGGTCCTGGTGGCGCCGCACGCCGCTGGCGGCGGCCCCGACCGCGCCGCGGCGAAGGCGTTCGTCGCGACCGGCCGGCAGGGCATCACCTACCGGCCCGACACCTGGCACCACGGCCTCACCGTGCTCGACCGGCCGAGCCGCTTCGCCATCTTCATGTGGCTCGACGGCGGCCCCGGCGACGAGGAGTTCGTGCCCGTCGCGCCGTTCACCGTCCGCGTCCCGTGACGCGACCCGTCATCGAAATCCGCGACTGGCCGTCGTGCGCGGCGGCGCTGCAGGCCGCGCGCCGCGACGGCACGGCGCCGCGGCTGGTCACGCCGGAGGGCGCCGCATCGGTGCTCGGCGCCGGCTACCTCGGCGCGCTGCAGGCGCGGGCCGAGCGCGAGTTCGCCGACGTCGATTTCGAACTGATCGTCGACTGCGCCGACGCGCCGGGCCACGCGCTGGCCTGCCTGCGCGCCGGGGTCCGGCGGATCTCGATGGCAGCGCCCGACCCGCGCATCGCCGACATCGCGCGCCAGGGCGGCGCCGAACTGGTGAGGAGACCGACATGAGCTGGCAACCGACACGCGACCTCGTGGGCTACGGCGCGGCGCCGCCCGACCCGAAGTGGCCGAACGGCGCGCGCGTCGCGGTCAACTTCGTGATGAACTACGAGGAAGGCTCCGAGCCGTCGGTCCAGGACGGCGAGGGCTACAGCGAGGCCGGCCTCACCGAATCGACCACGTCGGCGCTGGGCATCGCCGGCCGCGACCTCGCCGCCGAGGGCATGTTCGAGTTCGGCAGCCGGGTCGGCTTCTGGCGCATCATGCGGGCCTTCCAGGAGCGCGGCCTGCCGCTCACGGTGTTCGGCTGCGCCCTCGCGCTCGAGCGCAACCGCGAGGCCGCCGCGGCCATCAAGGCGTCCGGCTTCGACGTCTGCAGCCACGGCTGGCGCTGGGTCCAGCACTTCAAGCTGAGCGAGGCCGAGGAGCGCGAGCACATCGCCAAAGCGGTGAAGTCGCTCAAGGAGACGGTCGGCGAGGCGCCGGCCGGCTGGTACTGCCGCTACGGACCCAGCGTGAACACCCGCCGGCTGGTGGTCGAGCACGGCGGCTTCACCTACGACAGCGACTACTACGGCGACGAGCTGCCGTTCTGGCAGACCGTGGAGGGCAAGCCCCACCTGGTGGTGCCCTATTCCCTGACCAACAACGACGGCAAGTATGCCGCCGGGATGACCATTTCCGACCAGTGGTTCACCCTGTGCCGGGACGCCTTCGACGTCCTGTACAAGGAGGGCGCCACCCAGCCCAAGATGATGTCGATCGGGCTGCACATGCGGCTGATCGGCCACCCGGCTCGCACAGCGGGATTGTGGCGGCTGCTGGACTACATCGGCCAGCAAAAGGGGGTCTGGATCACCCGCCGGGTGGACATCGCGAACCACTGGAAAGCCACGCACCCCTATCCCGGCAAGGGCTTGAACGAATAGGTCCCGGCCGCTATCACCGGCCCCGCTTGTCCAATGGAGCCAAGGGGGCCTAGGCCGTGAAAATCACTCGCACCGTCAAGAAGATCCTCGACAACTACGAGAGCGACAATCCCGGCACCAAGGGCAACCTCGCCCGCATCCTGATGCACGGCCGCCTCGGCGGCTCGGGCAAGATGGTTATCCTCCCGGTCGACCAGGGCTTCGAGCATGGCCCGGCCCGCTCCTTCGCCCCGAACCCGGACGCCTACGACCCCCACTACCACTACCAGCTGGCGATCGACGCCGGCCTGAACGCCTACGCCGCCCCGCTCGGCCCGCTCGAGGCCGGCGCCGACACCTTCGCCGGCGCGATCCCGACCATCCTCAAGGTCAACTCGGCGAACTCGCTGTCGACCAACAAGGACCAGGCGGTCACCGCCTCGGTGATGGACGCGCTGCGTCTCGGCTGCTCGGCGATCGGCTTCACGATCTACCCGGGCTCGGAAGACCAGTACGAGATGATGGAAGAGATCCGCGAGATGTCGGAGGAGGCCAAGTCGGTCGGCCTCGCCGTCGTCATGTGGTCCTACCCGCGCGGCGGCAAGCTCGACAAGGCCGGCGAGACGGCGCTCGACGTCTGCGCCTACGCCGCCCACATCGCCGCCCTGCTCGGCGCCCACATCATCAAGGTGAAGCCGCCGACCGACGTGCTGTGGCAGCCGGAAGCCAAGGCCGCCTACGAGAAGGCCGGCGTCGACAAGTCGACGCTCGCGGCGCGCATCAAGCACGTCATGCAGGCGACCTTCAACGGCCGCCGCATCGTCGTGTTCTCGGGCGGCGAGGCGAAGGACCTCGAGGGCCTCTACACCGAGATCCGCGGCCTGCGCGACGGCGGCGCCAACGGCTCGATCATCGGCCGCAACACCTTCCAGCGCCCGCGCGAGCAGGCGCTCGACATGCTCGACAAGATCATCGGTATCTACCAGAACAAGATGTGATCCGGCGGGCCCTGCGCCCGCCCCCATCCGTCGAACGCCAGGCAGGCCGCTCGCTTGCCTGGCGTTTTTCGTTCGCGGGCCTCCCCGGCAGGCGCCGCGCCAGCGGGACAGGGTTGCCGGGCCGTGCCTGTTCTCAGAGCTCTCCCACCACGCATTGCACCGCGGGGCGGCGGCTGACCTCGTCGAACCAGTCGAGGAGATAAGGGAACTTCTCGATGTCGCGGCGCTGAAATCGCCGGTCGGCCATCCAGGCGAAGCACGCGATGTCGGCGATCGAGAAGTAGTCCCACGCGACGTAGCGGTTGCGACGAAGCTGGTCGTCCAGCGCGACCAGTTGCCCGCTCCGGTCGTCCGGCCGGTCGTCGGGAAGCGCCCGGTGGAGCTTCAGCCACGCCAGGCACCGATCGACCGACTGCCGGTAGCGGGCGCCTGCCGGGTAGTACTGGCCGGCCTTCCCCGCGACGTAGGTCATGATGGCCACCGAGCCGAACACGGCCAGCGGCTCACCGCCATCCTCGGGAAGCGTGTCGACGATCATCGGGTCGTCGAGATTGGCCAGGCTGCCGGCAGGAGCGCGGTCGAGAACGCCGTGCTCGTTTTTCCGGCAGATCGATCGATAGGGCAGCCCGCTCTCGACCATCAGGATGAGAACCTCTGTGCCAACGGGATTCGGCCATTGGTACAACTCGATCACAGGCCAACTCCATTCCCACTTCGGTCGTTTTTGCCCCTGCCCCGTTCGCGCCGACATGATCCACATCAAGCGCGCATGCTGTCGCCCTTGCGGTGGGTCGTCTGGGCAGATGCGCCTGCCGGCGTTGCCAAGAGGCACGGCCAAGCGCATAAGTTTTCGCATCATTTGAGCGATATGTGAACGCCCCCGCCAATGCCGAGTGACTCGACCGCGTCGTCCCCGCCCAAGGCCCATGGGCTCCTGCACAACTACAACTTGTCGCGCGAGCAGTACGAGCAGGCTCTCCTGCTGATCGACCGGGTCGAGGCCCTGTATCGCGGCGCCCCCGCCTACGTCGCGCAGCGTGGGCTCGACCCGGAGATCCATTTCCCGGGCAACGAGTGGAAGGACATGGTGGCGATCGAGGGCCGGTCGTTCCATCGCGCCTACCCCGACATCAACCTGCTGCGCCTGCACGCGCCCTTCGCCGGCTTCCACATGGCGCTCCTCGATCGCCTCGATTCGCGCCTTCATCCCGAACCCGAACTCGACAAGTTCTACCTGTACATCACCGGCAAGGGCTTCCCCGACGACATCGCCGCGACCTTCGCGGCCCGCGTCGATCCGGCGGTCCGGCTCGCCAGGACCCTCGGCGTCGACGGCAAGGTCATCGGCAGCGTCGAGGAGATGCGCCTCAACCTCGAGAACGTGCCGCCGCGATACGCGGTGCGGACGCCGCGCCTGTTCGGCGAGATCGGCCTCGAACTCGGCGGCTTCCTCGCCAATCCCGACACCGTGCTGGCCCAGACCCGCCTGAACGCGATGCTGAGCGGCGGCGTTCTGACGAAGATGGAAGCCGACGTCCGGCGCCGCGGCCGCGTCCGGGTGCTCGAGATCGGCCCGGGCTACGGTGCGCTGGGCCAGGCCCTGTACGGCATCTTCGGCGAGGCGCTGGAGTACATCGCCGTCGACCTGCCGGCGATCCTCTACTACCCGGCGGTCTACCTCGGCACCCTGCAGGCCGGACGGGAGAGCGTCGTCCTTCTGCCCGGCGACAAGGTGCCCGAACACTTCCGCAACGTGTTCGTCGGCAATCACCTGCTGGAGGAACTGGAAGGCCCGCTCGGGCCGATCGACGTCGCGATCAACACCATGTCGTTCACCGAGATGTCGGAGGTCCAGGTCCGCTTCTATGCCGAGACGATGAATCGCATGCTGCGTCCCGATGGCCTGGTGTTCGAGGAGAACGACGCCAACCGTCCGCACCACAGCGACAGCAAGAAGATCCTCGGCGAGGTCTTCCCCTACCGGAAGTCCGTGTCGTCCAGCGTCGTGCGGACCAAGATCGCGGTCAACGACATCTGGAGCAAGATCTACGTTCCCGACGTGTTCGACTGCAGCGACCACGCCCTGCGGCTGGGGACATCTTCGTAAGCCCCTCGTTGCCTGCCCCGCCCCGTGCAAGTACCAAAGACGAAGGATTCTTGGGGGAACGGGCGATGATCTTTGTCGCGATCGGGGCCGGCGTGGCGATTCTCGCGTTGCTGTTCCAGCAGACCCTGTAGCGCCCGCTAACGCGCTTTCGCGCCGATCACGATGCGGATCGGCGCGTCGGTCGCGGCCGGCGTCTGCGGCCCGTGCAGGGTGCCCTTGAAGCGCCGCCAGTCGGCCGGCCAATGGCCCTTGGCGACGTTGAAGCCCGCCGCCTGCAGCGCCTCCAGCAAGCCCTGGGCGGCGGCCTCGGTCGCCGCGTCGCTGCCCTCGCGGATCAGCACGACCGTGCCGACGATGCCGCCGACCCCGGTCCATCGCCAGGTCAACGGCGCCCAGCCGGCCTCGCCCAGCATCTGGTCCACGGCGGCGCCGACCGGCGTGCCGTCCGGCACCTCGTCGACGATGTAGATCGCGGCCCTGGTGCCGGCGAACCGGGCCAGGCCCGGGGCGGCCGCGGCCGGGACGGCGGGCGGTGCGGCCGGGGAAGCGGCCACCTGCGGGGCGGCGGTCACCGGCGGTGGCGGCGGCGCGGTCGCGACCTGCCGCTCGGCCAGGCGACGCTGGAGTTCGACCACCTGCTGGCGGGCCTCGGCGGCCTCGCGCTCCAGGGCGGCGGCCCGCTCGGCCGCGCGGCCCTTGTCGCCATCGACCTCGGACAGGCGCCGCTGCGCCTCGGCGGCGGCCTTCTCGAGCACCGCGGCGCGCTCGGCGGCCTTCGACGCCTCGGCCTCCAGCTGCGCGGCGTGGCGGCCCCACTCCGCCCGGTAGCGGTCGAAGGTCGCCGCCTCCTGCGCCCGGATGGCGCCGGCGAAGCGCACCGAGAAGAAGGCACTGACGCCGACCGCGGCGATGCCGAGCACCGCCACGACCGTGCTGATCACCAGGGCCTTGTCCATGACGTCGGCCCAGCCCCGAAGCTGCTGAAGATCCATCCCCCCTACCCTAGAACATTCCCGGCCCGGCTGGAATTGGCCGCCGCCGGGCCGGGGCAAATCGGCGATTGACGCCGCCCGGCCGACGCCGCACACAGCCGCCCGGTCGGAACGGGAACCAGCATGGCATCGGAACAGCGGCGCTGCCGCCTCTACCTCATCTCGCCGGAGCGCCTGGAGCACCCCGCGGTGTTCGCCGAGGAGCTGCGCGCGGCGCTCGACGGCGGCGACGTGGCGGCCTTCCAGCTGCGCCTCAAGGACGTGTCCGACGACGCCATCGCCCGGGCGGCCGACACGCTGCGCCCGGTCTGCCAGCAGCGCGACGTCGCCTTCATCCTGAACGACCGGCCCGACCTCGCCCTCAAGCTCGATTGCGACGGCGTCCATGTCGGCCAGGACGACGTGCCCTACGCCGAGGCCCGCCGCATCGTCGGCCCCGAGCGCCAGGTCGGCGTGACCTGCAAGGCCTCGCGCCACCTCGCCATGGAAGCCGCCGAGGCCGGCGCCGACTACGTCGCCTTCGGCGCCTTCTTCCCGTCCTCGACCAAGAGCGTGACCACGCCGGCCGACGTCGAGATCCTGGAATGGTGGAGCGGCCTGATGGAAGTGCCGTGCGTGGCGATCGGCGGCATCACCGCCGACAACTGCCGCCCGCTGGTCGCGGCCGGCGCCGATTTCCTGGCGGTGGCGGGCGGCGTGTGGGCCTACCGCGACGGCCCGACCGCGGCGGTCAAGGCATTCAACGAGATCTTCGCCGGCCGCTGATCAGCGGACCGGCAACCACAGCACGTCCTCGATGCGGGCCGCGCCGGTCGCCAGCATGACCAGCCGGTCGAAGCCCAGCGCGATGCCGGCGCAGTCGGGCAGGCCGTGCTCGAGCGCGGCCAGGAAGTCGTCGTCGATCGGCCAGCGCACGCCGTACAGCCGTTCCTTCTCGTCCATGTCGGCCAGCAGCCGCGCCCGCTGGACCCTGGGGTCGGTCAGTTCGCCGAACGCGTTGGCCAGCTCGACGCCACAGGCATAGAGCTCGAAGCGCTCGGCGACACGCGGATCGCCCGGCTTGGCGCGGGCCAGGGCGGCCATGCCGATCGGGTACTCGCACAGGATGGTCGGGCGGCCGACGCCCAGCCGCCGCTCGATGCGCTCGAACATCACGCGGAAGAACATGTCGTCCCAGCTGTCGCCCTCGTGCATCGCCATCCCGGCGGCGGCGGCGAGACGTTCCGGGTGGCCGATCGTGGCGAACAGGTCGACCCCGGCATGGCGGGCGAACGCCTCGGCGACGGTCAGCCGCTCGGGCTCGGCGCGCGGATCGCAGGCGAGTTCGCCCCAGCGCAGCGCGTCCACGCCGGTCAGCGCCAGCAGGCGGGCGCAGTCGTCCATGATGGTCTCGTAAGCAGCGCCGGCGCGGTACCACTCGAGCATCGTGAACTCGGGATGGTGCAGCGCCGAGCCCTCGGCGTTGCGGAAGGTCTTCGCGAACTGGAACAGCCTCGGCACGCCGCCGGCCAGCAGCTTCTTCATCGCGAACTCCGGCGACGAATGCAGCCAGCGCACCCGCTCCTCGCCGTCGGGCAATTGCCAGTTGGTGGCGAAGCCCGACAGGTGGACCTCGGCGCCCGGCGCGACCTGCAGGATCGGCGTCTCGACCTCGACGAAACCCTCGTCGGCGAACCACCCGCGCAGCGCCGCCTGCAGGCGGGCGCGGGCCTGCAGGTGCGGCAGGCGGCGGGCGAGCCGGTCGGGATGCCACTCGGTCATGCGCGGACCTTCGCACGCGGGCGGCGCGCCGTGTAAGGTGACGCCATGACGCCCCGCCAGATCGAACGCTTCTGCGCCGGCCTGCCGGCCGCCACCCGGATCGTGCAATGGGAGGGCGTGGCGGTGTTCAAGGTCGGCGGCAAGATGTTCTGCCTGGTCGCCCCCGCCGCCCACTCGGTGGGCCGCGTCTCCTTCAAGTCGGCGCCCGAGCACTACGAGGCGCTCAGCCGCTCGCCGGGCTTCCGCCCGGCCCCCTACCTCGCCCGCGCCAAGTGGGTTTCGGTCGACGACCCGGCGGTCCTGACCGACGCCGAGATGAAGGCCTACCTGCGGCGCGCCCACGCCGTGATCGCCGCCGCCCTGCCGCGCCGGAAACAGGCCGAACTGGGGCTGGCGGGCCCGGTTGCGGCCCCCCGCCGGACTTGATACAAGCCGCCCGCCGGCCTCGTTCCGCTCCCTGCGGACGGGGCCGAATTCCATTCATTCGACCTGCGGTATCGCCATGAAAGTGCCCGTCAATTCGATCAAGTCCGGCAACGTCATCGAGTACAACGGCAAGCTCTGGGTGGCCTCCAAGGTGCAGCACATCAACCCGGGCAAGGGTGGCGCGTTCGTCGCCATCGAGGCCAAGGCGCTGCGCGAGGGCAACAAGCTGCAGGAGCGCTTCCGCTCGGGCGAGACCATCGAGCGCGTCCACATCGACGAGCGCGACTGCACCTACCTGTTCAAGGACGACACCGGCTACACGTTCATGGACAAGGAAACCTTCGAGCAGCTGACCGTCCCGGGCGACGTGCTCGACGACGACCAGGCCCGCTTCCTGCAGGACGGCATGGAAGTCGTGGTCTCGCTGTACGAGGGCGCGCCGGTCGGCGCCGACCTGCCGAAGACGGTGATCCTGCCGGTGATCGAGGCCGATGCCGTGGTCAAGGGCCAGACGGCCTCGTCGTCCTACAAGCCGGCGATCGTCGAGGGTGGCATCCGCGTGATGGTGCCGCCGCACATCGGCGTCGGCACCCGCCTGGTGATCAACACCGAGGACGGCACCTACCTCGAACGCGCCAAGGACTGATCCTTGGCCCGCCTGCCCGACCAGCCCGTCGCCCGCGTCGGCCGTGCCCCCATGGGCACCGGCCGCGAACGCTCGGGCCCGGCCGAGCGCAAGTCGCTCGCGCCGCGCTCGGCCACCATCACGGTGATGATCCGCGCCGCCTTCGCCGCCGCGAAGAACCTCAAGCGCGACTTCGGCGAGGTCGAGAACCTGCAGGTCTCGGAAAAGGGTCCGGGCGACTTCGTCAGCCACGCCGACGTCAAGGCCGAGCGGACGCTGCGCGCGGAACTGGCGCGCACCCGCCCCGAGTACGGCTTCCTCGGCGAGGAAGGCGGCGAGACGCGCGGCGACGGCCGCAACCGCTGGATCGTCGACCCGATCGACGGCACGACCAACTTCCTGCACGGCGTGCCGCACTTCGCCATCTCGATCGGCCTGGAGCGCGAGGGCGAGATCATCGCCGGCGTGATCTACCAGCCGATCTCCGACGAGCTGTTCTGGGCCGAGAAGGGCAACGGCGCCTACGTCGACACGCCGACCGCGCGCTCGCGCCGCCTGCGTGTCTCGGGCCGCAAGGACCCGGCCCGCGCGCTGGTCGCCACCGGCATTCCCCACCTCGGCAAGGGCGGTCTCGATGCCTACCTGCCGAAGCTCGAGAACGTCGCCAAGCGCACCGCTGGCATCCGGCGCTGGGGCGCCGCGTCGCTCGACTTCGCCTTCGTCGCGGCCGGCCGCTACGACGCCTTCTTCGAGGTCGGCCTGGCGCCGTGGGACGTCGCGGCCGGGATCCTGATGGTGCGCGAGGCCGGCGGCGTGGTCAGCGACATCGCGGGCAAGCCCTACGAGCTGGGCGGCCCGACGATCCTCGCCAGCAACTTCGGCATGCACCAGCCGATGATCGAGCTGCTGGCCTGACCTTGCCGTGATCGGTCCGGGACCGTTCCCGGGCCGCCGGTTGAGCCGGGGCGGAGCGCCCGCTATGGTCGCGGCGCATGAGCAGCCCCCTTCCCTACCTGGTGCGCATGCTGGTCTTCCTGGCCGCCGTGCTGGGACTGGGCTACGTGCTGCGCCACGACCTCCTGCGGGTGTTCATGAACACGCCGATCCTGAACGGCGTGATCGTCGCCGTGCTGGTGATCGGCATCTTCTTCGTGATGCGCCAGGTGCTGTCGCTGTGGCCCGAGGTGAAGTGGCTGCGCCGCTTCATGCACCGCGAGCCCGACGCGCCGCCGCTCGACACCGGCTCGCTCAACCTGCTGGCGCCGCTCGCCACGATGCTGGGCGAGCGCCAGGACCGGCTGCGCCTGTCGCCGACCGTGACCCGCGCCGTGCTCGAGGGAATCGCCACCCGGCTCGATGAACGGCGCGAGCTCAGCCGCTACCTGACCGGCCTGCTGATCTTCCTCGGCCTGCTCGGCACCTTCTGGGGCCTGCTCGAGACGATCGGCGCGGTCGCCGACGCGATCACCCGGCTGCAGGTCAGCGGCAACGACCCGGTCGCGATGTTCGCCCGCCTCAAGGAAAGCATCGAGGGGCCGCTCAAGGGCATGGCCACCGCGTTCGGCGCCTCGCTGTTCGGCCTGTCGGGTTCGCTGGTGCTGGGCTTCCTCGAGCTGCAGGCCAGCCAGGCCCAGGGCCGCTTCCACATGGAACTGGAGGAGTGGCTGTCCGGCGCCACCAAGCTGCAGAGCGGCCTCGTCACCGACGGCGAACAGGGCGTGTCGGCCTACGTCGAGGCGCTGCTCGAGCGCACCGCCGACGGCATCGACGACCTCACCCGCACGCTGCGCCGCGCCGAGGAGGGCCGCGAGGCCGCTGCCTCGGCCACCGTCACGCTGGTCGAGCGGCTGGCCTCGCTGGCCGAGGCGACCCGCGCCCAGCAGGCGCTGCTGGCCCGCATGGGCGAGCAGTCGATCGAGCTGCGCAACGCGATCAACCGGCTGGGCGAGCGCGGCCCGTCGGAGACCGACCGCGAGGCGCTGGCGGCGCACCAGCGCACGCTGGAGAACCACCTCGCCCGCCTGGTCGAGGACAACGCGCGCAACCGCACCGCGCTGGCCGACGACCTGCGCGGCGAACTGCGCCTGCTCGCCCGCACCATTTCCTCCTCGTCGCGCGGCGCGCCCCACCCGGGCGACGGCTAGCGCATGGCGGCCGCCTCGTCCCGCCGCCGCGGCGGCGCCGCCGACTACACCTGGCCGGGCTACGTCGACGCGCTCACCACGCTGCTGATGGTGCTGATCTTCCTGCTGTCGCTGTTCAGCGTCGCGCAGTTCACGCTGTCGAACGCGCTCAGCTCGCGCGACAACGCCATCGAGCAGCTGGGCAAGCAGATCGGCGACCTCGCCAACGCGCTGTCGATCGAGAAGAAGGCCGGCGAGAGCCTGCAGAAGGACCTCGAGCAGCTGACCCTGCAGCTGCGCCAGGCCCGCGCCGAGCGCGACCGGCTGGGCGACGACCTCGCCGCCGAGCGACGCGCCGGCGACGCGCTGAAGATCGAACGCGACCGCCTGACCGAGCGCCTGACCTCGATGCTGGCCGAGCAGGACCGCCTGTCGGCGGCGCTGCAGAGCCAGGCGAAGGAGAGCGAGGCCAGGGCCGGCGACCTGCAGAAGGAGATCGAGCGCCAGCGGCTGGAACTGACCCGGCTCGCCGCCTCGCTGGCCGCCGCCAACAACGAGAAGGGCAAGCTGTTCACCGACCTCACCGAGGAGCAGAAGCTCACCGCCGAGCAGAAGGCCGCCGTGGTGCGCATGACCGCGGAACTGGCCGGGCTGAAGGACGAGCTCGGCCGCCTCGCCGCGGCGCTCGACGCCTCGGAGGCCAAGTCGAAGGACCAGCAGGCGCAGATCGTCGATCTCGGCCAGAAGCTGAACCGGGCGCTGGCCAGCAAGGTCGAGGAGCTGGCGCGCTACCGTTCGGAGTTCTTCGGCAAGCTGCGCGAGGCGCTGGCCGGCCAGCGCGATGTCCAGGTCGTGGGCGACCGCTTCGTGTTCCAGTCGGAGGTCCTGTTTCCGTCCGGCTCCGCCCAGCTCCAGCCGGCCGGCGAGAAGCAGCTGGCCGTGGTCGCCCGGCGGCTGGTCGAGCTGGCCAGCCGCATCCCGGGCGACATCAACTGGGTGCTGCAGGTCGACGGCCACACCGACGACAAGCCGATCAAGAGCGCGCTGTACGCCTCGAACTGGGAACTCTCGACCGCACGGGCGATCGCCGTGGTGCGCTTCCTGCACAGCCAGGGCATCCCCAACGACCGCCTGGTCGCCGCCGGCTACGCCGAGTTCCAGCCCCTGTCCGCCACCGACGCGGCGCGCAACCGGCGCATCGAGCTGAAATTGACGAGTCGCTAGAGCAACCCCAGCCGTTTCAGTTCCGCCACCATCTCGGCCGGCATCTCGCCGTCGGAGTCGCCCTTCGACAGGTCGGGCGGGGCGTTGTCCGGCTCAAGGTAGCGCCAGCCCTGGAAGGCCTTGCAGGCGCGCGGCGCGGTCGGGACGATGGTGCGCTTGACCTTGATTCGGCAGTACTTGCGGCCGTCCTCGGCGTCGACGTCCTCGTCGAAGCCGACCAGCTCCTGGCGGCAGCGGATGACGCCGCGCACCACCCAGTAGAGCGAGCCGCCGCCCAGCAATTCCTCGGCCCGCCGCGGCGTGTTGCGGGTGTAGACCCAGTGCGGCGAGCGCGGCGACTGGCGGCGTTGCCGGCGGCGCTCGGCCTGCACCGTCTTGAGGTGCGCGAGGTCGTCGATGCCGACCGCCAGCTTGATGAGGTTCAACGCCATGGCTTGCGCTTAGTACGGCGTGCCGGGTGGCCTCAAGCGCTGCCTATCCACAGCGTCACCGTGATGCGGCCGCCACACGCTGGAAGAAATGCGTGGCGAGGTTCACTCTTCACGATCTGGGCACAATCGCCGGAATAGAGTCGGCGCGCCTTTGCGGGGATTGCGATGAATCGGACGACGTTGCTGGCCATGATCGCGGCGCTGATGCTGGGGTCGGGCGTCGCGGGTTACCTGATCGGGCGGCCGATCGAGCGCGCCGACGCGCCGCGCGTCGCCACCCCGGCCACGCCTCCCGCCCCGGCGCCCGCCGCCCCACCGGCCACGACACCGGTCACGACACCAGCGGCCCCCGCCCCCTCCCAGGCCCCTTCCCAGGCCAACGCCACCGCGCCGGTCCCGCTGCCGCAGCCGCCGGCCGCGCCGGACGAGCCGTTCGCCTATCGCCGCATCACCCTCGACAACAGCCGGCCCGAGAGCGAGGCCTGCCTGGCGTTCAACCGGCCGCTGGCCAGCGGCGGCGTGAACTACGGCGACTTCGTCACCATCGCGCCCGAGGTGAAGACCGCCCTGCGCGTGGTCGACGACAAGCTGTGCGTCGGCGGCCTGGCCTACGGCGAGACCTACAAGGTCCGGCTGCGCAGCGGCTTCCCGGGCCGCGACGGCGTCAAGCTCGACACCGACCAGGACGTCGAGGTCGCGCTGGGCGCCCGCCCGGCGGTCGTCACCCTGCCCGGCCGCGGCTTCATCCTGCCGCGCGGCAGCGCCGCCGGCCTGCCGATCACCACCGTGAACGTCTCCAGGGTCGGCCTCGCGGTCTACCGGGTGAACGAGCGCGCCATCAACGGTTTCGCGAGCGACCGCTACGACGCGACCTATCCCGGCAGCGCGCCGGTCACCGAGTCGTGGTCGCTGTACGGCTGGCTGAACGGGACCAACGGCGCGCTGCAGTGGCGCGGCACCATGGA
This sequence comes from Pseudomonadota bacterium, assembly GCA_020160955.1. Classification (GTDB taxonomy): domain Bacteria; phylum Pseudomonadota; class Alphaproteobacteria; order Reyranellales; family Reyranellaceae; genus Reyranella. Next base: position 36,596 of record JAIUOX010000031.1, read on the forward strand.
GGTGCGCAACGTCGCCAACCAGCCGGTCACCACCGCCTTCCCGATCCGCGAGACGGTGAAGGACTGGAAGCCCGGCAGCTACTTCGTGGTGGCGTGGGACGCCGCCCAGCCGCCGCCGCGCAACTACGACGACGACGAGGGCCGCGGCGAGGCGGCCGGCATGTGGGTGATCGACACCGACATCGCGCTCACCACCTTCACCGGCGACGACGGGCTGAACGTGTTCGCCCGGTCGCTGCAGACCGCCCAGCCGATGGCCGGCCTCGAGGTCGTGCTGCTGTCGCGCGGCAACGAGCCGATGGCCAAGGCGGTGACCGACGCGGCGGGCCGCGTGCTGTTCGCCGCCGGCTTGCTCAAGGGCCGCGGCGCGGCGCGGCCCGCCGCCGTCATGGCGTCGAACGCCGCGCAGCAGGACTTCACCCGCCTCGAGCTGGGCAAGGCGCCGTTCGACTTCTCCGACCGCGGCGTCACCGGGCGCGACCAGCCCGGGCCGGTCGACGCCTTCCTGTACACCGAGCGCGGCGTCTACCGGCCGGGCGAGACGGTGCAGCTGGTCACCCTGCTGCGCGATGCCGGGGCGGTGGCGCTGACCAACCTGCCGGTCACGCTGGTGGTCAAGCGCCCGGACGGCAGCGAGTTCACCCGCTTCACCCAGCCGCCGGCCGCCAGCGGCGCCGTGCACCAGCCGATCGCCCTGCCGAAGTCGTCGCGCCGCGGCCGCTGGTCGGTCGCCGCCCACGTCGACCCCAAGGCGCCGCCGGTCGGTACCGTCGAGTTCTCGGTCGAGGACTTCGTGCCGGAGAAGCTCAAGGTCGAGCTGTCGTCGGCCGCGCCGCTGGTCCGGCCGAGCCAGGTCAACACGTTCGACGTCAAGGCCGACTTCCTGTACGGCGCGCCGGGCGCCAACCTCGCGGTCGAGGGCGACCTGCGCATTACCGTCGATGCCGAGCCCTTCCCCGCCTACGCCCGCTACAGCTTCGGCTCGCAGCAGGCGCGCAAGGATTTCGAGCCGCCGTTCCTGACGCTCAAGGCCCCCGACACCGACGAGGCCGGTCGCACGCGCTTCGAGTGGGGCGGCGACCTCAAGGACACCGACCTGCCGCTGCGCGCCCAGCTGGTCGCCCGCGTGTTCGAGCCGGGCGGCGGCCGCGCCACCAAGGCCGACCTCGCGCTGCCGGTGCGCACGCGCGACGTCTATCTCGGCATCCGGCCGACCTTCGAGGGCCGCTATGCCCGCGAGGGCGTCGAGACCGCGTTCGACCTCGTCGCGGTCGACGCCAGCGGCAAGCCGGTGGCCCGGCCCGGCGTCGAGTACCGCATCGAGCGCATCGACTGGAACTACCAGTGGTACGAGGTCGACGGCCGCTGGCGCTGGCAGTCGATCGCCAACGACCGGCTGATCACCGCCGACACGGTGGCGTTCAAGGCCGACGGCCCGACCCGCCTCTCCTTCCGCCTGGGCTGGGGCTCGCACCGCCTGACGGTGATCGACCGGCAGGCCGACACGACCACCACCCTGCCGTTCTACGTCGGCTGGTACGGTGGCTCGGACGACGGCGAGGAGACGCCCGACACCTTGCGCGTCGCCTCCGACAAGCAGGCCTACGCGCCGGGCGAGACGGCGCGGCTGCGCATCGAGGCGCCGTTCGCCGGCGAGGCGCTGCTGGCGATCGCCACCGACCGCGTGATCTCGACCCGCAACGTCACGGTCCCGGCCGGCGGCACCACCATCGAGGTGCCGGTGAGCGGCGACTGGGGTCCCGGCGCCTACGCGCTGGTCACCGCCTGGCGACCGCTCGACAAGCCGGCCGACCGCGTGCCGACGCGCGCCATCGGCCTGGCATGGCTGGGACTCGAGCCCAAGCTGCGCACCCTCGACGTCAAGATTGAGGCGCCCGACAAGATCGTGCCGCGCCAGAAGATCGAGGTCCCGGTCAAGGTCGCCAACCTCGGCGGCGAGGAAGCCTGGGTGACCCTGGCCGCCGTCGACGAGGGCATCCTGCAGCTGACGCGCTTCAAGACCCCCGACCCGGCCGCCTTCTACCTCGGCAAGCGCCGCCTCGGGGTCGCGATGCGCGACGACTACGGCCGGCTGCTCGACACGCGGGCCGACGACCTCGGCCGCATCCGGGTCGGCGGCGATGCCGGCGAGATCGGCGGCCTCGACGTCGTGCCGACGCGCACGGTGGCGCTGTTCAGCGGCGCGGTGAAGCTCGACGACAAGGGCGAAGCGAAGATCGCGCTGGAGGTGCCCGACTTCATCGGCCAGCTCCGGGTCATGGTCGTGGCCTACGCCAAGTCGCGCGTCGGCTCGGCCGACAAGCGGGTGTTCGTGCGCGACGCCGTCACCGCCGACGCCGTGCTGCCGCGCTTCCTCGCGCCCGACGACCGCGGCCGCCTGGCGCTGTCGCTGCACAACGTCGACGGCGCGGCCGGCGACTACCGCCTGACCGTGCAGGCGAGCGGCGCGGTGTCGCTCGACCGGCCGGTCGCCGAGACCCGCCGGCTGGCCAGCGGCCAGCGCGAACTGCTGACCTGGCCGCTGGTCGCGTCGAGCGATGCCGGCTTCGGCAAGGTCGCGGTCGAGGTCTCCGGCCCGGGCAACTTCGCGGTGCGCCGCGAGTGGGACATCCAGGTCCGTCCCGCCCAGACGCCCAGCGCCGTCGATACCGTGTCGCAACTGGCGGCCGGTCGCGAGCTGACGCTCGACCGCAACGTGATCGCCGAGTTCGCGCCGGGCACCGCGCAGGTCGGCGTGTCGCTGACCCGCGTGCCGGGCATCGACGTCGCGGCGCTGTTGCGCGCCCTCGACAAGTACCCGTTCGGCTGCATCGAGCAGACCACCAGCCGGGCGCTGCCGCTGCTCTACTACAACGACGTCGCGCTGCTGGGCTACGGACCGTCCGACCCGCGCATCCCGGACCGCGTGCAGGAGGCGGTGTACCGCATCGTCGACATGCAGCTGCCGGACGGGTCGTTCGGCATGTGGGGTCCGTGGACGCCCGCCGCCGAGTGGCTGCAGGCCTACGCGCTCGACTTCCTGCTGCGCGCCCGCGACCAGTCGATGGCGGTGCCGGCCGCGCCGCTGCAGCGCGCGCTCGGCTGGATGAACCGCAACGCCGACAAGTTCACGCCCAACGCCCAGGCCTATGCCTGGTACGTGCTGGCGCGCGCCGGCCTCGCCGATCCCGGCCGCGTCCGCTACTTCCAGGACAAGGACGGGGCCAACATCTCCGACGGCCTCGCCTGGGCGCAACTGGCGGCGGCGCTGAACCAGGTCGCCGAGCCGGGCCGCGCCCGGCTGGCCTTCGCCAAGGCGCGCGACATGGCCGACGCGGTCGGCCGCGGCGACTACTACGGCTCGGCGCTGCGCAACCGCGCCGCCCTGCTGGCGCTGGCCGCCGAGGCCGGCGGCCGCGAGGGCTTCGCCCAGGTCGCCAGCATCGTCGGCGAGAAGCTGGCGGCCAACGTCAACCAGACGACGACGCAGGAGCAGGCCTGGCTGGTGCTCGCCGCGCGGGCCATGAGCGGCGCCGGCGGCGACCTCGTCTACGCGCTCGACGGCGAGCGCAAGACCGCGCCGCGCGACCCGGTGACGATCAACCCGGACGCCGCCGCGATCGCCCGCGGCGTGCGCCTGCGCAACGAGGGCGACGGCGCGGTGTGGCTGCAGGTGACCGCCCGCGGCGTGCCGCGCGAGGCGCTGCCGGCCACCACCCAGGGAATCAGCGTTCAGCGCGAGTTCCTGACGCTGTCCGGCCGGCCCGCCGACCTGCGCCGGCTGCGCCAGAACGAGCGGCTGATCGTCTCGATCAGCGGCCGCAACGTCGCCGGCGGCTACCACGAGGTGGCGCTGCTCGACCTGCTGCCGGCCGGCTTCGAGATCGAGGCCGTGCTGAACGAGGAGACCGCCAAGCCGTTCGGCTTCCTCGCCAAGCTGAGCGACACCCGCATCGCCGAAGCGCGCGACGACCGCTTCTTCGCGTCCTTCAGCCTCGGCCGGCGGCCCTACCGGTCGTGGTGGGACTCCGAGGAGGAACTCAAGCAGTCGGTCAACGGCTACCACGTCGCCTACATCGTGCGGGCGGTCACCCCGGGCGCCTTCGCGCTGCCCGCGGTGAACGTGTCGGACATGTACGCGCCACGCGTCCACGGCCGCACCGCCATGGGCCGCGTCGAGATCGCGCCGCGGTGAGCGCATGAACTGGCGGGGGCTCCTGGCTGGCGCGGCACTGGCGGCGACCGGGCTGGTCGCCGGGGCGCTGGCGCTCGACCGGCTGTTCCCGCCCGACCTGTCGCGCTACCGCGACCGCTCGACCGAGGTCGTCGACGCCTCGGGCCGGCTGCTGCGCGCCTTCACGACGCCGGACGGGCGGTGGCGGCTCGGCACGCGGGTCGAGGACGTCGATCCGCTCTACCTCGCGCTGCTCAAGGCCTACGAGGACCGCCGCTTCGACCGCCACCTCGGTATCGACCCGCTGGCCGCGGTGCGCGCCGCCGAGCAGTGGCTGGCCCGCGGCCGCATCGTCTCCGGCGCCTCGACCCTGTCGATGCAGGCCGCCCGCCTGCTCGAGCCGCAGCGCTTCCAGGTCCGCGACCGCAGCCTCGCCACCAAGGCCCTGCAGTCGGCGCGCGCCCTGCAGCTCGAGTGGCGCTACGGCAAGGACGAGGTGCTGGCGATCTACCTGACGCTGGCGCCGATGGGCGGCAACCTCGAGGGCGTGCGCGCCGCCTCGCTCGCCTGGTTCGGCAAGGAGCCGAAGGCGCTGAGCGCCGCCGAGGCGGCCCTGCTGGTCGCGATCCCTCAGTCGCCGGAGCGCCGCCGCCCCGACCGCGCGGCCGATCGCGCGCAGCGGGCGCGCGACCGCGTGCTGGAGCGGGGCCTCGAGCAGGGCGTGATCGACGACGCGACCCGCGCCCTCGCGGCCAGCCGGCCGGCGCCGTCGCGCCGCCTCGCCCTGCCGATGCAGGCGCCGCACCTCGCGGCATGGTTGGCCGGCCAGTCCCCCGGCACGGTCGTGCCGACCACGATCCGAGGCGAGCTGCAGGCCGCGCTGGCGCAGCTCGCGCGCGAGGAGCGCGAGCGCACCGCCGATCGGCCCGAGATCGCGATCGTCGCGGTCGACAACCGCAACGGCGCCGTCGTCGCGTGGCAGGCCGGCTCCGACTGGTTCGGCCGCGCCGGCCAGGTCGACCTGGTGCGCGCCCACCGCTCGCCGGGATCGGCGCTGAAGCCGTTGATCTACGCGCTGGCCTTCGACGACCGCACGCTGCACCCGGAGTCGCTGGTCGAGGACGTGCCGGTGCGCTTTCGCGACTGGCTGCCGCGCAACTTCGACCGCGACCATCAGGGCGCGGTCACGGTGCGGCGCGCCCTGCAGCAGTCGCTCAACGTGCCGGCCGTGCTGGCGCTGGAGAAGGTCGGGCCGCAGCGTTTCCTCGCGACGATGCGCACGGCCGGCGCGGCGCCGGGGCTGCCGCCGGGCGACAAGGGCGGCTCGCTGGGCCTGGCGCTCGGCAGCGCCACGATCTCGCCGCTCGAGATGGCCGGCTTCTACCTCGGCCTGGCGCGCGGCGGGCTGTTCGCCCCGCCGACGGTGCGCCGCGACGGTCCGGCGGCCGAGCCGGTGCGCCTGCTGGGACCGGCCGCCGCCTGGTACGTCGGCGACATCCTGGCCGAGGCGCCGCTGCCGGAAGGCTTCGCCACCCTGCCGGTGGCGCTGCGCGAGCGCCGCATCGCCTTCAAGACCGGCACCTCGGCGGGCTTCCGCGACGCCTGGGCCGCCGGCTACAGCAACCACTGGACCGTGGTGGTGTGGGTCGGCCATGCCGACGGCACGGCGCGGCCGGGCGAACTCGGCCGCCACGCCGCCCTGCCGATCCTGCTCAAGGCGTTCGGCCGCCTGCCCGCCGAGGACAATGTCGCGAGGCCCGCGCCGCCCGACGTCCTCCGCGTCGCCTCGTGGCGCGACCTGCCGGTGCGGCTGCGCACGCTCGGCCCGACCAGCGAGCCCGGCAGCCTGCGCATCGCCTACCCGCCGGCGGATGCCCGCATCGAGCTGGCGGCGCGCGAGGCGGTGCCGCTCAGCGCCCGCGGCGGCCATGGCAAGCTGCGCTGGCTGGTCGATGGCCGTCCGCTCGACGGCACCAGCTGGGTGCCGGACGGTCCGGGCGTGTCACGCGTCGCGGTGATAGACGAAGCCGGCCACTCGAGCGCGGTCGAGGTGCGGGTGGTCCGTCGCTGAGGCCGAAAGGTCCCTCGCTGCGCTCGGGATGACAGTCATTCTTGTCATCCCGAACGTAGCGAGGGACCCTTCCTCAGGCCTCTCTCAGCATCGACAGTCATTCCTGTCATCCCGAGCGCAGCGAGGGACCCTTCCTCAGGCCCCCTTCAGCATCGCCGTCGCGATCTCGTCCCACTCCTCGGCGAGGCTGGCCGTCGACTCCGGCTTGCGGGCGCGGCGGTACCAGTAGCGGGCGTTGTCGAGGTCGCCTTCCTGGCGGTGCAGGTGGGCATGGACCCAGTCGCAGTCGGCCTCGCCCTCGTGGCCCTGCACGACACCGTGGGCGGCGTCCCACTCGCCGCGCGCCGCCCGCCACAGCGCCTCGAGCGCCGGTCCGACGCCGGCCGGCGGCTCGGCCGCCGCCTTGGTCGCGCGGAACGCGGCCGCGGTCGTCATGCCGCGGCCTGGGCGGCGACCTTGGCCTTCATGGCCTGCGCCACCTTCGAGGCCGGCTCGCGGCCCAGCGCCGCGCAGATGTCGCGGCCGGCCTTCGCCACCGCGTCGAGGTCGACGCCGTGGGCGATGCCGAGGCCGTTCAGCAGGTAGAGCACGTCCTCGGTGCCGACGTTGCCCGAGGCGCCCTTGGCGTAGGGGCAGCCGCCCAGCCCCGCCACCGAGGTGTCGAACACCGCGATGCCGCGCTCCATGACCGCCATGATGTTGGCCAGCGACTGGCCCCAGGTGTCGTGGAAGTGCGCCGCGATCTTGTCGCGCGGCACCTTCTCGGCCACCGCGTCGATCATGGCGACGCACTCGGCCGGCGTGCCGACGCCGATCGTGTCGCCCAGCGAGACCTCGTAGCAGCCCATGCGGAACAGCCGGTCCGACACCTCGGCCACCTTGGCCGGCGCGACCTTGCCGTCGTAGGGACAGGCGATCACGGTCGAGACGTAGCCGCGCACCTTCATGCCGTGCTTCTGCGCCGCCTCGATCACCGGGGCGAAGCGCTCGAAGCTCTCGTCGATCGAGCAGTTGGTGTTCTTGCGGCAGAACGCCTCCGAGGCCGCGGTGAAGATCGCGATCTCCTCGCAGCGCGACTCGATGGCGCCGATCATGCCCTGCTTGTTGGGCACCAGCACCGGGTACGAGACGCCGGGCTTGCGCTGGATGCGGGCCATCACCTCGTCGGTGCTCGCCATCTGCGGCACCCACTTGGGCGACACGAAGCTGCCGGCCTCGACCGCGACGTGGCCGGCCGCCGACAGCGCGTCGATCAGCGCCACCTTGGTCTCGACCGGCACCGGCTTCGCCTCGTTCTGCAGGCCGTCCCGCGGCCCCATCTCGACCAGCCGCACGCGCTTTGGATAGGTCATCGTTTCCTCCTGCGGCGGAGGCTACACCGGCGTCAGACCAGAGTCTTCTGCAGCCGCCCGGTGCGGGCGAGGATCAGGCTCACCGCCGCCAGCGCCAGCACGGTCAGCGCGATCAGCAGCGTCGCCACCGCGGTGATCGTCGGGTTCACCTCGAGGATCAGCTCGTTGAACATCTTCTTCGGCACGGTCTCGTACTTGCCGGCGATGAACGAGGTCACGATCACCTCGTCGAAGCTGCCGATGAAGGCGAAGATCCAGGCCGCGAAGACCGAGGGCGCGAGGTTGGGCAACACGACCTTCACGATGGTGTGGCCCCACGACGCGCCGAGGCTCCACGCCACCTGCTCGATGCGCAGGTCGAACTCGCGGATCGCCACGCCCAGCACCATCATGACCAGCGGCACGTTCAGCACCGTGTGCGCCACCACCAGCCCCAGCCACGAGCCGAGCAGGCCGATCCGGGCGAGGCCGAGGTAGAGGGCGATCGCCACGATGATGGTCGGCACGATCAGCGGCGCCATGAAGTTGCCCTCGGCGAGATCGCGGCCGCGAAAGCTGCCGCGGCGCAGCCCGTACGCCGCCAGCCCGCCCAGCACCAGCGCCAGCAGCGACGACACCACCGCGACGATGGTCGAGGTCGCCATCGCCTCCATCCAGCGCGGGTCGCCGAAGAAGGCCTGGTACCAGCGCAGCGAGAAGCCGGGCGGCGGGAAGGTCAGCGCGCGGGCCGACGAGAACGACATCGGGATGACGATGACGATCGGCACGGTCAGGAACACCAGCCCGAACACGCCGGCGGCGGCCAGCAGGCGCCGCGACCACGGCGAGCCCGTCATGCTGACGCCTTCCTGTCGAGCCGCCGGTAGGCCGCGAAGATCAGCAGCGTCACGATCAGCAGGATGGTCGAGATCGCCGAGGCCTGTTCCCAGCGCGGGATCTGGTTGATCAGCGTGTCGAGCAGGTTGGAG